>JBDUED010000006.1:0-41038 GCA_040002595.1 Dokdonella sp. | reverse complement strand
GGTGCTGGCGTTGAAACTTTCCGGCTCGGCAATCTCGGTGGTGGTCTTCATCGGCTTGATCATGCTGGTCGGCATCGTGGTCAAGAACGCGATCGTCCTGATCGATCGGGTGAACCAGTTGCGCGAGGCGGGCGTGCCAAAACGCGATGCACTGGCGCAAGGCGCCGAATCGCGCCTGCGCCCGATCGTGATGACGACATTGTGTACCTTGATTGGATTCGCGCCGCTGGCGATCGGGGTGGGCGAAGGCGCCGAGGTACGCGCGCCGATGGCGCTGACGGTCATCGGCGGTCTGGCCGTGTCCACGCTGCTGACGCTGATCGTGATTCCGGTGGTGTATGACTTGCTCGATCGACGCGGCGACGCATGGTACGTCGCGCGTGCAGCACGTCAAAGCGCAAAACACGAGGTGCACGAAGACGACATCGTCACAGGAGCTACGGGAGAACCGGCATGACGCTGGCCGAGCTCAGCCTGAAGCGGCCGGTTACCGTCATCATGTTTTTCGTGTCAATGGTCGCGGTGGGTCTGATCGCCGCCTTCCGCTTGCCGCTCGAACAATTTCCGAGCATCGATGCGCCGTTCCTGTTCGTGAACATCCCGTATCCGGGTTCGACGCCTTCCGAAATCGAGCGAACGATTGCGCGTCCGGTGGAGGAGGCGCTGGCGACCCTGCCGGGTATCAAACGCATGCAATCGACGTCGGACGCCGAATCGGCGCAGATCTTCCTCGAATTCAAGTGGGGAGAAAGCGTTGCGATCAAGGCCGTGCAGGCACGCGAGAAAATCGATGCGATCCGCGCGGATTTGCCCTCGGATCTGCAACGCTATTTCGTGCAGAAGTTCTCCACTTCGGACGAGCCCGTGCTGCAGTTGCGCGTTGCCAACGAAAGTGGCGATCTCTCGAACGCATACGAGCTGATCGAACGAGAGATCAAGCGCCCACTCGAACGCATCCCGGGAGTCGCGCGCGTCGACATCAACGGCATCGGCAAACCCGAGGTCCAGATCGAGCTGTCGTCCGATCGCTTGAGCGCGCACAACATCAATCTCAATGATCTGTACCAGAAACTGTCGAAGGCGAATTTCTCGTTGTCGGCAGGGCAGATCAGCACGGGCGGCATGCGCTACCGCGTGCAGCCGCAGGGACAGTGGAGCAGCCTCGACGATATCCGCGCCATTGCACTCGACGACAAAGGCCTCAAGCTCGGTGATATCGCGACCATCGAGTTGCGCCCCGCGCGCGTCGATTTCGCTCGTCGTCTCGATGGCAAGCCGGCGGTTGGCATCGACATCTACCGCGAACGCAACGCGAACCTGGTCGACGTCGGCACCGCCGTCATGACCGAGGTCAAGCGCATCCAGGGTTCACATGAACTGAGCGGTATCCACGTCTACGCGATGCAGAACCAGGCCGACAGCGTGGTCAGTTCGCTGAGTCAGCTCGGCAAGGCGGGGCTTGAGGGCACGTTGTTGTCCGTGCTGGTGCTGTTTTTCTTCCTGCGCGATTGGCCATCGACGTTGATGGTTTCGCTGGCGATTCCGATCTGCTTCGTGATGACGCTTGGCTGCATGTATTTCTTCGGCGTCACGCTCAATGTCTTATCCATGATGGGCTTGCTGCTCGCGGTCGGCATGCTGGTCGACAACGCGGTTGTGGTGGTCGAGAGCATCTATCAGTACCGCGAGAAGTATCCGGATCGTCCGTGGTATTGCGCGGTACAGGGGACCCAGGTGGTCGGCATTGCGATCGCGGCTGGAACGCTGTCGAGCGTCGTGGTGTTCCTGCCGAACATTTTTGGCGAAACCAACAACATTTCGATTTTCCTCGCCCAGGTTGCGATCACCATGTCGATTGCGCACCTCGCCTCGTGGCTGGTCGCGGTAAGTCTGGTGCCGATGCTGGCCTCGAAGCTGAAGGCGCCGAAATTTCTCGGTCGCGAAAATGCAATCACGCGTTTGCGCGAGCGTTATGGACGTATCGTCGCCTGGACGCTAGCGCATCGGCGCTGGACCGTGTTCGCGATCTTCGCGCTGGCCGCGCTCAGCGTCGTGCCGATAACCCGCACCAAGTTCGACATGTTCCACAGCGGTGCGTCACGCCAGCTATTCCTTTCTTACGTGCTCAATGCCAACTATCGATTGCAGGATCTCAAGCCGGCGGTCATGTCGATCGAGAAGTATCTCGACGAGAACCGCGCGCGCTTCGAGATCAAGTCCGTCTATACCTGGTATGCCGAACAGGGCCAGGCGCAGACGCGCATCATGCTGACGGATGCGAGCGTGGCCAAGCGCGATGCATCTGACATCGAAGAGGAAATCCGCAAGGGCTTGCCGAAGCTTGCGGTCGGAACCGTGGGTTTCGAGCGCGGCGACAACAACGACTTCAGCGGACGGGTCGATATCTCATTGATCGGCGACTCGGTGGATCAGCTCAACGAATTGTCCGGCAGCGTGATCGGCGTGCTGTCGCGACTGTCGACCTTGCGCGATGTCCGCACCGAGAAGGGAAATGGCGACCGCGAGGTAACCGCGCAAGTGGATCGACTCCGCGCCAAGCAATACGGCTTCGACGCGCAAACGGTCGCCAACTACATTCAGATAGCCTTGCGCGGCATGCCGCTCAAGGATTTCCACGTCGATGATCGCCAGTTGCCCGTATGGCTGCGCTTCCAGGGCGCCGACACGCAGAGCCTGGCGGGACTTTCCGATTTCAAGTTGCGCGCGCCGGACAATACACAGATTCCACTGCTGTCGATGCTGCGCACCGGCACGCGCGAAACGCCCTCGGCGGTGCAGCGCATCGATCGCATGACGGCGCTCAAGATCACCGCCAATCTTGCCGACGGCAAGACGATGCCGGATGCGCGCAAGGAGATCACCGATTCGATGAATGCACTCGCGCTGCCGCCGGGCTATCGCTGGAGCTTCGGCCAGGGCTTTGATCGCGACGATCAGGCCGGTCAGCAGATGCTGTTCAATACGCTGATCGCGCTGGTGCTGGTGTATGTCGTGATGTGCGCCATGTTTGAATCGCTGCTGTTTCCCGCCGCGATCATCGGCACCTTTGTCTACTCGATCTTTGGCGTGTTCTGGTTGTTCTGGCTGAGCGGTACCGCCTTCTCGATCATGGCGGCGATCGGCGTGCTGATCCTGATGGGTGTCGTCGTCAACAACGGTATCGTGATGATCGTGCACATCAACAGCTTGCGCCACGACGGGCATTTGCGCAGCGAAGCCTTGATTCTTGGTGCAAAAGAGCGCCTGCGCCCGGTGCTGATGACGATGGCCACGGCCATTCTCGGCATGCTGCCGCTGGCGATCGGCGGCGCAGAGGCGTGGAGCAACGGACCACCTTATTCGCCCATGGCGCGCGCAATCGCCGGGGGTCTCACGTTCTCGACGATCGTCACCCTGCTTGCACTGCCATGTGTTTATTCGCTGCTCGACGATGCGCGCTTGTGGATGCGCCACGTGATTGCGGACGGACGCGCCGGACACGTGCGCCGTCGCAGCCGTCCGGCCGCCGAGGCGTCCGTTTGATCCGAACGTGTGCGTGATGGAAAGCTTTGTAACCAACGGCCACGCGGCGCCGACCACACGAAGGCCGTCACCACGCGCGTTCGGATCGACACACAGGACATGTATAGTCCCTGGCGTCGCAGACGACGCTGGGCATCGGGAATGGGGACATGTTGAAGAAATTCTTGACGCCGATGCTGGTGTTGTCGCTCGCATTGCTTTCATCGACCGCACACGCATTCTGGGAACCGCCCTACGTTACGCCAACCACTCCTACGGCGGGCGAACCGGTGTCGGTAAATGTGCGCATGGGTGTGTGCGATGGAATTTTTAACCAGCCCGGCTTCCCGCGGATCACTCAAGAGGGTAACGCACTGCGCATCGTGGTCTACGGTGTTCACTGGGAACCTGGCAGCGAATTATGCAGTTCACCTACAGGAACGGGGACCTATCCAATTGGCGCCTTCCCACCTGGGGCCTACACCGTCACATTTGATCTTCTCTACATAGATTTCTTCAGTCAACCCCAGATCCTGCATCTCGGTGTCGTTCCTTTCACCGTCATGGGTAGCGCTCAAGCAGCGGTACCCACACCAAGCCTGAGTTTGCTCGGACTGCTGGCACTGATGCTGCTCCTCCTTGGGTTTGCACTTGTGGCGTTGCGTAGCCGCTGGGAGAAAGAAAAAACTGGTTGAGTTTCGATGCCAATCAGTTCATTTGTTCCGTTGCGCACGCCGCTCGTCAACGCCCGAGCAAAAATTTCAACATGCGCTGGAAGTTCGCGCCATAGGGCGGATTCAACAAGCCAACCGTATTCCAGCGCGCCTGACGAAACACCGGTTTCATGCGTGAGAACGTGCGGAATCCCTCTTCGCCGTGATACGCGCCCATGCCCGACGCGCCGACCCCACCGAACGGCAGGTGGTGCTGCGCGATATGCAGGATCGTATCGTTGACGCTGACACCGCCGGCTTGAGTTCGCGACAGCACCTTGTCAATTGTTGCCCGGCTCTCGTCAAACACGTACAGCGCGAGCGGGTGGGCGTGTGCGTTGACGTAGTTGATGGCTTCGTCGAGGGTGTCGTAGGGCACCACGGGCAACAGCGGGCCGAAGATTTCCTGCTGCATGACCTGCATGCGGTCGTCGACATTGCTCAACACGGTTGGAGCAAAAATTCGCGCGTCTGCGCTCGCTGCCGATTCGCTGAGTGCGTGCGCCACCGCGCCGGCCGCCAGCGCATCGTCGCGCAGCGCAACGAGCCGTGCATGTTGGCGATCCGAGGCGATGCTTGCGTATTGCCCATTCGAGGCCAGTTGCGGATACAGGCGCGCTGTCACTGAGCGTGCGTGATCGATGAAAGCAGGCACTTGCGAACGCGGCAGCAACACGTAATCGGGCGCGATGCAGGTCTGACCGGCATTCAGCAATTTGCCCAGCACGATGCGTTCCACCGCATGCTCAAAGCGCGCGTCGGGACCGATGATCGCCGGTGACTTGCCGCCCAGTTCAAGCGTGACCGGGGTGAGGTTCGCCGCTGCCGCGCGCATCACCTCGCGGCCGATTGCAGTCGAGCCGGTAAACAACAGGTGATCGAACGGCAGTGCGGCAAACGCGCGCGCGACATCGGCGTCGCCATTGACGACCGTGACTTCATCAGCGGCAAAATAATTCGTGACCAGATTCGCGAACAGCGCCGAAAAGCGCGGTGTGCCTTCGGGCATCTTTACCAGCACGCGATTGCCGGCCACGAGCGCATCGGTCAGCGGCCCGACGGCCAGATACAGCGGATAATTCCACGGCACGATGATGCCGACTACACCCAGCGGCTGCGGCAGAATCTCGGTACGCGCTGGCAAGAACAGGAAACCGGCCCAGCGTCGGCGCGACCGCATCCAGCGGTGCCCGTGGCTCAGCGCGTAGCGGATAGCGGAACGGCTCGGGAAGATCTCCAGCAGCTTGGTTTCCTCGGCTGGACGACGGCCGAAATCGGCGGCGATCGCAGCAACGATCGCTTCAAGGTTGTCGCCGATCAAGGCATCGAGTTGGTGCAGGCGGCGTGCCCGCTGCGGCCAGTCCGGCGTTAGCTCGCGTGCTTGCGCGGCACGCATCGCAGCAAACGTATCCGCCAGCGGGTGACCAGAACTGGGCGTAGATGCGCCGTTGACATGCGATTCAATCGTCGCGGGTTGCTCGGCCGTCACGGCAATGTTTCGATCGCGACGGCGAGGCTGCGTTCGAGGCGTGCGTCGAGGGTCGTATCCGCTGTGGCACCCAGTTCCGTCCAGCGCGCCAGCAGGGCCGCCAGTTGATCGGCCGGAGTCGTCGTCTTGTCGCCACTCAAACGCGCCGACAGCCGCCTCACCTGCAACAAGCGCCGTTGCTCGCGATCGCCTTCGGCCGGCTCGATGCCGGCAAGGAATTCGAGTTCGAGCAGGATGTCGCAAAATAACCCGGTGTCGGCAGTTATGGCCGGCACGCCGCCCAGCGCGGCATCGAATCTCTGCGCGAGCAGCGTGGGTGCAATATCGGTCGCAGCGGCAGCGCTCCAGCGTTCGCTCGCGCTCACCGCAGGTTCGGTTTGTTGTTCCGCAGCGCGACAAAGGCGGTAGCGCGCCAGCCATGCATCAAAACGCGCGTGTCGGCGCGCACGTTCACGCGTGCCGGCTGCATCGCGCAGACGCGATTGTGCGTCGGCAAAGCGGCGCTCGACGGATGCATCGCGAACGGGCAGCGCATCCCAGGCCGATTGCACTCGCGCGACAGCGCCGCGCTCGGGCGGCGTTGATGCGTCGGCGAGCGTTTCCAGTTCCGCGCACAACGCTTCGATCTGCGCGCGGTCTTGCGCATCACGGCTTTGGCGTTCGCTGCGTTCGGTGTCGAGCCTGGCGAACACCGCATCGATCGCCGCACGGAACATTTTCCACTGCGCCTGATCGCACGCGTGACGCCCGTTTCCCGCGGCTTGCCAGCGTTGTTGCAAATCGCGTGCAGCCGCAACGGCGCCGCGTTGCGGCGTCCCTTCGCCGAGCGCGTGCGCTTGAGCAATCAATCCGGATTTCACGCGCTCTACGTCCTGGTCTCGGCGCGCGACGCGCGCGTCAATGTCGGTGAGGCTGGCTTTTAATCGCTGTGCGAGCAGCTTGCGTTCTCGCGGCTCGACGCTGTCGAGTCCGCGCAATGCCTCGACGATCTCGCCGCGCAGGGCAGCCAATGCTGTCCAAACTGTTTTTGCAGCCGGTTCACCGCTGTCTTCACCAAGCGCGGCCACACGATCAAGCAACGCGGCTACGGTTTGCGCATGCGATTGGCGCAACTCGTGGCGCTTCTTGAAATATGCCTGCGTCGGCGCCAGGGCTGCGCGGCATGCGGCATGAAATTGCCGCGTCAGACCACCCGGTTTCGATGCGTCGCGGGCTTCTATCGCGTCGAGCCGCGTCCATTCGGTTTGCGCTTCGCGCACGCGCGAGGCGACTGCATCCGGATGGATCCCTGCCGATGCGAGCGCTTCGATTTCGTCGCACAGCTGACGCCGGCGCTGGTTGTCCGCCCAGTGCTGCCAGCGGCTGAGCTCGGCGTAGCGCGCGTCGGTCGCTGCCACCTGCTGCGCAAGCGCGCCTGACAGTGGCGTGCGGAGGCGACGTCGCAACTCGTCGGCGCGCGCTTTGGCCGTATGCGCTTGCGTGCTCGCGCCCGCTTCGATGGCCGCGTCGACGGCGGTCAAGGTTTGCGCAAGCTGATCGAGCAACGCCTGCTGGCGTTCGCGCTGTTGGCGTTTTTCCACATTGGCTTCATCGAGCGAGGCGGCGAAACGCGCTTGCGCCAGCAATGGCGCGACGATCGCGTCGACATGGGTGTTGCTGTCTGCGCCTTCGAATGCCTCGACAGCGTGATCGCCAGTCGACGCGTCGACGCCATTCTCCGGTGCGGACGTCGGCGCGGCCTGATCGAGGATTGGCGAATCAACGATCGCTTCGGACGCTGCCGCCCGCGATGGCGCGCTCCGACTTGCCGCCAGCAAGGTTTGGGCTGACTGGAAACGTGCACGCAAGGATTCCGGCGCGGTGGCTTCAATGTCCGCCCAGCGTAGCGCGATGGCTGTCTCGATGGCGGCGGGTCGCGGCTCGCGGATCAGGTGCTCGGCCTGCTCGCACAGCAATCGCGCGCGTTGTTCCAGGGTTGCGCCATCGCCCCGCGTAGTGCGCGCCAATTCAATGCGTTCGCGTGCGCGCCGGCTGACCTGTTTGTCGGTCTTGCGGGCGCGTTCGGCGAGACGCGCAAGCTGTGCCTCGTCATCGATGCGATCGACAAGACGTAGACGAATATCCGCATCGCTGTCTTCGAGCGCGCGTTCGAGCAGGGTAGCCGTACGGGTCACGCGTTCCAGTGCGGCCTGACGCAACTCCGGTTCACGCGCACGCCGGGCGATGTGTTCGATCAACTCGGGCTCGTCCTGCGCGCGCAACAGGCGCAGGCGTTCGACCAGCGAGGGGGCTTGCGTGTGCGTGCCGGTCAGCAAATCCAGCCACAGCGCACGTGCCTGTGCGCGCACGCCGGCATCCACATCGTCATGCGCAATTCCTTGCGCGATGCCGGCATCGGCAATGCGCTTCATCGCGGCGACGCGCACGCGCGGATCGACATCCTCGCGCGCGAGCCGTCCGAGACTGGCGACGAGGTCGCTGTCGTTATCGTGCGTGATAGCGAGCAATCGGGTGGCGGCGTCCCTGGACAGCCAGCGGGGTTTGCGAAAAACGTGCGCGAACTTCATTGGATTCTCAAAACAGGTTCTTGATGATATGGAACCCGGCAGCGTATTCGCCGATGATCGTGCCGAGAGTGACGAACATGAAGTTCAGCAACGTGCGCGCGATGCGATTTTTCCACCAGCCGGTCCAGTGGGCGACGTCATCGCGCAAGCTGTCGAAATCTGCGACGCGCGGCTTGCGCAGCCACGCCTCCACACCAGCGCTGATCGCCGAGGCTGGAATGCCCGGGCGAAACGGTTTCAGGGGGGCGGCAATGAACGCGGCAAGTACGCTGAGCGGATGCGCCGCTGCCGCGACAGCACCGAGCGCGGCGAAGCCACCGGTGAACAGGGTCCAGGCCAGCAATGCATCGGTTCCGGCCCGCACGCCCCGCGTGAACGCAAAACCAATCGCAGCGGCAATTACCGCGAACACGCCGAGCGCAAACCACTTCGGCCAGCGCGATGGCGGCGGCACAGTGGACAATTTTTCCAGCAGCGGTCGGGGAATCTCGTTCTGCGCTGCCAGCTCACGCTCGATCCCGGCCAGATGTCCCGCGCCGATGACGACCAGCACACGCTTTGCCGTGCTGTCCGCGGCTTGTTCGCGCAGTCGCGCAGTCATGTAGCGGTCGCGTTCGCCAATCAGCGCGTCGTACAGCGGCGGCGATTCGCGTGCGAATTCGTTGAACATGCTGCCGAGGAGATCGCCCTGCTTGAGTTTCTCGATCTCGTCCTCACTGACTTCTTCACGGGTCAAGAGACTCGCGCCGAGGCCGCCGACGATCGACAGGCGATCGAAAAAACCGACACTGCGATAGGCGCGTTTCAAGGTCACGCCAATCTCGCGGTCGATCAGCCAGACCGGCAACTGCCGCGCATCGGCGCCATCGATTGCAGCTTTCATCTCCGCACCCGGCTCAATGCCGAACTGTTCGGCGAGTCGGCGCTGGAACGCACTCAAGGCGAGATTGGCGGCAATGAGACCGACCTTGCCCTGGCGGATGACCTGGAACAGATCGAGCTTGCGCAGCGCGTCCGGATCGCGCATTGCCTGATAGCGTGGTTCGCACAGTTCCACCGCCACCGCATCGAACGATTCGCGCTCGAGGATCGCGCGCACCGCGTCGGCGCTGACGCGCGAGACATGTGCCGTGCCGAGCAGGACGTACTCCACGTTGCCGCGGCGCACGCGCGCAATCGGTTGCTCGGCGAGCGCATCAATCGATGCTGGGACGCTTTCGGGCATCGGCACCGCCGCCGGATCGTGAGCGTTCAATCGCGGAACCGCCGGGTCAGATCGGCATACGCGTCGATGCGTCGATCGCGCAGGAACGGCCAGATGCGGCGCACCTGTTCGCTGCGCGCCAGATCAATGTCGGCAAACAGCAGTTCGCGACCGTCATTGCCTGCGTGCGCGAGAAATTCGCCTTGCGCACCGGCGACGAAGCTTGAGCCCCAGAATGCGACGCCATTGCCACCATTGGGCGCTGCTTCAAAACCGGTACGGTTGCAGGCGAGCAGCGGCAAGCCGTTGGCGATCGCGTGGCCGCGCTGGACGGTAATCCAGGCGTCGCGTTGACGATCCTTCTCGGCTTGTGTGTCGGATGGATCCCAGCCAATCGCGGTCGGATACAGCAACAAGTCGGCACCCGCCAGGGCCATGAGACGCGCGGCCTCCGGGTACCACTGATCCCAGCACACCAGCACGCCGAGCCGGCCCACGGAGGTGTCGATGGGTTCGAAGCCGAGATCGCCTGGGGTGAAATAGAACTTCTCGTGGAACGCCGGATCGTCCGGGATGTGCATTTTGCGATACTTGCCGGCGATCGCGCGTGAGCGGTCGAACACGACGGCGGTGTTGTGGTACAGCCCGGCCGCGCGACGCTCGAACAGCGAGGCGACGACGACAAGTTTCAGTTCCTCGGCAAGCGCGCCGATACGCTCGGTGCTCGGCCCGGGAATCGGTTCGGCGCGGTCGAATTCTTCCACGCTTTCGTGCTGGCAGAAATAGGCGCCGTTGTGCAGTTCCTGCAGCAGAACCAAGGCAGCGCCGGCCGCAGCGGCGTCGCGCAAGCCGGCTTCGATTGCTGCAAGATTAGCCTCGCGGCTGCCGCGATCGGCTTCCTGCAGCAGCGCAACCTTGAGGAGGGCGGATTTCATGTCGTTGTCGGTAAGCCTTCTGAATCGAATATGGTAGCGCGGATCGTGCGCATCAAGCCGACACCGCGTTCCCATAACGCGTATTGTCGCGATCGCGATCGCCATCTCCTTGCGGGAATGGGTACATGAACGCAGGCGGAGAATCGGTGCCGGCAGCGCTGCGGATCGGGATTGTCGCGGCACCCACAGAAGCCGCGCTGTTGCGTCGGCTCGTGATCGATGCCGGCGTGGCGATTTCCGTGACGGCGTGCAATGGCTTGGCGGCGGCGCTCGCGCATCTCGGCGACGCACCGTGCGATGCATTGGTGGTCGATGTCGTGGACGCGACGAGCCTCGATGCAATCGCGCGTCTACACGAAAATGCGCCTACCACGGCTGTTATCGCCTGCAACCGCAGTGATGTCGTTGGCATGTGCGAACAAGCGCTGGCATTCGGCGCACACGACTGCCTGCGTGCGCAGGAATGTCGCCCAGATTTGCTCGGCTACGCACTGCGCCACGCGGTGGCGCGCGCCAGTCGCGAACGGGGGGCACGCGAGAACACGGAGGAACTGCGCCGGTTATTCGCGTTCAATCCGCACCCGATGTGGATGTTCGATGCGACCACTTTGAAATTCCTGGCCGTCAATCACGTCGCAATCGCGACGTATGGTTTCAGCGAGAAAGAGTTTCTCGCAATGACCCTGGCCGATGTGCGCGTACCTATCAACATTGGAGGTGCGGACGAACGCGCCAATGGCGATCTGATTCTGTCCGGCATGCGCATCCGGCGTCACCGCAAGAAGAATGGCGTCGAAATGGATGTGGAAGTTATTGCGCAGGCCGCGCCACAATGGGGCGCCAGCGCCTATCTGGCATACGCGCGCGATGTCACCGCCGAACGTCGCGCCATGCGGACGCTTGAAGCCAGTGAACGGCGTTTTCGTGATTTCTTCCAGCACAGCACTGGCTTCATCTGCATCCATGATCTCGATGGCACTTTGCTGTCCGTCAATCCAGCGATCGCGAACGCTCTCGGGCGCAGTGTGGCGCAATTGCTCGGCACGCCGTTGCGAGACTTGTCGGCGCCGGAGCTGCGCTTTCTCGTCGACAACTATCTGCAGCGCGTCGTGCACAATGGCGAGGATGCTGGCCAGATGCGCGTCCTCGACGCAAGTGGCGCGGAACTGGTGTGGCAGTATCGAAACCGCGTCTATGTCGATACCGATGGATCATCGTATGTGATGGGTTATGCGCAGGACATCACCGCGATGCGCGCAGTCGAGCGCGCGTTCCAGCTCAGCGAGCGGCGCCTGCGCACGATCGCCGACACCCTGCCGCTCAAGATCGCGTATTTCGACGCCCAGCAGCGCTTCGTGTTCGCCAACGAGGCATTCGTTCGTGCCTATGCGAGCCCTGGCGACGACGTTACCGGGAAAAATGTTCGCGACCTGCTCGGCGCGTCGCTTTACGCTCGGCGCGTGCCGTTTCTCGAACGCGCACTGGCCGGCGAGCGCGTTGTATTCGAGGACGAGGAAGGGGAGGGTGAGGAGTATCAGTGCGTCGAAGTCACGTTTATCCCGGAAACCACCGAGAAAGACGCCAGCGTGATCGGCGTGCATGCGATGGTTCAGGACATCACCTCGAAGAAACGTGAGGAAAAACGCCTGATTCACCTCGCGCGAATTGATCCGCTGACGGGTCTGATGAATCGCGCCGCGTTCTACGAGCGCCTCGATGGCGCGATCGAGCGTGCGCGCAATCTGGAATCGCTGCTGGCCGTCTTCTATGTCGACATTGACCGCTTCAAGCAGGTCAACGATACCTGGGGCCACGCAATCGGCGACGCATTGATCCGGGCATTCGCCGCGCGGCTGCGCGACAAGGTGCGCGCCTCGGATGCGGTCGCGCGCTTGGGTGGGGACGAGTTCACCGTGGTGATGGAGGGCGTTCCGGACATCGAACGCGTGCGCACCATCACGGAGAAACTCGTCGCGGCGATGAGTGTGCCGTTCCAGCTTGAGAGCGAGGGGGTAACCGTGTCGGTTGGCAACAGCATCGGCATCGCCGCCTGTCATGGCGGCGCACTCGATGCGTCCTCGCTGGTGGCGCGCGCGGATGCCATGCTCTACGAAGCCAAACAGGCCGGACGCGGCACCTGGCGCATCGAGACGATCGGTGTGGACGGCCAAGCTGGACGCGCTTGATTCGGGATGGCAAGGAGACGTGTGACGCGACGTACAGGGAACGCTCGCTACGCCGCGAGCGCACCCGCCGGCATCTGCATCGTCAGGCAATGCACGCTGCCGTTTTGCCAGATCAGCGCGCGTGCATCGACAGTGACGACGGCGCGTCCCGGATGGGCGGCTGCAATGACGGCCGCCGCCGCCGCGTCCGCTGGATCGCCGTAGGCTGGCATCACCACAGCGCCATTGACGATCAGATAATTGGCATACGAGGCCGCCAGGCGGCGGCCTTCGTCGAAAATCGGGCGCGGCCACGGCAATGCATGCAGGCGATAGAGGCGCCCATCGGCAGTGCGCAGATTTGCGAGCTCTTCGCCCATCTGCGAAAGCTCGTCGTAATGCGGATCAGTGGGATCATCGCACGCCTGGAACACGATCGCGTCGTCCGGCGCAAAGCGCGCGAGCGTGTCGATATGCGCGTCGGTGTCGTCGCCTTGCAGGTAACCGTGGTCGAGAACAAGTACGCGCTCGGCAGCGAACACGTCGAGCAATTGCGCACGTATCGCGTCGCGCGACATGGTCGGATGACGCTGGTGCAGGCAGCGCCAGGTGGTGAGGAGGGTACCCTTGCCGTCTGATTCGATTGCACCGCCTTCGAGCGCCCAGTCAATGCGCCGATATTCGGCCGCACCGAAGACGCCGCAGGCGAACAGCGCTTCTATCAGGCGATCGTCGCGGCCGCCCTCGAATTTTCCGCCCCAGCCGGTAAAGCGGAAATCGATCAGACGGAAGGTCGCCCCGTTGCTCAAGGTCAACGGCCCCGAGTCGCGCAGCCAGGTATCGTCGTAGGCGACTTCGACGAAACGCACTCGCTCGTGATCAAGGGCGGCAGCTGCCAGCAATTGCGCCGCGCGTACGTGGACGTCCTTGTCGCCGACACAGATCACTACTTTTTCGAAGCGAGCGATCGCAGCGACCAGGCTGACGTAAGCCGTTTCGACTTTCGCCAGACGCGGCGCCCAATCGGTGTCGGCATGCGGCCACGCGATAACGATCCCGGCCTGCGCCTCCCATTCAGCAGGCAGGCGGAAATCCACGCTCATCGGCTCAGGATTGCGGTGCGTAGGCTACGTTGTCGAGTACGCTGTGGATCACGCGATTGCGCTCGAAGTACACGGTGAAACCGTTGTAGCGCCAGCGATTGATCGTCGGATGCCTGCGAGTGTCCCCGCCGGCCGGATTGAGCTTGCTGAGCGGGGTGCCATAACGACGCTCGACCTGGGCCATGCTCATGCCGCGGCTTGGCGTATTGCCAGTTTCGGCGTAATGCGCGGCGCGGTGGTGACGGGCATGCGTGTGCTCCACAACCAGCGTATCGGCGTGCGCGCCCGCAGCAATTGAAGAGATCGCGGCAAGGAGGGTCGCTGTGGCGAGAATGGACTTCACGTTCATGGTTCAAATCCCTGTTCCGAAAGGAAGAACTCTGGGTTGTGCGGATCAACGACTGCCTTTGTAGCAGATGCATGTGAACGGTTCCATGACCGCCTTTGCACATGCGCCTTCCGACCACGCGATGAAGCCAACGAAAAGGGCCGCAACGCGGCCCTTTTCGACGAAATCCGGTGACGCTATTCCACTCAGCGCTGACGCGCCTTGAAGCGCGGGTTGCTCTTGCAGATCACGAACACCTTGCCGCGGCGACGCACGATCTTGCAATCGCGATGACGCTTCTTTGCGGACTTGAGGGACGACAGCACTTTCATGGAACGCCTCGCAACGGGTCTGGAATGCGGAAAACCGGGGATTATAAGGAATTATAGTGGCCGAGGCTAGAGGCGATTACCTTCCCGCTGAAGACGGGAAGCGACCGGTGGCCTGAACCTCAGCCTCCGCTCATCCTTGCCCCGCCACGCCCAGCCATGCATGTCGAGCCAGATAGTCGACGATCAGCGTGGCCGCCTCTTCCGGATCGGTGCGCTGCGTGTCGATATGCAGCTCGGGTCTCTCGGGCGTCTCGTAAGGTGAATCGATCCCGGTGAAGTTCGACAGTTCGCCTTTGCGCGCTTTGCGATACAAACCTTTCGAATCGCGCTGTTCGACCACGCTGAGCGGCGCGTCGACAAAGATCTCGATGAACTCGCCTTGCTCGAGCATGCTGCGCGCGAGGCGGCGCTCGGAGCGGAACGGCGAGATGAAGGCAGTGATCACGATTATGCCAGCGTCGACCATCAGCCGTGCGACCTCACTGACGCGGCGGATGTTCTCGACACGGTCGGCGTCAGTGAAGCCCAGATCGCGGCTCAAGCCGTGGCGCACGTTGTCGCCATCGAGCAAGTAGGTTCGCGCGCCAAGCGCATGCAATTGACGTTCGACGATATTGGCGATGGTCGACTTGCCGCTGCCCGAAAGACCGGTCAGCCATAACACGCAGGGTTTGTGCCCGTTCTGGCGAATGCGCGCCTGCTTGTCGACTTCGACCGCCTGCCAATGGATGTTGTGCGAGCGGCGCAGCGCGAAATGCAGCAAGCCCGCGCCGACGGTCTGGTTGTTGAATCGGTCGATGACGATGAAACCGCCCATGTCACGATTGTCGGCGTAGGCATCAAACGCGACCGCACGATCGAGAGTCAGGTTGGCGACGCCAATCTCGTTGAGTTCCAGCGTCTTCGCGGCGAGGTGCTCGAGCGTATTTACGTCAACCACATATTTTGGCTGACCGAACGATGCGCCCAGCGTCGTAGCGCCGAGTTTTACCCGATAAGGCCGTCCCGGCAGCATCGCGCTGTCGGCCATCCATACGACGCTCGCCTCGAACTGATCGGCAAGTTCCGCGGGATTGCCCGCCGCACAGATCACGTCGCCACGGCTGATGTCGATTTCGTCAGCAAGCGTCAAGGTGACAGACTGGCCGCAACTCGCTTGCGCAAGATCGCCGTCGAAGGTGACGATGCGCTCGACCGTCGATTGTTTTCCCGAGGGCAACACGCGGATCGCGTCGCCCGGTTTCACACGACCGCCCAGAATGCGGCCGGAAAAACCGCGGAAATCGAGATTGGGCCGATTAACCCATTGCACCGGCATTCGCAACGGTCCTTTGTCGCCGACACCCTCGATGTCCACATTTTCCAGATAGTGCAAGAGGGTCGGACCGGTGTACCACGGCGTGTTTTCGCTGGGCGCCACCATATTGTCGCCACCCAGCGCGGAAAGCGGAATGCTGGTGATGCGTTGAATGCCTAGCTTTGCCGCAAACTCGCGATAGTCGTGGTCGATCGCATCGAACGTTTCGCGAGACCAGCCGACGAGATCGAGCTTGTTGACCGCGAGCACCACGTCGCGGATGCCGAGCAGCGAAACCAGATAGCTGTGCCGGCGTGTCTGCGTCAACACACCTTTGCGTGCGTCGATGAGGATCACGGCCAGATCCGCGGTCGATGCGCCGGTCACCATGTTGCGCGTGTACTGTTCGTGGCCGGGCGTGTCGGCGACGATGAACTTGCGCCTTTCGGTGGCGAAGAAACGGTATGCGACATCGATGGTGATGCCTTGCTCTCGCTCGGCACTGAGGCCATCGACGAGGAGTGCGAAATCGAGGGCGTCGCCCTGCGTACCGAATTTTTTCGAGTCGCCCGCGAGCGCGCTCAACTGATCGTCGAACAGTGCCTTGGATTCGTGCAGCAGGCGGCCGATCAGGGTGCTTTTGCCGTCATCGACGCTGCCGCAGGTGATGAAACGCAGCAGGCTGCGGGTTGGTTGCGGGATGCCGGCGTTTGCTGCGGCGTCAATCGGCGAGATCTGCGCAGGCATCAGAAATAGCCCTCGGATTTCTTCTTCTCCATCGACGCACTCGAATCGTGATCGATCAGCCGGCCCTGACGCTCGGTGTTTCGCGCCTGCTGCATTTCGAGAATGATCGCGTCGAGCGTGTCGGCAGTCGATTCGACCGCGCCGGTCAGCGGATAACAGCCGAGTGTGCGGAACCTCACATCGCGCAAATGCGGGACTTCGCCCGCGCGCAACGGGAACCGCGCATCGTCCACCATCACAAGCTGGTCATCGCGCGTCACCACCGGGCGCGGGGCGGCGAAGTACAGCGGTACGACAGGAATGTTCTCGGCACGGATGTATTGCCACACGTCGAGTTCGGTCCAGTTGGACAACGGAAAAACACGAATACTTTCGCCAGGATTGCGGCGCGCGTTGTACAACCGCCACAGCTCCGGTCGTTGGTTTTTCGGATCCCAGCGGTGCTGTGCGGAGCGGAACGAAAATACGCGTTCCTTGGCGCGCGATTTCTCCTCGTCGCGGCGCGCACCGCCAAACGCGATATCGAAGCCGTGTTGATCGAGCGCCTGTCTGAGCCCCTGCGTCTTCCACATGTCCGTATGCACCGCCGATCCGTGCTCGAATGGATTGATACCCAGACGCACTGCTTCGGGATTCAAGTGGACAAGCAGCGACATGCCTGATTCGGCAGCCATGCGTTCCCGAAATGCGTACATCGCCTGAAATTTCCAGGTGGTGTCGACGTGCAGCAGCGGAAACGGTGGTCGCGAAGGAAAGAACGCCTTGCGCGCCAGATGCAACATGACCGAGCTGTCCTTGCCGATCGAATACAGCATCACCGGCCGTTCGGACTCAGCCACCGCCTCGCGCAGGATGTCGATACTTTCAGCTTCGAGCTGTTGCAGATGAGTGAGGGTGGACATACGGCAGCCAATGTCGAGAGCGCGCACAGTTTACGACGCGCGCACGCATGGGCTCCAATCACCATTCTCTTTATGGCGGCGTCAGCTCCGGCATGACCGTCGTGGCGGGCGGCCGCCGCGCCACGATGACGAAACTGTTGAATGGCGTAAATCCCCACAGCGGGCTTACCTCCACAACCAGGCCCGCCTCGCGCAATGGGGTCAGAATTTCGTCGCGCGCGGGATAGTGCAGGGCCGGACTGCGCATCCAGCGCGTTGCGTACAAAACGTGCTCCTCGATCACGGTTGCGTGAAAGCGCCAATTGCGTTCACGCAGGACGTTGCGGATGATCAGGACCGCACCGGGGGCCACACGTGCTGCCGCATCGCGCAGCAATTCCTGCTGGCTGGCGGCGCTCAGGTAATGCAGCACGTCGAGCAATGCCACATGACCTGAAAACGTCGGCAATGACGTCGCACTTCCGCCATCGAACGCGAGTCCGGCGTCGCTGCGTGCAACGTGTTGTGCTTCGGCGATCTTGTGCGCATCGAAATCGACGCCACGATAAGCGCCGCGAAAGCCGCGTTCGCGCAGGTAGAAACCGAGCAGACCAAGGCCGCAGCCGATATCCAGCAGGCTTTCGCCGCTGTCGATGACCAGTGAAGCCGCGGCGCGGTAGGCGGGATCGTAACGCAGTTTGCGATCCGCATAAGCCCGATGCCAGTGCCGGCGGAAGCGTCTGGCGATGCGGCGTGAAATGGCGCGGTGCTCAGCTGGATCCATTGGCTTGGGCGTCGTGGGCCATCGCGTGGCGGGGTGCAGCGAGCGTACGCGATTTTTGCTGAATTGCCCGCCGACCCGTGGTCGCGGGACGAAAACCCAACCCCTGGCACGCGTCGGTGAGATGGCTCTTCGCTGACGCAAACAGCGCCTCGCCGTCTGATCGTCTCACCACGTTTCCCCGGCGTCAGACTGCGCGCGAGCCTGTGCTAGCCTGAGGGAGGGTGCTTGCAGCAACGCGGCAGGTGCAGCAGTTCAGTCAGGCAGGGGGCGCAGCAAATGGTATTTCTCGCTGTTTTGCGCGAGCTTGATACAACCCAGCGCAAAGTCGTCTTCGCCAGCTTTCTCGGCTGGACGCTGGATGCATTCGACTATTTTCTGCTGGTGTTCGTGATACCCGAAGTTGCGCGCGATTTCCACGTCAGCACGACCGAAGTCGCGTTTTCCTTGATGCTGACCCTCGCCATGCGTCCGCTCGGCGCCTATATCTTCGGGCGCCTCGCCGATCGGTACGGGCGCCGCCCTGTGTTGATGGTCGACATCGCGTTGTTCGCGGTTTTCGAGGCTGCGTCCGCACTGGCGCCTTCGCTGGCCGTGCTGCTGGTGGTGCGTGCGTTGTTCGGCATCGCGATGGGCGGGGAGTGGGGTATTGGCGCGTCGCTGGCGATGGAATCGATCCCGGCCAAGGCGCGCGGCGCGGTGTCGGGCCTGTTGCAGGAAGGCTATGCAGTCGGCTATCTACTCGGCGGTCTGTGCTATCTGCTGCTGTTCGATCACATTGGCTGGCGCGGCATGTTCGCGCTCGGTGTGCTGCCGGCGTTGCTGGTGCTTTATGTGCGCCGACATGTACCCGAATCTCCGGTGTGGTTATCGGCGCGCAAATCGGCAACGCCGCGCCTGGGTTTTTTCGTGGCGATGCGCGGTCGCTGGCGCCTGTTCGCGTATCTGGTCGTGCTGATGATGGCGTTCAACATGTTCAGTCATGGCTCGCAGGATCTGTATCCGACTTTCCTCAAGGCACAGCATCATTTCGACACACAGACAGTCGCGTGGCTGACGATCACGTTGAACATCGGCGCGATTGTCGGCGGCCTGTTCTTCGGCGCGTGGTCGGAAAAAGTCGGTCGCCGCCGCGCCATCATCGTCGCGGCCCTGCTTGCCTTGCCGATGGTGCCGTTGTGGGCGTACGGCGGTTCTGTCGTGCTGCTCGGCGTCGGCGTGTTTCTGCTGCAGATCATGGTGCAGGGCGCGTGGGGCGTGGTGCCGGTGCATTTGAACGAACTGGCGCCGGACACGGTGCGCGCAACCTTGCCGGGATTTGCCTACCAGGGAGGCAACCTGCTCGCCTCGTTCACCGCGCCCTTCCTGGCGTGGTTCGCGGGGCAACGTGGCGGAGATTACGCGTTCGCGATGGCGACGTTCATCGCAGCCGTCGCGGTGCTGCTGGCGATCGTGACCTGGTTGGGGCCCGAAGCGCACGGCGCACCCTTTGGAACAGCGGAAACGCCGGTCCCCGAATGACGGCGTGCCAGCGATCTGCTAGGCTCGCGCGCTTTTTTGGTTGCGGAGTGCTGCGTGAAAATCGAAGCCAACAAGGTCGTTTCGTTTCATTACACCGTCAATGACGGCGGCGCCGGGCCGATCGATTCGTCGCGCGAGCGCGGCGAGCCGCTCACTGTGCTGATCGGTCAAGGCAATATCATTGCCGGGCTGGAAACGGCCTTGAAGGGTCATGCCGTCGGTGATTGCTTCAAGGTCGCGCTTGCACCGGCCGACGCCTACGGCGAACGCCGCGCGAATTTCACCCAGCGCGTACCGAAGAAGTATTTTGACGACGCCGAAAGTCTGCGTCCGGGCATGAGCACGGTGTTGCAGACGCAGGAAGCGGGCTCGCGCATGGTGGTGGTCCACAAGATCGGCTCCAGCGTGATCGACGTCGATCTCAATCATCCACTCGCCGGCAAGTCGCTGGTCTTCGATATCGAGATCGTGGATGTCCGCGACGCGACGCCAGAGGAAGTCGAGCACAAGCACGCCCATGGTGCGGGTGGGCACGAGCACTGAGGGATCGGTAATCGGGCTCGGAGATTGGATATTCGCCGAGCCCCACCCTTCTGGAAATCTCCGCCGCAGCTTTACAACACGCGTTTGCCGTACACGAAATGCTCGCGCCACCACGAGCCGTCGAGACTATCCAGACGCACGGTGCCCCCGCTGTTGGGTGCGTGCACGAAACGGCGAGCGCCGACGTACACGCCAACATGGCTGACCTGTCTGCCGTCGGCGAAAAACACCAGATCGCCCGATTGCAGCGAATCGATCGCGAGCTTGCGTGCGCCCAGTTCGCTCATCTGCGCTGAAGTGCGTGGCAGCGCCAAGCCGGCGGCGTCGCGGAACACGTAGTCCACCAGGCCGCTGCAGTCGAAACCGCCTTGCGGCGTATTGCCACCGTAATGGTAGGGTGTGCCGACCAGCGCAATGGCGCGAAACAAGACTGCGTTGGCTGCATCCGTGCGCTCGGTGGCGACGGGTGCGGGCGCAGTATGGGAGGCGCGCCGCGGAGTGATCGAGCAAGCGGCCGCGACAAGTGGCAACAACAACACGTAGATCAGCCGAAACATCATCACCGCCACGTTCGCTGAGCGGCGGCGGGGTGTCAAGCCTGGTTCGCTTGCGGGGCGTTTGCCAGGCGACTCAGGTAGTTCCGCCGCAAAGTGTCAGTTTCGGACGCGCCACGGCCTCGCGCAGAGGCTCTTCCCCAACGGTGACGAACAACGAGTGCAGATCTTTGACAGTTTCCTCGAAACGCGTAAGGCGTTCGTTGGCGGCCAGTGCGATGGTGTGCGGCACATGACCGTTGTCGAGCAAGTTGCGCACCAATTCGCGCTGGGGTTCGCCGAAATCGGGATCCTGCAGCGCCTCGTCAAGGGCACATACCAGCGCCGCCAGCCAACCGGAGTTGGGCGCGCGCAACGCCAGCAGGAGTTCGTTCGTCGATACCTTCATCAGGGCGCCTGGCAAGTCCGTGAAATCCGAGTCTGGACGCTGCATGTTTGATGCCAGTTCCGAACTTCGGATTTTTCATGCCGCCAGGTGAACATTGCCTCGGCGCCGATCGAAGCAGAGGCGGCTCGGGCTCGATTCGTGTCGAAGCGATTGGCTCGCGTGGCGACAGGCTTCAGTTTAACGGCCGCAGAAACGTACAATCGCGCTGATGACAGCGCAACCATCGGACGTTTTGATTCTGGGCGGGGGAGTGATCGGACTTGCCTGCGCGGTCTATCTGCTCGATGCCGGACGCGGCGTGACCGTGCTCGAACAACAATCGGCAGGCTGCGCTGCTTCGCACGGCAACTGCGGCACCTTGACTCCAAGCCACGCAGCTCCGCTGGCGACCCCGGACAACCTGCGCAGCGCGATCGGCTGGTTGTTCAAGGCGGACGCACCCCTGCGGATCAAGCTGCGCCGTGACCCCGCGCTACTGCGTTGGCTGTTCGAGTTTGCCGGTCACTGCAACTGGAAGGAAGTTGCGCGCGTGACCGCGATCAAGGCGCCGTTGTTGCGGCGTTCGCGCGAGTTGATCGAGACGCTGGTGCGCGAGCATAAGCTGGTCTGCGAATTCGAAGCTGCCGGGACCCTCAACGTGTATCGCGACGCGGCGAATTTTGCTCAAGCGCAGGCGTTGCTTGCGCGTTTCGCTGATCTTGGCATGCAGGTCGACATACTCGATGCGGCGACGACGCTGGCGCGCGAACCGGCGCTCAAATCCGGCGTCGTTGGTGCGTTTTTCAATCCGGGCGACGCGCAACTGCGCCCGGACACCTATGTCGCCGAGCTCGCACGTGCAGTGCGCGCGAAGGGCGGCATCATCGCCGAACGCACGCGTATCGATGGCATCGTGCGCGACGGGGCGCGCATCACGAAAGTCGCCACGTCCAATGGCGACTTCAGCGGACGCGAGGTGGTGCTCGCGCTCGGGGCGTGGTCGCCGACATTCGCGCGCCAGCTCGGCCTGCGCATTCCGATCCAGCCAGGCAAGGGTTATTCGATCACCTATACGCGACCCACGCTGTGTCCGCGTATTCCGCTGACCTTGAAGGAACCGAGCGTATGCGTGACGGCGTGGAAATCGGGCTTCCGGCTCGGCAGCACGATGGAATTTGCCGGCTACGACACGTCGCTCAACCGAACGCGGTTGGATGCGCTCAAACGAGGTGCGGCGCAGTTTCTGCACGACCCCCAAGGCCCAGCCGTGGTCGAGGAATGGTACGGCTGGCGCCCGATGACCCCTGACGATCTACCCGTGCTCGGGCGGGCCCCAGGCATCGATAATCTGATCCTTGCGACCGGGCATGGCATGCTGGGGGTGACGCTGTCGGCTGTGACCGGCTTGCTGGTTAGCGAAGTTGCGACAGCGCGCATGTCCTCGTTCGATCTCGCGCCGTTCAGCGCGGCGCGCTTTGCCTGATTCAAGAAAAAGGAAATTCATGTTCAATTGTGGTTGTGTTTTCGGTATCGCGCTCGCGCTCGGCGCGTGCTTCCCTTGCAGCGCATTGGCGAAGGATGCCGCGCCCGCACCGATCAAGTTCCAGTGGGGCGTGAAGATTCCGCTGCGCGATGGCGTCAAACTCAACGCGACGCTGTACCAGCCCCGCGATCAGCCACAGCCGTTGCCGTGTGTGTTCACCCTGACACCGTACATTGCGCAAACCTATCACGAGCGCGGCATGTATTTCGCAGCGCACGAGTATGTGTTCCTGACCGTGGACGTACGTGGCCGCGGCAACTCAGAGGGCGAGTTCACGCCGCTTTTGCAGGAAGCGAAAGATGGCCATGACGTGGTCGAATGGCTTGCGACGCAACCCTATTGCAACGGCAAGGTCGCCATGTGGGGTGGTTCGTACGCAGGCTACGATCAGTGGGCCACCGCGAAGGAATTCCCTCCGCATCTGGCCACCATTGTGCCGGTCGCATCGCCCAAGCCCGGCGTCGATTATCCGATGCAGCACAACATGTTTTACTCCTACGACATGCAATGGCTGGCGTTGGTTAGCGGGCACACATCGCAGGAAAACGTCTTTGGCGACAGTGCGTTCTGGAGTGCGCAGTTCAAGCGCGCGTTCCAGGCGCACGCGCCTTTCAATGAACTCGATCGTTATGTCGGCAATCCTTCACCGATTTTCCAGTCCTGGATCTCGCATCCTGCGCAGGATGCGTATTGGGACAGCTTCAGCCCGACGCCCGAGCAGCTTGCGAAGCTGTCCCTGCCGATCTTGAGCATCTGCGGACAGTATGACGGCGACCAGCCAGGCGCACTCGCCTATTACCGTGACGCAATGCGCGACGGTTCTGCGCAAGCCCAGGCAAAGCACTACCTCATCATCGGTCCCTGGGACCACGCCGGCACGCGTACCCCCAAGGCAGACGTGGGAGGTCTCAAGTTCGGGCCAGCCGCTCTGCTCGACATGAATGCGCTGCACAAGGAGTGGTACGACTGGACGATGAAGGACGGCGCGAAGCCGAAATTTCTGCAGGACAGGGTGGCGTTCTACGTGACCGGCGAGGAGGCATGGCGCTACGCGCCGACGCTGGATGCGGCGACCACGCGCACGGACACGTGGTATCTGGACTCGACTGCCGCGCGTGCGAACGATGTGTTCGCCTCTGGCGATCTGCGTGCGAATCCCGGCCGCAGCCAGCCCGATCGTTACATTTACGATCCACTCGATACGAGTTCGGCGGCATGGGAAGAGGAGGATTTGCCGAACGGACTAACCGATCAGCGTGGTGTGCTGGGGGCATCCGGAAAGGCGTTGTTCTATCACTCCCCGGCGTTCGCTGCCGATACCGACGTGGCGGGTTTCTTCAAGCTGTCGGCATGGATTGCCCTGGACCAGCCCGATACCGATATTTCCGTCAGTGTGTTCGAGATCAAGCCCGATGGCAGCAGCGTATTTCTCACCAGCGACGCAATTCGCGCGCGCTATCGGCACAGCTTGCGTGACGCCACCCTGGCCAAACCGGGCGCGATCGAGCGTTACGACTTCGATCACTTCACGTTTGTCGCACGGCGCATCGCCAAGGGCAGCCGTCTGCGCCTCGTGATCGGACCAATGAATTCGATGTATGCCGAGAAAAACTATAACGCTGGCGGCGTCGTGACCGACGAATCAGGCAAGGACGCGCGCAAGGTCACGGTAACGCTGTATCACGATGCGACGCACGCGAGCGCATTGTCGCTGCCGCGCGCAGCTGTCTCTTCGGTTGCGTCCAAGCCGTAAGCTGGTCGGCGACCGGCCGGTTGGACCTGCTCGCCGGCCGCGAAAGCACGGGCAGTCTGCGGAGAAATTCATGGTCAGTGAACACTTCGATCTGGTGGTGCTCGGCGCTGGCTCCGGTGGAGTCGCGATGGCGATCCGCGCTGCGAGCTTGGGCGCGAAAGTGGCTGTGGTCGAACCAGGCGCACTTGGCGGCACCTGTGTCAACGTCGGTTGCGTGCCGAAAAAAGCGATGTGGCTTGCCGCCGAACTGGCCGATGCGCAGGAACTCGCGCGCGAGATCGGTTTCGAGGTGACGCCAGGAGCACTCGACTGGGAAACCTTTATTGCTCGCCGCACCAGCTACATCGCGAACATCCACGCAAGCTACCGCCGACGCTTCGCCGATTGCGGCATCCGGCTGATTTGCGAGCGTGGTCGCTTCATCGCGCCACATTGCGTTGGCGCAGGCGCGCATGTACTCAATGCCGCGCACGTCTTGATCGCCACCGGAGCGCGTCCACAACGGCCCAAGATTCCGGGCGGCCAACTGGCTATCGACTCTGATGGCTTCTTCGGATTGCACGCGTGCCCGAAAAACGTCGCGATTGTCGGCAGCGGCTACATCGCTGTTGAACTTGCCGGCGTGTTGCGCGCGCTCGGTGCAAACGTAAGCCTTTTCGCACGTGGCGAACGCTTGCTGCGCTCATTCGATTGCGAGCTCGGCGATGCGCTCGCGCTGGCGATGCAGGCGCAGGGAATCACGCTCGCGTTTGGACGCACACCGACCGCCGCAAAAGAAGCAGAACAGGGTCATACGCTGGAATTTTCGGATGGCCCGTCAGTCGACCACTTTGAGGTCGTGATCTGGGCCACCGGTCGCCAGGCGAACAGCGAGGATCTCGGCCTTGAACATATCGGCGTCGTGTGCGATGCGAACGGTTTCATCGCCACCGATGCGACTCAGAACACGAGTGCTGAAAATGTCTATGCAGTCGGCGATGTGACCGGACGCGTCGCATTGACGCCAGTCGCCATCGCCGCCTCGCGCAAGCTGGCCGATCGCGTTTTCGGCGGCAAGGCGGAGGCCAAACTCGACTACGACAACATCGCGACTGTCGTGTTTTCGCATCCGCCCATCGCAACGGTCGGCTTGTCCGAAGACAGGGCGCGCGCACTGCACGGCGAGACCGTGACGGTCCATCGCGCAAGTTTTCGCCCGATGCTGGCCGCGCTTGCCCAGCGCGAACAGAAGACGCTGATGAAACTTGTCTGTGTCGGTACAGAAGAACGCATTGTCGGAATCCATCTCGCTGGTTCGGGTGTGGACGAGATCATCCAGGGCTTCGCCGTCGCGTTGAAGATGGGCGCGTGCAAGGCTGATTTCGATGCCACGGTCGCGATACATCCGACCTCGGCCGAGGAACTCGTCCTGATGTAGTCGCCGACATGGACACTTCACCAGGAGCGGCGAGCGCGAGTGACCAATGCCTGCCGGGAATGGTATGCGCGACAGTCGCTGCGCACGCATCCGCTAGAATGGTGCATGCGCCTCAACAAACACATCGCCGAAACCGGTTTCTGCTCGCGCCGTGAAGCGGATCGACTGATCGCCGAAAAGCGCGTCACTCTCAACGGCCTGCCCACCGGCATCGGCAGCAAAGTGATAGAGGGCGACGAGGTCCGCGTAGACGGTCAACCGCTACTCGCGCGGCGCCCGGCAAGCGCAACGCGCAATCATGTCTATATCGCCCTGAACAAGCCGGTTGGCATCACCTGCACCACCGAAACCGCGATTGGCGGCAACATCATCGACTTCGTCGATCATCGCGAGCGCATTTTTCCGGTCGGTCGCCTGGACAAGGAATCGGAAGGCCTGATCCTGCTGACCAGTAATGGCGACATCGTCAACGAGATCCTGCGATCGGAGAATCGTCACGAAAAGGAATACCTGGTGGGCGTGAACAAGCCGGTCACGCAACAATTCCTCAGCGGCATGGCGCGCGGCGTGCGCCTCCATCACAAGATGACCCAGCCGTGCAAAGCAACGCGGCTGGCCAAATTCGGCTTTCGCATTATCCTCACGCAAGGCCTCAACCGGCAAATCCGCCTGATGGCCAATGAATTTGGCTATCGGGTGACCGAGTTGCGTCGCGTGCGTATCGTGAATATCAAGCTGGGTGCATTGAAGGTCGGCCAATGGCGCAATTTGACCGATGCGGAATTGCGCGGGCTGTTGCCAGAACGCACCATTTGGTAACTGCATTGCGGGCTGCGCGCGTCCAGCGCAGCGGTCGATGAGTGCCTTCCCGACCCCGCTGCATCCGGCTTTTTTTCATGCCGCGTGGGTCAGGATTTTCTCCGGTTCCTGCAGGAAATTTCCCTGCACGAAGTTCACGCCGCAACTGAAAAGAATCGACATACTTGCCGCGTCCTCGACGAATTCGGCAACAGTCAACTTGCCCGCATGGTGCGCCTGCTCGCAGATCTCCTTGATCTTTTCCTGGTTTTCCTTGTGCTTGGGCAACTCGGCCATGAACGTGCGATCGATCTTCAGATAATGCGCGGGAATGTGCTTGAGCAACTGGAATGAGTTGAGGCCCGAACCAAATTGCTCCAGCGCGAAGCCGCAATGGATTTGTTCGAGTCCCTTGGCGAAGGCGCGCGCGGGTTTGAGACTGGTAACCACCTTGCTCTCGGGCATCTCGAACACCAGCGAATCGCCGCGCTGACGCGAGGTCTTGAGCTGCTGCGCGATCCACGGCAGCAAAGTCTGGTCATCGAGCGAGTGCGGCGTCAGCTTGACGAAAAAAGTCGTGCGGTGCCCTGCGCGCTCGCGCTCGGCAATCGCGCGAATGGCATTGGCGATGACCCAGCGGTCGATGGCCGGCATTTTGCCGTGGCGTTCGGCAATCGGCATGAACTGGGCGGGAGAAATCTCCCCCTTGGGCCCGGTCATGCGCAGCAGGATTTCGTAGAAATCGCCTTCGGCGCCGTGCAGGCTGATTATCGGCTGGTAATACAGGACGAAATCGTTGTGCTCCAACGCGTTGTCGATCATGTCCAGCCAATGACGCGTGCTTTCCGCCGCGGCCTTGTCCTGCTCGGACGGATCGATCAGATGGAGGCGGTTGCCGCCCTCGGTCTGCGCGCTGCGCAACGAAGTGCTCGCAAGATTGAGTACGGTGGCCGCGTTGGCGTTTTTCTCGCCCATCAAGACCACGCCGATGCTGACGGTCAAACTGATTGACTGCGTGCCGACTTCAAAGATGCGTTCGCTGAAGGCGTTGCGCAAAGCTTCGGCAAGCTGTCTGGTCGCCTCGCTGCTGCGCGCGGTCGCCAGCACGCCAAACGTGTGTTCGCCAACGCGGCCGGCCACATCCGTTTCGCCAAGGTGCTCGCGCAACAACGTCGCCAGATCGCCGAGCAGGACATCGGCATTGCCAAGGCCAACGTTTTCGAGAATCTGGCGGAAATTGTCCGGCTCGATCAACATCAGCGCCTGGTCGGTCTTGCCGTTGGCAGCGGCGGCAACGGCCTGGTCCACCTGGTTCATCAGATACGGGCGGTTGAACAGATCGGTGATCAAGTCGCGCGAACGCAGCGCATCCAGTTCTTGCGCGATATTCGGATCGGACGCCTGCAAACGGAACGTGATCTGCTGGCAGGGTTCGCCCTCGTAGCTGGCCTCGGCAAACTCCATCGTCGCGCCAAACGTGCTGCCATCGCCGCGCTTGGCGTTGAGGTTCAGTCGCTGCGGGGGCTTGTCGCCCTTGGACAGACGCTTGAGCAGGGTCTTGAAATCGTCTGCATCTTCGCTTGCGATCATGTCGAGAATCGACATGCCTTCGACATCTTCGAACTCGTCATAGCCGAACATGTCCAGATACGCCTTGTTCGCGCGCACATGCATGCCCTCGTGTACGAACGCGATTGGATCGCGCGAGGAATCGAGCAGCGCATCGCAACGCCGTTCGGATTCGCGCAAGGAAACTTCCAGCCGACGTACCCCGCGGCGCATGGTCAGCGCCTCGAATTCGCGTCGAACGATCATCTGCACGTGTTCGTGCGAATCGCGCAGCAGCAGCGCGCGTGCGCCGTCCCGAAACGCATTGACAATCGCTTCCTCGGACAATCCGCGGCCGCAGGCGATCAGCGCGATGTCGCGGCCGCCACGCTCGGCGGCTTCGTGGATCTGCCGCAGTTTCAATTCCTTGCAGGACAGATCGGCGACGATCACATCCGGCGTTTGCTGTTCGAGCGCCGTGTCGAGTTCGGCTTCAGTGCTCACCCGGGTCGGCCTTACCGCGATGCCGCCGTTGCGCAGGACGCTGATGATCTGCTCGGCTTCATCGACGGAATCGTCGACCAGCAGCAGTTTGATGATGTTGTCGGGTCGGCTCATCGGTTGGGTGATTTCAGGAGTACGGGAAGAGATTCAGGCCGGCTGCGAAAGTCGGTCGTTTTGGTTTGCCGCAGCGGGGCGCAGGTGGGGCGAGCATCGCAGCCGCGCGCGGCAACTTCGATATTTACCGGAATCGCTCGCGCATTGCCATCGATTGTTCGTTTCCTAACGGAAGTTTGCAGGGCGCGCCGGCGACTTCACGCACCAGGCGGGGCACCAGGTAACCGGGCAGACGCTCGCGTAATGCATCGTGCAGCGCCAGCGCGCGGCTGTCGTCAACCTCGAAATGCGCAGCGCCGGCAACGCGGTCGAGCTGGTGCAGATAATACGGCAGCACACCGGCATCGAACAGGCGCTCCGACAGCCCCACCAGCGTATCGGCGTTGTCGTTGACGCCGCGCAGCAGCACGGTCTGGTTTAGGAGCGTCGCGCCGGCTCCACGCAGGGCCGCGCAAGCGGCAACCACCTTGGCATCGATTTCGTCGGGATGGTTGGCGTGCAGCACCACTACGCGTTGCAACGACAGGGCGCCGAGCCAATCGAGAAAATGTGCGTCAACGCGTTCAGGCAGCACCACCGGTAGCCGCGTGTGGATGCGCAGACGGCGGATATGCGCGATGTCCGTCAGCGCCTGCGTCAGTTCGGCCAGCTTCGGCGTCGACAAGGACAAGGGATCGCCGCCGGACAGAATGACCTCGCTGATCGACGGCTCGCCGCGCAGGTAAGCTATGGCCTGTTTCCAGCCGTTGGTCGCCGCGGTTTCCTCGGCATACGGAAAATGCCTCCGAAAGCAGTAGCGGCAATTGATGGCGCACGAGCCGGTGGCAATCAACAGGGCACGGCCGTGGTACTTGTGCAGGACGCCGTGGCTGGCACGTGCAGCGATGTCGCCGACGGCATCTGCGCTGAAACCGGCCACGTCGTCCAGTTCCGCCGCGTGCGGCAGCACCTGGCGCAGCAGCGGATCGGCCGGATCGCCGCGGCGCATGCGCGCGATGAACCCACGGGGCACCCGCAGGGAAAACCCGCTATCTGTCGCGGGGAGCAGGTCTGCCGCCATCGCCGAAAGATCGAGCAAGCGCAGCAATTCGAGCGGATCGGTGACCGCGTCACGCCACAGTTGCTGCCAGCGCACGGGCTGCGCCGGAATCGCTTTAGCGGTTATCATTGCGGGACAGTCCGATCCATTCGGGCGCAGGAACATCATTTTAGCCGCTTTCATCGAGCGGCTTTTTTGACAGTTCAAGACACAGGTCCGCTTTCACGCCCGGCGTATGCCCGCGGCGCGCCCGACAAGTGAACACAGGAGCTTCGCATGGCCAGTTATGGCATGAACGACGTCAAGAACGGCCAGAAAATAATCGTGGACGGGCACCCCTGCACGATCACCGACACCGAATACGTCAAGCCCGGCAAAGGCCAGGCGTTTACGCGCGTCAAATACCGCAATCTCAAGAACGGGCGCAGCGTCGAAATGACGATGAAGGCGACCGACTCGCTGGAGGCCGCCGATGTCATGGACTCCGATATGGAGTTCCTGTATTCGGACGGCGAGTTCTGGCATTTCATGCATCCGGACACCCACGAGCAGATCGCGGCCGACGAGAAGGCAGTCGCCGAAGCCGCAAAATGGCTCAAAGGCAACGAAGTGTGCATCGTAACGTTGTGGAACGGCGCGCCTTTGCTGGTAACGCCGCCGGTATTTGTCGAACTGGAAATTACCGAGACCGATCCCGGCGTGCGCGGTGACACCTCGGGCGGCGGCGGCAAGCCGGCCAAGCTTGAAACCGGTGCGGTCGTGCGCGTGCCGTTGTTTGTCGGTCAGGGCGAGAGGATCAAGGTCGATACGCGCTCCGGCGAGTACATGTCGCGCGTGAAATAAAAGCGCGGATTGAAGAACCCACCTCGCACTCCTGCCGCTTTTCAGCCCTATACCCTCAGCCCTCAACTGCACCTCTCCATGCAGCCCATCGATCTGCTGATCGAACCGCGCTGGCTCATCCCGGTTGAGCCGCACGGTATCGTCCTCGAAGGCTACGCGGTTGCCATTGAAGGCGACCGCGTCGTCGCCATCGCGCCGCGCAGCGATTTGAATGCGCGCTATGCGCCGCGCGAGCGCATCGAGTTGGCCGAACACGCACTGATTCCCGGTTTCGTCAACGCGCACACGCACAACCCGATGACCCTCATGCGCGGGTTGGCCGATGACCTGCCGCTGATGCGCTGGCTCAAGGAACATATCTGGCCGACCGAAGCTGCGTTCGTGGACCCGGAGTTCGTTCGCGATGGCGTCGAACTGGCCGTCGCCGAAATGCTGCGTGGAGGTACCACCTGCTGCAACGAGAATTATTTCTTTCCGGACATCCAGGCCGCGACCTATCGCCGACTTGGTTTCCGCGCCATGGTCGGCCTGCCGATCATCGAATTTCCAACCGCATGGGCGTCCAGTCGCGACGAATATTTTGACAAGGGTCTGGCCGTCCACGACGAATTTCGCGGTGAGGCCTTGCTTGGTACCAGCTTTGCGCCGCACGCGCCCTACACGGTTGACGACGCGAGTTTCGAGCGAATCCGCATGCTGTCCGATCAGCTCGATGTACCGGTGCATCTGCATCTGCACGAGACTGCGCACGAAGTGGAGGAAGCCAAGCGCGAGCATGGCGCACGGCCGTTCGCGCGCATGCAGAGTCTGGGCTTGGTCAACGATCATCTGATTGCCGTGCACATGACCCAGTTGATCGATGCCGAGATAGCTGCATGTGCCGAAGCCGGGGTCTCGGTCGTGCATTGTCCCGAATCGAATCTGAAACTCGCATCGGGGTTTTGTGCGGCTGAAAAGCTGCGCCGTGCGGGCGTCAACCTCGCCATCGGCACCGACGGCTGCGCCAGCAACAACGATCTGGACATGCTCGGCGAGATGCGCACGGCGGCGCTGCTGGCAAAGGCGGTCGCGCAGGACGCCAGCGCACTAGATGCGCCCAGCGCTCTGCGCGCAGCTACATTCGGTGGTGCCAAAGCCCTGGGCTGGAGCGAGCGCATCGGTTCGATCGAAGTCGGCAAGCAGGCCGATCTCGCGGCGATACGCCTGGGCGATATCGAAACCCAGCCGATGTACAACGTGATTTCGCAACTGGTCTACGCTGGCAGCCGCTATCAGGTCAGTGATGTGTGGATCGCAGGCAAGCGCAAGCTGCGCGACGGCGTGCTGCCCGGTCAGGATGTGGTCCAATTGCGCGCGATGGCACAGCGTTGGCGCGAACGTATCGCGTAGCCTGGGGTGCCTCGCGCGTGCGGCAGCCTTGCATGAGTTACCCGTGACGGTTGCCGCGTCGCGGCATCGGCCTTACGACAGGATTGGATGAGATGTTGCAGCCCGCGCAAAACGTACACCCCGCCGAAACCGCGAAGTTCGACCGCCTCGCCGCGCGTTGGTGGGATGCGGATGGCGAATCGCGCCCGTTGCACGATCTCAATCCACTGCGCATGGGGTATATCGCCGACCGTGTGCCATTGAAGGGCGTGCGCGCGCTCGACGTGGGCTGCGGTGGCGGTCTTCTCAGCGAAGCGCTCGCACGTGCCGGGGCGAGCGTCACCGCGATCGATCTGGCGCCGGCAGTGCTCGATGTCGCGCGCCTGCATCTCCACGAAAGTGGAGTCAGCGTCGACTACCGCGAGGTCAGCGCCGAGGCGCTTGCGACCGAAATGCCCGCCACCTTCGATGTCATCGCCTGCATGGAAATGCTCGAACATGTGCCGGACCCGGCCAGCGTGATCCGCGCTTGCGCGACCTTGCTCAAACCCGGTGGCATGTTGTTTCTGTCCACCCTGAACCGCACGCCGCTCGCATTTGGTGCCGCGATTCTCGGCGCCGAGCATCTGCTGCGCCTGCTGCCGCGTGGCACGCATCACTACGCGCAGTTTCTGAAGCCGAGCGAGATTGCGACGGATCTGCGCGCCGCCGGTCTCGCGCTGGATGATCTGCGCGGGATTGCCTACAACCCGTTCACGCGCAAAGCGTGGCTGACTGCCAGTGTCGCAGTGAACTACCTGGTTTGCGCGTCAAAACCGGCATGATCATCGCGCTGCCGCCGCGCGCGGTGCTGTTCGATCTGGACGGAACGCTGGTTGATTCGGCACCCGATTTGATCGTCGCCGTGCAGGCGCTGTGCGCAGAACTGGGCACACCACCGCCCGATGTCGAAGCGGTGCGCAAGGTCGTATCGAGCGGCGGTCGCGCGATGCTGCGGGCCGGCTTGCCTGGCGCAGATGACACGATGATCGATCAGTGGTTGCCCCGTTTTCTCGACATTTACTCGGTCAACATGGCCGTGCATACGCGTCTCTACGAGGGCATGAGCGAACTGCTGGAACTCATGGAATCGCGCGCCATTGCATGGGGCATCGTTACCAACAAACCGGGCTGGCTGACGTGGCCCTTGCTCGATGTTCTGCAACTGCGTCAGCGCTGCGCAGCCGTCGTCACTGGCGATTGCCTTTCTGTGCGCAAGCCACATCCGGCGCCCGTACTGCGCGCGTGCGAGCTGGCTGGCGTCGCGGCTTCGGAATGCGTATTTGTCGGCGACGACGTGCGCGATGTGCAAGCCGGCCGCGCGGCTGGCGTGCTCACGATTGCCGCGGCATGGGGCTATCTCAATGGCAGCGATCCGGCAACCTGGCAGGCGGATCATGTCGTCGCCTCACCACGGGATTTGCCGCTCGTGCTCGGGCTTGCAGAATGAAGGCTGTGCCGTTGGATTCGCCGCTGGCAAGCTACGAGACGAAATGGATTGCGGCGCGACCGGAATTGGCGCTTGCGCTGAAGTTCGTTGACGCAAGCGAACGACCTGCACAAAGTGCTTTCGCGTGTCTGCGTCTGGAGATAGAACACGCCGCGTTCGGCATTCGCGAGGCGCAACCTTCGGCCACGAAATTGCAGTGGTGGGCCGAGGAGTTTGCACGCGCTGGCAGCGGCGAGGCTCGCCATCCATTGACCCAGACGCTGGCCACGCATCGTGCGTTCGCTAGCGTTGCATTGCGCGACTGGTACGCGGCGATCGGTGGTGCCTTGACGCAGCGCGACAGCGAACCTGCGGCGGATCGTCGCGCATTGCTTGAAGGTTACCAGGCGTTGTACCAACCGTTGGCGCAGATCGAAGCGACGCTGTTTGCCCCGCTCGACGCCGCTGCGATTGCGCAGGTGCATGCTCTGGCGCGCGCGCTGCGCGAAACCGCGCTGCTGGGCGATGCACTGCGTGACGGACGCTTGCCATTACCGCTTGACCTGCTGGCGCGTCATCGGCTCGCGCGTGGCGACATCGCGTGCAACTCGCCTGCCCAAATAGCGGCCGTGCGCGAATGGCTGTCCGTGCTGGCAGCCGATATGGCCACACCGGTGCAGTCTGGCGCGCAATTGGGTCCCTTGCATGCGGCTGCCGTCTGCGCCGATCGCTGGCGTGCAGGCAAGGCATCGGCTGCCGTTGATCCGCCCGTCGCTTTGGCTCGATTGCTTGCTCGGTTGCCGCTGCAAACGGCATGGGACGCCTGGCGGGCAGGTCGCTCCTCGCTGCGTTCTTCAAGGGCGGACCATTGACGAAGGCGCGTCGCGCCCGCACTTTGCTCCCATTACTTGCAAGTACACACCTCATGTCGATCAACGAAAACACCCAGCGCGCAATGCCCGACGTCGCCAGCGACGGGCACACCGATCATGCCGGCGCACTCGATTGGGTTGGCATGGACGGTATCGAAATGCCGGTGCTGATGGTCGCTGCCGGCGATCAGGTCCAGCGGGTTAGCGCTCGCGTCGATGCGTTCGTCAACCTCAAGCGTGCCGATGCGCGCGGCATCCACATGTCGCGACTGTACCTGCATATCGACAAGCAGCTTTCGACCGAACCGTTGACGCCGGCGTTGCTGCGCCACTTGCTGCGCGATTTTCTTGATTCGCACGCGGAGTTGTCCGACCGGGCCAAGCTGCGCCTGCGTTTCGACCATCTCGTGCGGCGGCCCGCGCTTGCCAGTGGGCACAGCGGCTGGCGTGCGTATCCGGTCGAGATTGCCGCCTGCATGCACGGCTCGCGGGTCGAAGTCGAACTCGGCATCGAAGTGCAATATTCGAGTACCTGTCCAGCTTCGGCCGCGCTTTCACGCCAATTGATCCAGGAACGTTTCGCCAGCGATTTCGCGAAGGGGAGAACACTCGATCGCGACGGCGTGCTGGCATGGCTCGGCAGCGAGCAGGGCATCGTCGCGACGCCGCACAGCCAGCGCAGTGCGGCCAGTGTGCGCATGAAACTGGCGCCCGGATTTGGTTTTCCCGTTGCCGACGTCATCAACCGGATAGAAGATGCGTTGCAGACGCCGGTGCAGACTGCAGTGAAACGCGAGGACGAACAGGCGTTCGCCTTGCGCAACGGCCAGAATCTGATGTTCTGCGAGGACGCCGCGCGGCGCATCCAGCGTGCGCTCGACGCGGACGAACGCATCGTTGATTTCTGGCTGCGCGCGACGCACTACGAAAGTCTGCATCCACACAATGCGGTGGCAATCGTGACCAAAGGTGTGGCCAGCGGCTACGCTGCGTCCGACTCGATTCGGTAGGCGGGTTGCGCGTCCGGCATCCTGCCGGCGGCGCGCCGTAAACTTGCGACGGTGCGCTGCTGCGTCAGCCGCCGATTCCCCGCAGCAGCAACGGGTCGAGGCGTACGTTGAACCAGTTCAATCCCCAGTGCAGATGCGGGCCGCTCGCGCGGCCGGTCTTGCCCACCGCTCCGATGATTTGCCCTTGTTCGATGCGCTCACCGACTTTTACGTCGATGCGCGACATGTGCAGGAAGTTCGAACTGACGCCGTGGCCGTGGTCGATCAGCACGGTGCCGCCGGTGAGATAGAGATCGGGATCGGCGAAAGTGACGATGCCGCCTGCCGGCGCCTTGACCGGGGTGCCTTGCGGCACCGCAATGTCCATGCCCGAATGCGGCGCTTTCGGGATGCCGTTGTAGATGCGCTGATTACCGAAGCGTCCGCTGATGCGTCCTTGAACAGGCCAGATGAAGGTCTCGTTGAAATCGGCTCGCGCATCACCGCGCGCGCGCGCCGCGACCACCCGGGCCTGCTCGCGCTGGATGCGGGCGGCAATCTCGGGCGGGGGTTCAACCGTCGCTGGTGGTACGCCATCGACGCGCTCGATCGGCCAATCGCGCGCTGTCACAGCGATCGAATCGCGCACGTGCGTACCGTCGGGGCGACGGATATCGAGCGCCACCGGGCCTTTTTCGTCGCGGCCAATCCCGAATACGACCACGCCATCGGGTGTGACCAACAGTTCGCGATCCGCAAAGCGGACCTTGCTGCCCGGCGCGACCTTGCCGATGACCAGTGCGCCCTGTGACACGAAGGACGGAAAGCCGTCTCGCTTCCCACTGCTCCCAAATGCGGGGGCGTTGGCGAACACCAGCCCGACAAGGATGAGTGCAAACCCGCAGGTGGTACGACGCGATTGTTGTGGGGGCGGCGGCAGCCGCGGTGCGCTTAGCACGATGATTGAAACCGTATCGCGCCTTCCGGCGCTCCCACAACAGTGCGCCCGTCCCGTTCCAGTGTGTTGGAGTGACTGTAGTCCTTGTGGGAGCCGTGGCAGCGGCGAGGCTTTTCGACCACGTCAGCGTGCGAGGATCGCGGCTGCAGCGATTCCCGCGGAAGGATCGCAATCTGCGTCGCACTCACCGCGCGAATTCCAGCCGCGCGCCGCGCCCCGAATCGTCGAGCTTCCCCTCGTGCCATGCCAGATGGCCGTTCACAAATGTGGCTGCAATGCTCGAGCGGAAGGTGGCGCCTTCGAACGGAGTCCACGAGCACTTGGACAACACCTCGCTCGCGCTCACCGTATGCGGGGTGGACGGATCAACCAGCACCAGGTCTGCGTGATAGCCCTCGCGCAGGAAACCGCGCTCGTGCACGTTGAACAGTGTCGCTGGCGCATGCGTGACAGCCTCAACCACACGCTCCAGGGTCAACACGCCATCGAATACGCGCTCCAGCGCACATTGCAATGCGTACTGCACCAGCGGCAGGCCCGACGGCGCGCGTGCGTATTTCGCGGATTTCTCGGTAACCAGATGCGGCGCGTGATCGGTCGCCAGCACGTCGATGCGGCCTTCCGCCAGCGCGCGGATGATGCCGTCGCGATCGGCTGCGGTCTTGATCGCCGGGTTGCACTTGATCAGATGGCCCAGCCGCGCATAGTCGGTATCGCAAAAATGCAGGTAATGCACGCAGGTTTCCGCAGTGATGCGCTTGCCGGCGACCGGGCCGGCTTCGAACAGCGCGCATTCCTCGGCAGTCGATATGTGCAGCACATGCAGGCGCGTGCCGTGCTTGCGCGCCAGCGAGGTCGCGAGCAGCGTCGACTTCATGCACGCCTCGCGCGAACGGATCAATGGGTGCTGTTCAATCGGGATGTCATCGCCCCAGCGCGCGCGCGCCTTCTCCTCGTTGACGAGGATCATTGGCGTGTCCTCGCAGTGGGTGATGATCGGCACTGGTGCGTCGCGAAAGATTGCGTCGAGCGTGTCCGGATTGTCGACCAGCATGTTGCCGGTCGAAGATCCCATGAAAACCTTGATGCCGGGTGCGGCCTTCGGATCGAGTGCGCGGATGTCGGCGATGTTTTCGTTGGTTGCGCCGAAGTAGAAGCCGTAGTTCGCGCGGGAAACCTGGGCTGCACGCGTGTACTTCGCCTCAAGCGCCTCGCGGTTCGTCGCGGGCGGCCTGGTGTTTGGCATTTCCATGTAGCTGGTGATGCCTCCAGCGACGCACGCGCGCGATTCGTGCTCGATGTCGGCCTTGTGGGTCAGCCCCGGTTCACGGAAATGCACCTGGTCGTCGATCATCCCGGGCAGCAGCCAGTGGCCTTTCGCATCGAGTACGCGTTCGTTCGGTAGGGCGGCGAGTTCGGCATCGATGCGCTCGATTCGACCTTTGCTCACCCGCAGGTCGGCGTGAAAGCGGCGACCTTCGTTGACGATCTCGGCGTTTGTGATCAACCAATTGGTCATGGGTTCTAGTCTTTGTCTGGGTCTGGCGTGCGGGCAGGCCAGAAATGAAAGTGGAACGGCACCGGATCGGCGCCGCCGGTGCACAGCGGTTGGCAGCGCAAAATGCGGCAAAGACCCAGCCAGCTTCCGCGTACTGTACCGAAGCGCGCCAACGCGATGCGCGCATACTCGGAGCAACTTGGATTGAAGCGACAGTGCGCGCCAAGCAGGGGACTGACGGCTCGCTTGTAACACTGCAACAGGAAAATCAGCAGTCGATTCATCATCCAATGCGCACTGGCGCGACGCTGCGTGTGTCCGCACACCGGGTTTCGCGGTTGCCCGGGGGTGGCACTTAGGCTATAACACGCGACCGCCGCGTCACAAGATAGGCTAAGGAAATGGCGAAGACCCAACGCAAACCAGTGAAGTCCGCGAAAGCGGCAAAAAAATCGGCGCGTGCGAAGCCCGTGACGCGCGCTGCGAAGCCTGCTGCGCGCAAAAGCGGCACCAAGCCCGCGGCGAAGAAACCGCTTGCCGCAAAGAAGACGGTAGTCAAGAAGCCGGCGAAGTCAGTCAAGCCGTCCAAAGCTGCGTCAAAGTCCGCTTCGAAATCCGCGTCGAAGAAAATGCCGGTAAAGAAGGCAGCGGCAGCCAAATCAGTCAAGACACCGGCCAAGTCTCATTCGGCGAAGACGGGCAAGCCTGTCAGGAAGCCGCCTGCGGTGAAGTCTGTCGCCCAGAAAAAAGCGCCACCGGCAAGTTCGCGCAAGGCCAAGCCGATCGTGAGCCCTGCTGCGGAAAATTCCAGGAAATTCGTGACGACCAGCAAACCGGAATTCAGGCCGACAGCAAAGAGCGGCAAGGTGAAGCCGCCGCCATCGGAAAATGGCGTAACCATGCAGGATGGGCGCTACGTACTGCCTGCAACCGTGACGATTCCGTTGCCGCATGGGTACAAGCCGAGTGCCAAAGAAACCTATATGGGGCCGCGCCAGCTGCAATATTTTCGCAACAAGCTTAGCCAGTGGCGTGGGGAACTCGTCGAGGAAAGCCGGCAGACGATCGAGAGCCTGCGTGACGAAGTGCGCGACGTCGGCGATGAGGCTGAGCGCGCAACGCGTGAAACCGAAAATTCGCTGGAGCTTCGCACCCGCGATCGCTATCGCAAGTTGATTGCGAAGATCGACAAGGCGCTCAAGCGCATCGAGGATGGCCGTTACGGTTTCTGCGAGGAAACCGACGAGGACATCGGCATCGATCGCCTCGACGCGCGCCCTATAGCAACGCTCAGCCTGGACGCGCAGGAACGTTGGGAACATCGCCAGAAACAAATGGGCGACTGAATGAGAGCAGGGCTGAGGGCTGAGAGGCGAGGGCTGAACGGCCGCCGCGCTCTTGGCAAACATGCCTGTTGTCGCGCTCGATCACGGTTGACGGGTGTCGCGCTGTTCTTGCAAGCCTGCGTCCTCAAGCAGTCCTCAGCCGTCAGTTCAGCCCAATGAGCGCGCGCCGCTATTTCGGCACCGATGGCATTCGCGGCCGCGTCGGCGAGTGGCCGATCACCGCAGAATTCATGTTGAAGCTCGGTCGCGCAGTCGGTCGCGTTCTGGCCGATCCGGGCGGCAAGGCCACTGTCGTGATTGGCAAGGACACGCGCGTGTCGGGCTATATGTTCGAATCCGCGCTGGAAGCCGGCCTGGTCGCAGCCGGCGCCGATGTGCGTCTACTCGGACCGATGCCGACGCCCGCCGTCGCCTATCTCACCCACAGCCTGCGCGCGAGTGCCGGCATTGTGATCAGCGCCTCGCACAATCCGCATCAGGACAATGGCGTGAAGTTCTTCTCCGCGTCCGGCGAGAAACTTGCCGACGCGGTCGAGCTTGCGATCGAAGCGGAACTCGAAGCGCCGTTCGTCACCGTCGCATCGGAGGCGATTGGCAAGGTCGTGCGCATTCCCGACGCAGCGGCGCGCTATGCCGAGTTCTGCAAATCGACCGTGCCGGCGTCACTCGATTTGCACGGGCTGTCCATTGTGCTCGACTGCGCGCATGGTGCGACCTACCAGATTGCGCCGGCCGTGTTCGCCGAACTTGGCGCCCAAGTGAGCGCGATCGGCAACCAGCCCGACGGACTCAACATCAATCGCGATGTCGGTTCCACGCGCCCGCAGGCGCTTTCCCAGGCCGTCGTCGCCGCCGGTGCAGATCTGGGTATCGCGTTTGACGGCGATGGCGATCGGCTGCAGATGATCGACCGCCACGGCGCAGTCATAGATGGCGATCAACTGTTGTATCTGCTGGCTGCGGACTGGCACGCAAGCGGTCGCCTGTATGGCCCGCTGGTGGGTACCTTGATGAGCAATTACGGCCTCGAACGCGCAATGCGCGAACTTGGCGTGCCGTTCCTGCGCGCCAACGTGGGCGACCGTCACGTTTTGCACATGCTCAAGAAAAACAGCGGCATGCTGGGCGGCGAGACCTCCGGACACATTTTGTGTCTCGACCGGGCGACCAGCGGTGACGCGATCGTCAATGCGCTGCAGGTGCTCGATGTGCTGGCGCGGCGCGAACTGCGCCTTGATGAAGCCGTCACCGGCATGCGCAAGGTGGCGCAGACGACGGTGAATATCCGCGTCGCGGGTGGCGCCGCGCAACTGGTTGCCGACCCCAATGTGCAACGCGTTTTCAAGCGCGTGCAGGCACAACTCGAGGGGCAGGGCCGCGTCGTATTGCGTCCGTCTGGTACCGAGCCGCTGGTGCGCGTGACCGTCGAGGCGGGCGACCATACCTTGGTCGCGCAACTCGCCGCAGAGCTTGCCGATGCGGTCCGACTGGCGGCGTCGCAAACCGCTGCTTGATGCCATGGCCGCGCGCATACCGACCTTCGACATCCGCCGCTACGACAGCGATCGCGATGCCTTTGTCGCCGAGTTGGGCGCCGCGTATCGCGAGTGGGGTTTTGCCGGCATCCGCCAGCATGGCATTGAGCAGTCGCTGATCGATGACGCCTACGCCGCGTTCAAGCAGTTCTTCGCATTGCCGGCCGAGGTGAAGATGAAGTATCACGTTGCCGGCAGCGGCGGCGCGCGCGGCTACACACCGTTCGGCGTGGAAACCGCGAAGGATTCGCGCTATCCGGATCTGAAGGAGTTCTGGCACGTCGGGCGCGAGATTCCGCGCGATTCAAAATATGCGCAGGTGATGGCGCCCAATCTATGGCCCGTTGAAGTACCCGGTTTCCGCGAGGCGGCCTACGGACTCTACGAAGCGCTGGA
>JBDUED010000005.1:0-41426 GCA_040002595.1 Dokdonella sp. | reverse complement strand
GGCAGCGAGCCGTGGATCGAACCTGCAACGCTTGAGGACAGCGTGAACGAGGCGCTCGATCTCGTGGAGACGGCGCGCGCCGATGAAACGCCGCCGCCGATGCACGAAGAATCGGTCGCATTTGCCGACGAGGAAATCGTGCTCGCCGATGCAGCGCCCGATGTGACGGACGCGCAGACGCTCGACGACGACATTTCGCACCTGATCGATAGCACCCCATTGCAGGCGAGCGAATCGGGCGAGGATGCTGGTGTTTTCGCGCCGTCAGATGCGCCCACGCCTTCCGGCGCGGTGTCCGCGCACGAACCATTGGCGGGGCCCGAGGCGGCGCCCATCGCCGAAGACGCGCAGCCCGATGGCGTGCTTGAACTGATCGATACCGACGACGAACTGCTCGACATTTTCGTGCAGGAAGGCGCGGATATTCTCGATCATTCCGATTCGCTCGTCGCCAGCTTGCGCGAAGCGCCCCACGAACGTTTGCATGTCGTCGGTCTGCAGCGCGATCTGCATACGCTCAAGGGCGGCGCGCGCATGGCCGGGCTCGCACCTATCGGCGATCTGAGCCACGCGATGGAATCGCTGGTGGATGCGATCAGCGACGGACGCCTCGCGATCGATCGCGTTTCGGTCGAATCGCTCGAACGCGGCTTCGATCGACTGCATGTGCTGGTGCAGCGTGTCGCCCAGCGCCGTGCGATTGCGATGCCCACGCATGCGATTGCGCGATTTGAGAGCTTGGTATCCGGCGAAGTTGTCCACGCCGATGATGGAGCAACCGCCGCAACGTCTACGGCCGCCGCCGCGACACCGACGACGCCATTGGCGGCTTCCGCAACCATGCTCGACAAGGCAGCCAGCGATGCCGTGGTGCAGCCGCCGGCTGCGCGCCCGAAACCGCGCCACTTGACCGCGATGGATCAGGAGGAAACGCCGCACGCGCCGCAGGAAATGATACGCGTGCGTTCGGATCTGCTCGACTCGCTGGTCAATTACGCCGGCGAAGTCTCGATCTACCGTTCGCGTCTGGAACAGCAGATCTCCACGTTCCGTTTCAATCTGGTCGAGTTCGACCAGACCGTCAGCCGCCTGCGCGACCAGTTGCGCAAGCTCGAAATCGAAACCGAAGCACAAATCATCGCGCGTTTCCAGCGCGAGCAGCAGGACACCGGACTCGGCGCATTCGATCCGCTCGAACTCGACCGCTTCTCGCAGTTGCAACAGCTATCACGCGCACTCGGCGAGTCGGTTTCGGATCTGGTCTCCATCCAGGGCTTGCTCGACGACCAGACGCGACAGTCCGAAACCTTGCTGCTGCAGCAGCAGCGCGTCAGTTCCGATCTGCAAGAAGGACTCATGCGCACGCGCATGGTGCCCTTCGATTCGCTGGTGCCGAATTTGCGCCGCACCTTGCGCCAGGCGGCGCAGGAAGTGGGCAAGCGCGCGCAGCTGAAAGTCGAAGGGGCGCATGGCGAAATGGATCGCAATCTGCTTGAACGCATGAAAGCGCCGTTCGAGCACATGTTGCGCAACGCGCTCGCGCACGGCATCGAGACGCCCGATGACCGCGTCGCGGCGGGAAAGCCGGCGGAGGGCACGGTCAACATCGCGGTCAGTCGTGAATCGACCGAAGTGGTGTTGCGCGTCACCGACGATGGCCGGGGAATGGATCGCGATGCGATCCGGCGCCAGGCGATCGAGCGCGGCCTGCTCGCCGAAGGTGCGTCGCTGTCCGATCGCGATCTGTACGCGTTTGTACTCGAAACCGGATTCTCCACCGCACGAGAGTTGACTCAACTTTCTGGTCGCGGTGTCGGCATGGATGTCGTCCACACCGAGATCAAGCAGTTGGGCGGCTCGCTGGTCATCGATTCAACGCCCGGCCAAGGTGCCGGGTTCACCATCCGTCTGCCCTTCACGCTGGCGGTGACCCAGGCGATTCTTGTCAAGCTCGGCGAATCGAGCTACGCGATTCCGATGTCGTCCGTGCAGGGTGTCGCGCGCATAGCCAGCGATGATCTGGAACGCCGGTTTGCGCTGGGCAATCCTAAGCATTCGTATGCTGGCGAAGAGTTCAATATCTACGATCTGGCGCAGTTGCTCGGCGTGACGCGTGCGCGTGTCAGCGACGATACCCAGGTGCCGTTGCTGATGGTCCGCAGCGGCGACCAACGCGCCGCGGTGCGCATCGATGGCGTAGTGGGCTCACGTGAAATCGTGGTCAAGTCGGTGGGTCCGCAAATCAGTTCCGTGCCCGGCATCTTCGGCGCGACGATCATGGGCGATGGCGCGGTCGTCATCATTCTCGATCTGGCGCCAATGGTGCGTCGAATCGCCGCGCTGCGTGCACGCATCGACGCAGGCAGCATCGAAGATGTGCCCTCGTACATGGCCGCCGAGCCGACGCACGAGCCGCAAGCGCGACAGAAGCCGCTGGTCATGGTGGTGGATGATTCGATCACCATGCGCAAGGTCACCACACGGGTGCTCGAACGCGCCGATTTCGACGTGGTAACCGCGAAGGACGGCCTGGATGCGCTTGAAAAGCTGCAGGAAAACGTACCCGATCTGATGCTGCTCGACATCGAAATGCCGCGCATGGACGGCTATGAACTGGCCACCTACATGCGCAACGATTCACGCCTGCGCCAGGTGCCAATTATCATGATCACCTCGCGCACCGGCGAGAAGCATCGCCAACGCGCGCTGGAAATCGGCGTCGAACATTACCTGGGCAAGCCTTACCAGGAAGATGATTTGCTCAAGCATGTGCATGAAGTGCTGGGGCGCGAACGTGTCTGATGTGCTTCCCGTCGCATTGCTCTACGAAACGCGCGATCTCAGCGATCACGTTCGGGAAGCGCTGGCCACACTCCGTACCTCGATCGTGTACGAGGCGCCGGCCCACGAGTTCGACCGCGCGGCACTCGAACAGTCGGGCGCAAGCGTCGTCTTCGTGAATCTTGACGCACAAGACGAAGCAGACCTGGAAAACATCTACAGTCTACTCGACGATGAACGCTATCGCGTCGTGTTCAACGACGGCGAGGTATCCAGTGCGCTAACCGGCTGGGATCACGCTCGGTGGGTCCGCCACCTGGGCACCAAGATTTTCGATGGTGCCGACATCGATCCGCCGCGACCGACTGGCGCGCAACCCGTGCCGATGCCTACGATTGCGGCTGTGGAAGAGGTCGCAGTCCGTGCGCCCGAAGATGAAAACGCATGGACGTTTGCGGCCGTGCCGGAAGAGGCGGTGGTCATGCCGCAGGCCGCGGTCGACACTGCATCGGTGGATCCCGTGGATGCGCCCGTAGCGCCCGATGCAATCGAAGCGTTCGACGCCTCCGACCTGATTGATTTCGACAGCCTGATGGACATGCCTGCGATGGGGCCGCCGCCGCTCGCGAGCATACCGCCGGTTCCGTCGGGTGCATTTGATTCTTTCGATATCGACGAATTTGACGATCTGGATTTTTCAGTCGGCGCGGCGTCCATTGCAACTGGGCTCGAACACGATCCCGTTGATTCGCCAGCGCAGGCGTTTGCCGTGACCGCACCGCAGGCGGTCGCGACCGACATGTCGGGCAATTCGTCCGTTTTTGGCGGCTTCGATCTTGAACTCGTGCCGGCCGATGATTTCGACTTTGACGAGGAACAGCAAGCCGAATTTGCGCCGCCCCCTTCCATCCCGGCGTCGCCTTACGTCGCGCGTACGCACGTCGAATTGCCGCCAGTGGAGGAGCTTGCCCCGCTGGAATGGTCGGTCGACGATCTGCAGAACGCGTCTTCCCCATTGCCGTCGGTGCCCGAGGCCATCGCGCATCCGACGATATTTGGAATCGAAAAACTGCGTCCGGAGGAGTTTCTTGCGCCGGTAGCAGACGCCGACTCTGCACACGCACTGGGTCCGTTTTCCCGATCCTCGCTTGAACTGATGCCGCTCGACGAGGCGGTTGCGCCGACTGCCATCGAAGCGGTCGCGGAGGAAGACTGGTTGGATCCCGATTCGCTGCGCGCACCCAAAGCCAAGATCCGTCGCGTCTGGGTGCTTGGCGCGTCAATCGGTGGCCCTGAGGCGGTGCGCGAGTTTCTTGCCGGGTTGCCGCGCGACTATCCTGCGCTGTTTGTGCTTGCTCAACATCTGGGTGAGGAATTTGTCGAGATGATGGCGCGACAACTGGCCCAAGCGACGCCATTGAACGTGCGCGTGCCTGCACATGGCGAGCGCGCCGGCCACGGTGACGTGCTTATCGCGCCGACGCACCAGCGGTTGCTGGTCGATCGCCAGGGCGTTGTCGTGCTTGAGCGCAACACCGCGGCAACCCCGTTCAATCCGTCGATCGATCGCGTGTTGCGCGATGTGGCCGATCGGTTTGGGGCGGATGCCGGAGCGATCATTTTTTCGGGTATGTCCACAGATGCGGCCGAAGGTTGCCGGCATCTGGTAGACGAGGGTGGTTCGGTCTACACGCAACGTCCGGATACCTGCGTCGTCAGCACCATGATCGATGGCGTGATGGCACAAGGCATGGTGAGTTTCTCCGGTTCGCCGCAGGAACTGGCGCAAAAGCTGGTGGCCGATTCGGCTTGAATCGGAAATGCCGGTTCCGTGCTGCGGAGCCGAACCTAGGTAGCAATGCAAGGGCGATCCACTGCGATCGCACAGGTGGGGAAGGGCAATGATCGAATTACCACGCGAAATCCGTGGCGTGATGGTGCCGGTCACCGGCGGCCGCGTACTGCTGCCGAACGCAACCGTGGCTGAGGTCATCAGCTACACGCAACCCGAACAAGTGGCCAATGCCCCGGCATGGCTGCTCGGCCGGCTCGCCTGGCGTGGCTGGCGCCTGCCGCTGTTCTCCTTTCCGATCCTGGCCGGCCAGCTTGATGAGGAGCCCCGCGCGAACGCACGTGTTGCGGTGTTGAAAGCGCTGGGCGGTCACGCCGGGATGCCTTTCCTGGCACTGTTGGCGCAAGGTTTTCCGCGCCTGACCACGATCACCCAGGAATTGTTGATCCCGACCAGCGATGAACATCCGCACGCACCCGGCATTCGAGCCGAGGTACTGGTGCGCGATGATCGCGCCATCATTCCCGACCTCGATGTTATCGAGGACATGGTTGCGCGCGCGCTGGCCGCGTAAGCGCTTTGGCGCTGGCTGGACGCGCGGCCAAAGCCGCGCTCGCCGGGCGCGTGATCGAACGCCTCGAAAAGGCTGGCTACATCAAACGGTGCGCCGACCCGCCCGACCGCATGCAAGCGCAACCATCATCGCTGCCGCTGCCACAGCTTGATTGCGGCGTCGCGCTCCTGCGCCCATGGCGCGCGGATGACCTCGACAGCCTGGTTGCGAATGCGAGCGATGAAAGCGTGTCGCGTGGTTTGGCCGATCGCTTTCCCTATCCGTACACTGGCGACGATGGGCGCGCATGGCTGGCACGCGCGGTCGACGAAGCGGATCGCGCATGGGCGGTGGAGATTGACGGCGCCGCCGTCGGCGGCGTCAGCCTGCACCCGGGTCGCGACGCGCAGCGAGATTGCGCGGAGCTTGGCTACTGGCTGGGGCGGCGCTATTGGGGGCGCGGCATCATGACCGCGGTCGTGGGCGTATTTGCCGAGCACGCAATGATTGCGTTCGACGTGCATCGACTGCATGCGACCGTCTACGCGAACAATCCGGCTTCCGCACGCGTGCTTGAAAAAGCCGGCTTCGCGCGCGAATCTGTCAAGCGCAGCGCGGCCGCGCGCCACGGCGAACGCCTCGACCTTTTCATCTACGCGCGCGTACGGCGCGACCCGGAAGCAAGTTCATGAATCGCGATTCGCGACCATCCCGCCCCGTTTCCCCGTCGCCGTGGAAACAAGCGGCCGAGGCGCGCAGAGAAGGCATGCAAAAAGCGCCCGAAGCGCGCCTGTATGGACTCAATGCCTGTATCGCCGCTTTCGCGAAACGGCCGCAGGCATTGCGCAAGGTCTATCTGACCGAGGCCCGAATTCCACAACTGAAAAATGTGCTTGCCTGGTGCGTCAAGCAGCGCTTGGGCTACCGCGTGGTGGGGGAATCGGATCTGGACAAGTTGACCGCTTCGCGCCATCACGAGGGTGTGTGCTTCGACCTGCTGCGCGCGCCGCCGCTTGATCTTGATGTGTTGCTGGCGACGATTTCCGAAGCACCCGCGCCGTGCGCGCTGCTTTGGCTCGACGGCGTCGGCAATCCGCACAACCTTGGCGCACTCATCCGCAGTGCGGCGCACTTTGGAGCCGGAGGGGTACTCGTGCCCGCGGCATCCGGACTCGATGTATCAGGCGCGGCCGCGCGCGTTGCCGAAGGCGCGGCCGAGGCAGTCCCGTTCGTGCAGGCGGAGGCCGCGACCGCGCTCGCGGCCTTGCGTGGGCACGGCTTCACGCTAGTGGCGACCGTGCCGACTGGCGGGGTCTCGTTGTATGCGACGGCATTGCCGCCGCGACTCGTGCTGATATTCGGCGCCGAACGCGAAGGCATGAGTGCCGCCATGCTTGAGCACGCCGATTTGCGTCTGACCATACCGGGCAGCGGTGTGATCGACAGTCTCAACGTAGCCGCAAGTACTGCCGTCGTACTTGGGGAATATTGGCGCCAGCACGGCGTATCGATGCCCTGAAGTCCTCCCCAGGCGACGTCTGGGAGGGTATTTGGCACGTCGTGAAGAACATTACGCGTGACTCGCGTCTTCCTGGCGCTCCCGCTTCGGACCCCGGTGCATTCAGCGCATCCCTGCGCTTGCCCCCTTTGCCCGGCTTCGCTGTGAAAAACGGGCACCTGCCGTTTTGTTGCTGTTCGCGTCCGCTCCCGCTGATGCCGTCCAGACGACCCAACGCGCATGACTCGCCAGCTGGACCGTTTGGGTGATTCAACGTGCTTTCAAGGAATCGCGGATTTCGGTCAACAGAACCACCTCGGCGGTCGCGGCTGCAGGCACGTCCGGCTTCTTCGGCATGAAGTGGTTGAGCAGCTTGATGACGAGGAAAATGGCCGCCGCGATGATAAGAAACTGGATGACCGTATTCAGGAACACGCCGTACTTGACGATGGCGCCGCCCGTGACGAGTCCCTTTGCATCGACGACCGGATTGCCCAGCGACGCCGCCAAGCTGGAAAAATCAATACCGCCAATCAGGTAACCGATCGGCGGCATGATGATGTTGTCGACGAGGGAGGTGACGATCTTGCCGAACGCGGCGCCGATCACCACGCCCACGGCGAGATCGATCACGGGTCCACGCATCACGAACGATTTGAACTCCGAAGCAAAACTCATGGAAGCCTCCTGGTCAGCGCTGCGGGAAGGTCTGGAGCTGGCAGCCTGCGTACTCTAGCGGAACCCGTGTCAGGCTCGTCAGACAATGCGGCCTTCAAGGACCGCAAAATCCCCGAGCTGCGCGCGTACGTGATCGCCACGTTGCAACGCGGCGACGCCAGCCGGCGTGCCGGTGAAAATCAGGTCGCCGGGGTGCAACTCCCACAGCCGCGACAACTCATGGATGATCTGCGTCACCGAAAAGATCATCGACGCGATGTCCGTTTCCTGGCGAGTAATTCCGTTCACTGTGAGGCACAAACGGGCATGGCTCGGGTGGCCGATTGCCGCTACCGGATGGATCGCCGACACCGGCGCCGAGTGGTCGAAGCCTTTGGCCACATCCCACGGATGACCTTTCGCCTTTGCCGTCGCTTGCAGGTCACGCCGGGTAAGGTCGAGACCGACGGCATACCCGAACACGCAATCGAGTGCGCGCTCGACTGCGATATCGTGACCGCCGTTCGACAGGGCGACCACCATCTCTACTTCGTGATGCAGCTCCTGCGTTGCGGAGGGATATGCAATATCGCCACCGTCGGTAACCACCGCATCAGCCGGTTTCATGAAGAACATCGGTTGCGTGCGCTCGATCGTCGCCCCCATTTCCTTGGCATGATCGGCGTAGTTGCGTCCGATGCAGTAGATGCGGTGGACAGGGAAGCGCGCATCGGTTCCGCTGATCGGAATGCTCGGGGTCGGGAACGCAGTAGGCAGGGCTGACATGGGCATCACCTTGGGAACGAAAGGTTTGGCGAAAAATACGAGATACCAGAAGGCGCGATCGTGACACGCAGCTCGCGCGGTTCCACTCCAGGTCAGTGACCTGCGGACCGATGGCTGGGGTGCTGCCCGCGACAGGGTGACAACCATCACCTGCATCGTCTGATGTTTCGCGTTGTCTCCAGCGTCGTCGATCTGCGATTCTATGGCAGACTGAATAGTTGTGGTGACCACGCAGGAACAGCACCAAGTGGAAAAATCGGATTTGTTGCAGCAACTGCGCATCGACCGCAGCGAACCTGCCGCCCGCGCAATCGGCACCAGCACTTGGATCGCCATCTTTGTGGGTGTGCTGCTGTTGATCGCGCTTGGCGTCGGCGGCTGGTGGCTGCTCGCCCGCGGGACGAGGTTCGAAGTCGAGACGGCGACGGCGGCAGCGCCTGCCGGCGGCAACGCCTCGTCGGCCGCCGTGTTGCAGGCGACCGGTTATGTGACCGCCCGGCGCGAAGCCACGGTCTCTGCACAAATCACCGGCACCCTGACCGACGTACTGATCGAGGAAGGAGAGCACGTGGAGGCCGGTCAAGTGCTTGCGCACCTGGAGAACACGGCGCAAATGGCCCAACTGGCACAGGCGCAGGCGAGCCACAAGGCAAGTCAGGCGCAACTGGCCCAGTTGCAGGCGCAGATTTCGCAGAGTCGCCGCGACCTGGTCCGGGCCGAGGAACTGGTTGGCCGCAAGCTGGTATCCAAACAGGCGGTTGAAGTTGCGCGCACGCAGGTCGAAACACAGGCGGCGCAGATTGAATCGCAGCGACGGCTGGTGGAAGTCGCGCAGGCCGGCGTGCGCGGCGCGCAAGTGCAACTGGATTACTGCACGATCCACGCGCCTTTCGGCGGGGTGGTGATTGCCAAATCTGCGCAGGTGGGTGAAATTGTCTCGCCATTCTCCGCTGGCGGCGGCTTCACGCGCACGGGCATCGGCACGATCGTCGACATGGATTCGCTGGAGATCGAAGTCGACGTCAACGAGTCGTACATTAACCGCGTCGTCGCCAGACAGCCGACCGAAGCGGTGCTCGATGCCTATCCGGACTGGAAGATTCCAGGTCATGTGATCGCGATCATCCCGACCGCCGATCGCAGCAAGGCGACCGTGAAAGTGCGCGTTGCGCTGGACCAGAAGGATGCGCGCATCGTCCCGGATATGGGTGTGCGCGTATCGTTTCTGGAGGCGGCGCAGGCGGCCGGCGCGGTGCCGGAACCGGCGCCTGCAGGCGTGCTGGTGCCGGCGACAAGTATTGTGCAGCGTGATGGCAAGAACGCGGTATTCGCCATCGAGGGCGACAAGGCGCGTCAGCAGGTAGTGACGCCCGGACAGAATTACGGCGATCTGCGTCTGGTGGAAGGCATCGCGGTCGGGGCGCGAGTGGTGCGCGCTCCGCCGGCAGAAATGACGGATGGCGCGCGAGTGGAAATCAAGACTGCTGCGAAGTAAAACGTCCTCTCCATCGGAAAGGCTGGAGTAAAGGCATGTCGAAGCGTGACGTCACGGCGGAACCGATCCGTCATCTGGCCTTGCGCGCCCCTTTCTTCCGCTCGGTGAAGAAAGAAGCGAATTTCATGGAGGCTGCAAGCAATGAATACACTGGTTGAAATCCGCAACGTCAGCAAGGTCTACGCGCGCGGGAAGCAGAAGGTCGAGGTGCTGCATCACATCGATCTCGATATCGCGCAAGGCGATTTTCTTGCGCTGATGGGGCCCTCGGGTTCGGGCAAGACAACGTTGCTGAACCTCATTGGCGGACTCGACTCGCCGACCGAGGGCAGCATCGCGGTCGGTGGCGCACGCATCGACAATCTGGGCGAAGGCGCGCTGGCGAAATGGCGATCTACGCATGTCGGTTTCATTTTCCAGTTCTACAATTTGCTGCCGATGTTGTCGGCTCAGAAAAACGTTGAGCTGCCCTTGCTGCTGACCAAACTTTCGGCTGCACAGCGCAAGAAAAATGCCGGCATCGCGTTGCAACTGGTTGGTCTGGCCGACCGCGCCTCGCACAAGCCCACCGAGCTTTCCGGCGGACAGCAGCAACGCGTCGCGATCGCTCGCGCGATCGTTTCCGATCCTACGCTGCTGGTCTGCGACGAACCGACTGGCGATCTCGATCGCCAGTCGGCCGAAGATGTGCTGGGCTTGTTGCAGATGCTCAATCAGGACCACGGCAAGACCATCATCATGGTCACGCACGATCCGAAAGCGGCCGAACATGCGCGGCATACCTTGCATCTGGACAAGGGCACGCTGGTCGAGCAGAGCGCGCTTGCGTGATGTCTCGATATCACGCGCGATCAGCGAGTGTGAGGCAGGATGCCGAACGCAGGCGTAGCAGGGATGGTTGCAGCCAAACAATCATGAGCGCACGCACATGAAATATCTCCATCTGGTTTGGGCTGCGCTGTTCCGGCGCAAGACCCGCACAATCTTTACCCTGATCTCGGTGCTTGCCGCGTTCTTGTTGTTTGGTCTGCTCGATTCGGTGCACAGCGCCTTCTCGGGTGCTGCCAATACCGTGGCCGGCGTGGACCGGCTGGTCACGATCTCGAAGGTAAGCTTCACCGTATCGCTGCCGAAAAGCCTGTTGCCGCGTATCCAGGCGATCCCGAACGTGAAAGAGGTCGCCTATGCAAACTGGTTTGGCGGCATCTATCAGGAGCCGAAGAATTTCTTTCCCAACGAGGCGGTCAGCGATAATTTCTTCAATGTGTTTTCGGAATTCGTGCTGCCACCGGAGCAGCTCGAGGCGTTTCGCAAGACGCGTAGTGGTGCGGTGGTCGGTGCCGAACTGGCAAAAAAATTCGGCTGGAAGATCGGCGACAAGATTCCGCTGCAAGCCACGATTTTTCCGCAAAAAGGCGGCCAGAACACGTGGACGTTCGATCTGGTTGGCATCTATCACATTGCCGATCCCAAGCAACGCGCACAGGAAGGCGCGATGTTCTTCAACTGGGATTATTTCGACGAGGCGCGTCAGTTTGGCAATGGCCGTATTGGTTGGTACATCGAGCGTCTCGGCGATCGCAACGCAGCCGACCAGGTGGCCAAATCCGTTGATGCGCTATCGGCCAATTCGGATCACGAAACCAAGACCCAGACGGAGAATGCATTCAACGTCGCCTTCGTCAGCCAGTTTGCCGATATCGGCCTGATCGTCGGCGCAATCATGGCTGCAGTGTTCTTCACCCTGATCTTGCTGACCGGCAACACGATGGCGCAGGCGGTGCGCGAGCGCATTCCGGAGCTGGCGGTCTTGAAGACGATTGGTTTCTCGAACAAGAGCGTGCTGGGCCTGGTGTTGGCCGAATCGATCCTGCTGATCGTGCTCGGCGGCGTTCTGGGGCTCGCAATTGCAGCGATTGTAGTGAGCGTGATCAAGGCTTCGCTCGGCAGCGGCATTCCGATGTCGCCGGTCGACTTGTGGACGTGGGCGCGCGCTATCGCGTTGATGCTCGGCATTGGCGTCGTGATCGGGGTGCTACCCGCATTGCGCGGCATGCGTTTGCGCATTGTCGATGCGCTGGCTGGACGATAGGGAGATTTCGATGCGCGCACTCAAACGATTTTTTTCCGGACTCGCTGTGCTTGTCGCGTTGATTGGGGGAGTCGCTGTACTGATGCTTGTGCCATGGCCGGTCTTGCTGATTGCGGTACTCGCGCTGGCAGCCTGGATGAGGCTGTCCCGCAGCGGGCGACAGGCCGCCTCGGTAAGCTGGCTTGGCATCTCGACCTTGCCGCAACGGCTGGGCTCCTCGTCGGTCGTCGTGATCGGCATCGCTGGTGTGGTCGGCGTACTGGTCGCGTTGCTCGCGATGGGTGAGGGCTTTCAGGCGACACTCAAGCAAACCGGCAGCGACGACACCGCGATCATGATGCGGGCCGGCTCGCAGGCGGAGCTCAATTCGGTGCTCGACCATGACAGTGTGGCGCTGATCTCCCAGGCGGTCGGCGTGCTCAAGGACAAGGATGGTCAGCCGATCGCATCGCCCGAACTCGTGGTGGTTGCATCGTTGCCGAAGAAGAGCAGCGGGCTCGATTCCAATGTCGAGCTGCGTGGTGTCGGCAACCAGATCTGGAGCCTGCATCCGGAGATGAAAATCATCGAGGGTCGCGCGTTCAAGCCGGGTCTGCGCGAATTGATCGTCGGCAAGGGTGCGCGCGAGGAATTTGCGCATCTGGATGTCGGCTCGACTCTCAATCTCAACAATCAAACCTGGAATGTCGTCGGCGCATTCGATTCTGGCGACGCGCACAACTCCGAACTCCTCGGTGACGCCGAGGTTGTGGGTTCGACCTATCGGCGCAGCGGCAGCGTTTCTTCGGTCACCGTGCGCCTGACATCCGCCAGCGCGTTCGATGCGTTCAAGGCCTTGCTGGCGAGCGACCCCCGCCTGAAGGTCGATGTGAAAACAACGCGCGCGTATTACACCGAACAATCGCAGGGGCTGGCCAAGCTGATTCGCATCCTCGGCACCTCGATCGGCGTGATCATGGGCATTGGCGCGATCTTCGGTGCGCTCAACACCATGTATGCCGCGGTGGCGACGCGTGCGCGGGAAATCGCGACCTTGCGTGCAATCGGTTTTCGCGGGCTGCCAGTAGTCGTATCGGTGTTGTTGGAGACCATGCTGCTCGCGCTTGCCGGAGGCATCCTCGGCGCAGCGGTCGCTTGGATCGTGTTCGACAACTACACCGCTTCAACCCTGGGCAACAATTTCAGCCAGATCGTGTTCGCGTTCAAGGTTTCGCCCGCGTTGATCTGGAACGGCATCAAGTGGGCGCTCGCAATCGGCTTCATCGGCGGTCTGTTTCCGGCGCTGCGCGCCGCACGCTTGCCGGTGACGACGGCACTGCGCGAACTGTAGCCGGGCGCTTCGCGGGTTGCGATGTCGCCCAGATGCCGCGAACACCGTCACGTGTTGCCCGATCGGCTACGTGTGGCGCTCGTGTGCAAGCGCAATCAACGCGACGCCGGCCAGGATCACCATCATCGCGACGAGATCGAACGAGTGCACGATTTCACCGCCGAACAGCGCACCGACCAGCACCGCCACCGGTGGGTTCACGTAGGCATAGCTGGTCGCGAGCGCGGGCCGCACGGTGTTGAGCAGATACAGGTAGGCACTGAAACCGACCAGTGAGCCGGCAATCGCCAGATAGACGATGGCGAGGGTGGCCGATAGCGGTGGCGCCACCGGCAGGCGCTCGCCGAAGATCAGCGCGAAGATCAGCAATGCAGCGCCACCGGTGAGCATTTGCGCCGCCGTGTTCATCGCCGCCGGGGGCATGTCGCGACGCTTGCTCCACACCGACCCAAATGCCCACGAAGCGGCCGCGACGACCAGCGCGAGCGCGCCGAGCGGAGCGCCGCCCATGCTGCCGCCGAGATTGAGCAAGATCACCCCGGCGAATCCCACGCCGAGGCCAAGCCATTCCAGGCGCCGCGGCCAATGGCCGTAAAGGCCGCCAAACACCGCGGCAAACAGTGGCATGCTGGCGACCGCTACGGCGGCAAGTCCGGACGCAACGCTTTGTTCGGCGTAACACACCAAACCGTTGCCAAAACCAAGCAACATTATTCCTGTCAGCGCCGAATTGATCCATTGCGCGCGGGTCGGGGCGCGCATGCCGCGCCAACGCAGAAATGCATACAGCGCAGCGCCGGCGCACAGGAAGCGAATTGCTGCCATCAAGAACGGCGGATAAGTCGCCACGGCGACGCGGATCGCCAGATAGGTCGAGCCCCACACGAAATACAGCGACAGCAGCGCAATCGCGACCAGTGCGCGCTGGCTGAAGATCGTGTTCGAGGCGGCCACAACAAGCGGCTTGCGCTGCGGGGAATCAGTCATGTCATCCAAGGCCGACCGATCGGGCGCGAGAAGGAGACCCCCAGCATAAGGTGAAATCGGTGCGTTACACGAGTCCGCTTGAGCAGGTCGGTGCGGTGCCAATTGTCCGCGCCCGACTTGATCCGCATCGCCATTCATCAAGCATCGCGGCTGACACCTCTACTCACGAAAGAAAGCGCTCACGGCCCATGTGGGAGCGCCAGGATGGCGCGCGTCACGCGCAATGCAGTTTTTGGCGAAACGGGGCACGGCATTTCTTCAGCGTTCTCGACGCACATCGGCATTTACCGGTGTGCTTGGCACAACAGTGAACTCGCCTTCGATGACGCCCGCAGGTGTGGGGGTTGCATTCATCGCTGCGTTTGCCTGCGCACGGATCGTGCGTGGGCGACGCAAGGTACCGACCAGCAGGAACAGTCCGCCGCCAATCACCAGTGCCGCAAATGCGAACATCCCGAGCGCAACCAGCAGCGCGAGTGTGAGCAGACCGATGATGCCGACGACGAGGCGCGCAAGCGGATGACGCGAGCGCAACCCGCGAAAAACACCTGCGCGAAAGGAATCCTGGAACATGGTTCTACTCCGTATGCGAAAATGCATGCCCGCCGGGGACGCTGCAGTGGCCTATTTTGGGACAGCGCGACGAGCTGACAAGTGCCGTTGGTACGAATGAAGCCCGAATCAGATCAAGCGAATCAATCCCCACGCCGTTGTCCTCACCCGCTGACGCAGGAGAGCGGAGTCGCAACGGGCGCAGACGTTAGCTGCCGGATCGACAGGATTGGATGAACTCTTCCGCGCCACTTTGCCGGCTCGATGAAATCCCCGATGGTGGGGCGATCGCAGCGCAGGTCGACACCGCGACGGGTGGTTTCGAATTGATCTTGTTGCGCCAGGGCGATCGCGTTTTTGCGTACCACAATGAGTGCCCGCATGCGGGGCGCAATCTTGATTTCGCGCCCGGACGCTTCCTCGTCAGCGACGGCCGCATCACCTGTGCCGTGCATGGTGCGACCTTCGCGGTGAGCAGCGGCGCTTGTTGCGGCGGACCGGCGCGCAGCGGTCTGGTCGCCATGCCTGTCGAGGTCGTGGAGGGTGTCGTGCGTCTCGGGCGCGATCACTAGCTGCGGCCGAACACCACATTCACCGCGAGCAGCATGACGACCAGCATCAGCAGAGTCAGCGGCACACCGACGCGCAGGAAATCGCGATTGCGGTAACCGCCCGGGCCAGCGATGATCATGATCACCGGATTTGCGCTCGGAATCAGGAACACGTTCGACGTCGATACCGCGACCACCAGTGCATACACGGCCGGGTTACCACCGGACGCCAACGCAACGTTGATCGCCATCGGCACCATCATCACCGTCGCGCCGACATTCGACACGACCTGCGCAACCAGCAGGGCGATCACCGCGATAACCGCTTGCAGTCCCCATTGTGGCCACCCGCCGAGATACTTCAGCACTTCCTGGGCGATCCACGCCGCGGCGCCGGTCGAGTCCATCGCCCAGCCGAGCGGAATCAGGCAGGCGAGGGTGAAGATGGTCTTCCAGTTGATCGCGCCGTACGCCTCGTCCATGTTCAACACGCCGGTCAGCAACATGCCGACTGCGCCAATGAGCATCGCGATCGACAGGCGAATGTCGGTGAAAAGGCCCAAGCCCATCGCCAGCGCAAAGAACGTCACGGCGTGCCAGATCTTGCTTGGGCGTTGCTCTTCCTTCGGATAGTCGGTGACCACGACGATGTCGCGCGATTCCGCAGTTTGCGCCAGATCGCGCCAGAAGCTGTGCAGCACGAGTGTATCGCCGGCGTGCAAGCTCACCGAGCGCACATCTTCGCGAAATACCTGATCGCCGCGATTGACCGCAAGTACCGAGATGCCGTGACTCTTGCGCAGGCGCAGTTCGCCGACGCTCTTCTTGATCCATGGCGAACTGGGCGGAATGACCGCTTCGGAAATTCCCGCGCGAGTGGGATTGAACAGATCGGCGAAATTGCGCAGGCGCGACTGCACCACACAGAGCTGGATGTTGGCGAACTCGTTGACCGCCTCACGCTTGCCGAGTACGCCGAGCACGCTGCCGACCCAGATCATCTGGTCGCCCGGCGGCGCAAGTCGCGCCTCGTTGCCGCTCTTGAGCGCCAGGATCAGCGGCGCATTGCGAAGTTGCTCGACCTCGCCGACGCTCATTCCGACCAGCGGACTGTCGGTTGTCACGATGAGTTCCAGCACGTCGCCATCGATGCCGTAGGTTTCGGCAAAATAGGTTTCGGTGCGCCCGGGCGTGACGTTCTGGCGTTCCTCGTCGTTGGGTAGCAACCGCCGCGTGAACAGCGCGAAAAAACCAAGTCCGGAGAGCAACAGCGGAATGCCGATCGGCGCGACCGCAAACAAGGTGAACGTCTGGATGGTCTGCGCGCCCGGCGGCAGATTGCGATTTGCATTCGCGATGAGATCGTTGAGCAGGATCAGCGGCGAATTGGAAATCATCGTCATGTTGGTGCCGCACAGGATCATGCAGGCCATCGGCAGCAACAGGCGTTTGAGCGGCAGACCGGTGCGTGCACTGATGCGGCTGACCACCGGCAGGAACAGCGCGGACAATGCCTGGCTCTGAATGACAGACGACAGGCTGCCGACCATTGCATTGATATACAGCGACACACGTGTTTCGACGCCGCCTGCCAGACGCAGGATGAACGACGCGGCCTTGCCGAGCACGCCGGTGCGATCGAGTCCGGCACCCATGATCATCACCGCGATCAACGAGATCACCGCGTTGCCGGCAAAACCTTCGAACAACTGCTCGACCGGCAACAACCGCGTAATGCCGATTACGACGATCACGAGCAGAGCCACCAGATCGGCGCGGATCCATTCGAGCAACAACATCAGCATGGTGAACGCGAGCAACGCGAACACGAGCGCCATGTTGTTGGTAAGGGTCAGACCTGCGTCCATTCGGGCGGTAGTGGTTCCTGTCGATTGCAAAACCGGGAAACCGGATCAGTTCAAGGACTCGTGCGCCACGATTGACGCGCCGCGTCCTGCGGCTCGGCCTTCAGCCCGGCTCGGCCTTTCTCGCCCGCATCCGCTGGTGCAGTGCAAACAATCGGGCGCGGAAAAGCCGCACTACGTTTGTTGCAGCCCGCCCGCGCGTGTCGGCTGCGATGGCGCCTCCATGCACCGGTGTGATCCGTCAACCCTCATCGCTCATTCAGCACTCAAATTCTTTCATGGACAAAGTCCCACACGCCGTGGCCGAGGCGCAGGCCGCGACGCTCGAAATGCGTTTGCGTGCGCCACGATGGACGCTCGCTGGACGAGACATGGCGCAGGTCCGCGCGCCATGCCGGCGCCGCATCGAGCACGCCCTGCATGTGCTCGGCATAGTCGGCCCAGTCGGTCGCCAAATGCAAGCGACCGCCGCGCGCGACACGCGTTGCGAGCAGGGCGAGAAATTCCGGCTGTATCAGGCGTCGCTTGTTGTGGCGTTTCTTGTGCCACGGATCGGGAAAATAGATGCGCACCTCGGTCAGCGCCCCCGGCGCGATCTCGTCGCGCAGTACCTCGACGGCATCGTGGTTGTACACACGCACGTTGGCGATGCTGGCATCGGCGAGTGCGTTCATCAGCCGTCCCACCCCGGGCCGATGCACTTCCACGCCGATGAAATCGCGCGCTGGTTCTGCTTGCGCCGAATGCAGCAACTGCTCGCCGTTGCCGAAGCCTATTTCAAGCACCAGCGGCGCGGAGCGGCCAAACAAGGCTGGGAAATCGCGCGGCATGGCGCTGCAGTCGAGCCCATAGCGCGACCAATGCTGATCGAACGCGCGTTGCTGCGCCGGGGTGAAGCGGCCCTGGCGCAAAACGAAACTGCGAATTGCGCGCTGGTGGATCTGGGGGTCATCCATGCGGCCGGCACTATCTGATTGCGTGAGAAGTGCGGCCAGGAATGGCCACTTTTTGTTCCTGGGATCAGGGACGATCGTACTGGACTACACCATCGATCGGGCTCGACGCCGACGCGTAGCGTTTGCGCGGAATGCGTCCAGCGCGAAACGCGGCGCGTCCAGCCATGACTGCAAAGCGCATCGCGTGCGCCATCAACACCGGATCTTTCGCGCCAGCAATCGCGCTGTTCATCAGTACCCCATCGCAGCCAAGCTCCATCGCGATCGCCGCATCCGAGGCGGTGCCGACGCCGGCATCGACGATGATCGGTACCTTGGCGTTCTCGATGATTTCAAGCAGGTTGTACTTGTTCTGGATGCCGAGGCCGGAGCCAATCGGCGCGGCCAGCGGCATTACCGCGACGCAGCCGATTTCTTCCAGACGCCTGGCGACAATCGGATCGTCCGAGGTGTAGACCATCACCTCAAACCCGTCCGCGACAAGTGTTTCGGCAGCACTGAGGGTTGCCATCACGTCCGGAAACAGCGTCTTCTCGTCGCCGAGTACTTCAAGTTTCACCAAGGTGTGGCCGTCGAGCAGCTCGCGCGCAAGGCGACAGGTGCGCACGGCGTCGCCCGCGGTGTAGCAACCGGCCGTGTTGGGCAGGATCGTGTAGCGCGACGGTGGCAGCACGTCGAGCAGGTTCGGCTCATCCGCGCGCTGGCCGATATTCATGCGCCGGATCGCGACTGTCACGATCTCGGCGCCGGCCGCTGCCGTGGCGCGCGCGGTTTCATCCATGTCCTTGAACTTTCCGGTGCCCGTAAGCAAGCGCGAATGATAGGTTTTTCCGGCAATGACCAGCGTGTCGGAGCCGGTTTCGAGCATGGATTTTGAAAGCGCGGTCATGGATTTGTTCGCAGTCTTGAGTGGTCGACTTGTGCGATGAGCTCGATGTTTGTCACGTTGTCCTGCGCTCGCTGTTCGCAGATGTTGACATCACGCATCCGGCGCTCAGCAGGCAATCAGGTTCTCTGCTCGTGCGCCGCGCGTTCATCGGTTCACGCGATATTGGCTGGCATCGCTTAAACGCACCGTTTCACCCGCCGCCGATGGCGTGGACAATCTCGATGTGGTCACCGTTTTCGATCAGACACTCATCGTAGCGGCTGCGCGGCACGATCTCGCGATTGATTTCAACGGCAATCCGGCGTTCACCGTACCCGGTCGATTCGAGCAACTGGGTCAGCGACGTGGCAGCGTCTAGGTCGCGCTCGATACCATTCAAGACGATCTTCATGGCGCCATTCTAAACGCGCGCCGGCAGCTTTGTGGAGCGGCGGCAGCCGCGATGCCTTGCTCCAGATCGTCGAAGCCGGCATCGCGGGTTCCGACGCGTCCGCCGTGAGTTCAACGAAGGGCAGCTCAATCGCGGTCGGTGCGCGTGTCGACACCAAGCAATTGGTTTTCCTCGTCGACGCGCAGGGATACTTCGATGGGACGGCAGCACACCGCGCAATCTTCCACATAGCGCTGCGATCCTCCCGAAAGATCGACGCTGGTTGCGAAGCTTTCGCCGCAGTAAGGGCAGGCAAGGGTGATCGTTTCAAGCATGGCGGGCAATGACCGGATGGGCAAAGCATGATGCGTCGCATTGACTGAACGTTCGCACGTGTCGCTCAACGGTCCGGCAGGAACAAGCCGATCACGTCGTTGAGATAGCGCCGGCCCAGTTCGGTCGGGACGATACGGGCTGGATCGTCGTGCAGCCAGCCACGCTCGCGCGCCGCGCGCAGGCGCGGGTCGATTGCGTCTGCGCCCAGCCCGGTGCGTTCGGCGATCAAGGCGTAGCTCACGCCGTCATTGAGGCGCAACGCGTTCATCATGAATTCGAATGGCCGGTCGCTCATCGCGACATCGGCCACGCTGCCGAACGCCGCCCTGGATTCGGCGCGTTCCAGATAACTGCGCGGCAGTTTCAGCTTGGTCGTGCGCACGATCGTGCCGCTGGTTGCGTTGCTGAGCTTGCCGTGGGCGCCCGCACCAATGCCGAGGTAATCGCCGAAGGTCCAGTAATTGAGGTTGTGCACGGATCGCAGTCCGTCACGTGCGTACGCCGACACTTCGTATTGCGCGTAGCCGGCGTCGGCGAGGCGTAGCTGACACGCTTCCTGCATGTCCCACGCGCTGTCCTCGTCGGGCAATTTCGGTGGCCTGACCGCGAACAGGGTGTTCGGTTCAAGCGTGAGCTGGTAGTGCGAGATATGCGCCGGTTGCAGCGCCAGCGCGCGCTCGATGTCGTTGAGCGCGCCGGCCAGCGTCTGCTCCGGCAGCGCGTACATCAGGTCCAGATTGAAATTTGCGTAACCCGCGTCGCGCGCGTCTCGCATCGCGCGCTCGGCGTCCGCGGCGGAATGGATGCGGCCAAGCCGACGCAGCTTGTCGTCGTCGAAACTCTGCACGCCAAAACTGAGGCGCGAAACGCCCGCCGCGAGATAGCCGTCAAAACGGCCATGCTCGACCGTGCCGGGATTGGTTTCCAGCGTGATCTCGATCCCGCGCGGCATGGTGATCCGCGTCGCGACGCCGTCGAGGATACGTGCGATCGCATCCGGCGCAAACAGGCTGGGTGTGCCGCCACCGAAGAAGATGCTGTGCAGCGGCCGCTTCGCGATGGCGTCACCGAACTCGCGCAAGTCGCGATCGAGATCCGCGAGCAGGGCATCGACATAGGCATCAACCGGCAACGCACCATTTTGCGCATGCGAATTGAAATCGCAATACGGACACTTTTTCACGCACCACGGGATGTGTATGTAGAGCGACAGGGGCGGCAAGTTCATCTGGATGTCGATCAAGGCAGGTCGGCGTGGAGGCGCAGAAGAGCGACGGTCGTAGCCAGGCCTTGTTTCAGATACGTGTCGAACAGCTCTTCGACGGACTTCGCGGGATTTTTCAAAGAGGCCCGATGGTTGCGCACGGCTCGAATCACCGTGGCAGAGTCGAGGCCGAACGTGTGCTCGATGAATTCGTCCGGATGTTGCGCGCTGATGGCGTGGGATGCGAGGGCTTCAGCCGGAAAATCTTTCAGGTTGAACGTGACGATGGCGCCGGCATGGCAATGAATGGCGGCAGCCAGCACATCCCGATCATCCGGATCAGGCAAATCCAAGCCGTTTTCCAAAGACTCGTAGCCGCTCACCATCGCGTTCGGCAGATGAGTATTCATCCGATCCCGTGTTCGTTCCAGCCATTCCAAAGGCAAATCCGGCCGCCGCTCCATCACGCTGCGCATCCATTCTTGCTCGATGCGTTGCGTCCACTTGGCGCGATACAAACCGGTGATGGCCAAGTGCATCAACAAGTCGCGCAGCGGCGCCGGATGCAATACGCAAGCGTCGTACAGCGCAACGAAGTTCGACATGTTCAGTCGTACAAGCCGAGCTTTTGGGCTTCGGCAGTCATTTCGGCCAAGGCCTGCAATGCCTGTTCGCGGCTGACCCGCTTGTAGTCCTGCAGATCGCGAAAGTAGACGCGGCGATGCGTACCGACTTTGTGGTGTGGCAATGCCCCGCGGTCGAGCAGGCCGACCAGATACGGGCGCGAGACGTTCAGAAAATCCGCCGCCTGCTGAGTCGTCAGCTCCGCGTGGATCGGTACCAGGCTCATCGCGTTGCCCGCGGCCATGTTGGCGAGAATGTCGACCAGCATGCGGAGTGCGGCCACCGGTACTTCGATTTCGCCGTCGCCGTCGATCACGCGCAAGCGCGCGGTCGGGCCACGGCCGATGCACGCGGCGAGCAGGCGACTGCTGTTGCGGGCCAGTTCGGTTTCGGCGGGCGAAGCGGGTGGCGTGATCAGTTGGTCGTTGCGCAAGGCGCTCATGGCGGCGATCTCCGGCAGGCGGGTTTGGCCGGCCAAGGACTATACGGCTCAGTCGAATCAAACGCAATAAACGAAATAAACGAAACGTGACCGGAGGCCGCCTATAACGCCAGCACGGTCGTGGTGTCGCCCGCCGCAAGCGCGTTCATGTAGCCGGCACGAGGAGGTCCTTGGTGCGGTAGCTGGCCCAGCCCGAATAATCGTGCAGTGCTTTCGCATCCGCTAACACCCAGTACTGCGGAGTCGGAAAGAAATTCGGGTCGCGGAAACAGGCGCTGCTCGCTCGCAATCTTGTCCGGGCTGACGGATTTTTCCTGCGTCAGCGGATCGGTTTCTCGGCGAACACGTGCCGCACCAGCATCGGATGCGCGCGGTAGATGCGCGTGGTCGATCGCTCATCGAGTGCGGTCCGCAAGGGTTTGCGCACGCAGATGGTAGCTGAGGACGTCGGTGTTTCCTTCAGCGCGTCACCCCATCAGTTTGCACAAACGCGAGAGCGCCTGACCACGATGACTGAGTCGGTTCTTCGTCGCCGTATCGAGTTCCGCCGCGCCGCGGCCGAGCGCCGGATCGAAAAACACCGGGTCGTAACCGAAACCGTGTTCGCCGCGCGGTGCGTCCAGGATGCGTCCACGCCAGCAGCCTTCGGCAATCAGCGGTGCCGGGTCATCGGCACTGCGCAGCAATACGATCGTGCAATGGAAATGCGCGGTTCGCTGCGGCGCTGGAACGTCGCGCATTGCGTCGAGCAGCTTCGCGATATTCGCGGCGGCATTGCCGTGTTCGCCGGCGTAGCGTGCGGAGAGCAGGCCGGGAGCGCCGCCCAGCGCGTCGACGCAGATCCCCGAATCGTCGCCAAGCGCTGGAAGGCCGCTCGCGCGTGATGCATGGCGCGCCTTGATCAAGGCGTTCTCGACAAAGGTCGTGCCGCTCTCGTCGGCGTCCGCGATGCCAAGTTCCGATTGCGCGATGAGTTCGATGTCGAGGTCGATGAGTATCTCGCGTATCTCCACGAGCTTTCCGTGGTTGCTGCTGGCGAGGACGACACGGTTCATGAAAGGGAAATCTGGAATCGGAAGTAATTGCTCGTCATCTCGACGCTCGCTTTTGTAAGAGCGCTGCAAGCGCGACTCCGAATACACACCTGCGCGATTCCGGTCGCAGCTGCGAAGCTCCTACAAAAGCGACGGCCGGGATGAGGCAACGGATTTCCTTAGCCATGGGCCAGCGCGTCGCGCTGCTTCGCGCACAGTTCAGCCACGCCTTGGGTCGCAAGCACCAGCAATGCATCGAGCTCCTCGCGCCGAAACGCGTGGCCTTCGGCGGTGCCCTGCAATTCGATGAAACCGCCGCCATCGTTCATCACCACGTTCATGTCGGTATCGCAGGCGGAGTCTTCGGCGTAGTCAAGGTCGAGTACAGGCGCGCCCTGGTATATGCCGACCGAAATCGCTGCCACCGCGCCATGAACTGGATCGCGCTTGATCAGCTTGCGTGCGGTCAACCAGCGGATTGCATCGACCAACGCGACATACGCGCCGGTAATCGCGGCGGTGCGCGTGCCGCCATCGGCCTGCAGCACGTCGCAATCGAGCGTGATCGTGCGTTCGCCCAGTGCCTGGCGATCGACGCACGCACGCAAGGAGCGCCCGATCAGGCGCTGGATTTCCATCGTGCGCCCGCCCTGACCTCCACGCGCCGCCTCGCGCTGCGTACGCGTGCCGGTTGCGCGCGGCAGCATGCCGTATTCGGCAGTGACCCAGCCCTCGCCCTTGCCGCGCAGGAACGGCGGTACCTTTTCCTCGATGCTCGCGGTGCACAGCACCTGCGTGTCGCCGAACGCAACCAGCACCGAGCCTTCGGCGTGACGGGTGTAATGACGTTGGATGTTCACGGCGCGCAATTGATCGGCGGCGCGGCCGGATGGGCGCGTTGGGTTCATGCGAAGGGGCGCTATGGCAAACGGGCCGTGGAGTTTACCATTGCCTCCCGCCCATCTCACTGGACAGCCCATGTTGCGTAGCATGACCGCTTTCGCCAGCGCCGAATCCGACGCCGGCCATGGCACGCTCGGGATCGAGCTGCGCTCGGTCAACCATCGTTATCTGGAGCTGAGCCTGCGCTTGCCCGAAGAGTTGCGCAGCCTGGAATCGACGGTGCGCGAACACGTCGCGGCGAAGCTCTCGCGCGGCAAGGTCGATCTCGGTCTGCGTTACAAACCCGCAGTGGCCGATGCCGCGGCCATCACGGTTGACGAAACCCTCATCACGCGGCTGGCCGATACCGCGCAAATGCTGGCGGCCAAATTTCCGCAGCTCAATGTGGATTTTGCCTCCTTGCTCAGTTGGCCCGGCGTGCTGCTCGATCGCCAGACTGATCAGGAATCCTTGCGTGAAGCGGCGCTCAATCTGATCGACAGTGCGCTCGATGAAATGGTCGCCGCGCGTGCCCGTGAAGGCGAACGTCTTGGCGGTTTCATGCGAGAGCGGCTGGATGCGATGGAACGCATCGTCGCCGACGTGCGCGGTTTCCTGCCGGATATCCGCGCCGCATTGCGCGCTCGTTTCGATGCCCGAATCGCCGAACTAAAATTACCGCTCGAACCCGGTCGCGTCGAACAGGAAGTCGTGCTGCAAGTGCAGCGAATCGATGTCGACGAGGAACTCGATCGCCTGACCGCGCATATTGGCGAGGCGCGGCGCATTTTCGGCCTGACCGAAGCGGTTGGTCGCCGACTTGATTTCCTGATGCAGGAATTCAATCGTGAAGCGAACACGCTCGGTTCCAAATCCGCCGACCCGCGCACGACCAATGCCGCGGTCGAGCTGAAGGTCCTGATCGAGCAGATGCGCGAGCAGGTGCAGAATCTGGAATGAATAACGTGGAGCGCAAACACGCCGACGCAGTACGCTTGTTTCCTGCCTGGCGCCAGCCGCGGCGTCACGAATGCGACTTCGACGAGACTGCGCGCATCGGCCCGTGGCTGCGCATTTCACCGGCATGAACGCCAAGGACACAATCTGCGAATGAGTGGAACGCTATACATCGTCGCGGCACCGTCGGGTGCGGGCAAGACCAGTCTGGTGCACGCACTGCTTGAGCGCGAGCCGGGCATCAGCTTGTCGGTGTCGTACACCTCTCGACTGCCGCGTGCGGGCGAGGTCGACGGACGGCATTACCACTTCGTCTCGCGCGACGTGTTCGAGCGCATGGCGGCGGCCGATGCGTTCTACGAATACGCCAATGTGCATGGCGATCTGAAAGGCACCGCACGCGCTGCGGTGGAACCGTTGCTGAGGCGCGGTCAGGACGTGCTGCTGGAAATCGACTGGCAAGGTGCGCGTCAGATTCGCGCCAAGCTGGCGGCGGATGGGAAATCAGACTGCGCCAATTTGATCAGCATCTTCATCCTGCCACCTTCGCGGGTGGAACTGGAACGGCGTCTTCGGGCACGTGCGTCTGACCAAGCGGAGGCGATTGCGCGCCGTCTCGCCGATTCGCGTGAGGAGATCGCCCACGCGGATGATTTCGATTTCATCGTAGTCAACGATCAGTTTGCCGATGCGCTGGCTGATCTGCGCGCGATTGTCGCCTGCCAGCGACTGCGCAGGGCAGCGCAACTGGCCCGCTACGCGGCCTTGATCGAGGATCTGAGCAACACTGATCGCGTCGGTCCCCGTTCGTAGAAGCGATTTGCGCCGCGAAGCACTTGATCCGAGGGGACGTGAAGAGACAGCATCGGAGCTGCAACTCCTCCCACAAAGGCTGCGCTTGGGCTAAGGTAGCGCGCCGCAAGGCCCGGTCGCGAGATGGCCGATCTTGGGTGCCCCGATTTCCATGTGAGCCCTGTCTATCGTGATTGACGTTCCTATTCCTGCCACGCGGACCGAACCTGCCCTCGTCGAAGTACGCGGCTTGCGTACGGCGTTGGGTGGCAAGCTCATCTTCGACGGCATCGATCTGGACATCCCGCGCGGCAGAATCACTGCGATCATGGGGCCGAGCGGCACCGGCAAGACCACACTGCTGCGGCATATCACCGGCCAATTGATGCCGGACGCCGGCACGATTCGCGTCGATGGCATCAACGTGCCGACACTGTCGCGCAATGCGTTGTTCGATTTGCGTGAACGCATCGGATTCCTGTTCCAGAACTCGGCATTGCTGACTGATTTCACCGTGTTCGAAAATGTGGCGTTTCCACTGCGCCAGCATTTGAAGCTGCCTGACGAGCTCGTGCGCAACATCGTGCTGACCAAATTGCAGGCGGTCGGCTTGCGTGGTGCGGCCGATCTCATGCCCGAAGAGCTTTCCGGCGGCATGGCGCGTCGCGTCGCGCTGGCGCGTGCGATGATCCGCGACCCGATGCTGATCCTTTACGACGAGCCGTTTGTCGGTCTCGATCCGGTTGCGCTGAGCCAGGTGTTGAAATTGATCCGCACATTGAACGATACGTTGGGACTGACCAGCGTGCTGGTTGCGCATGAATTCGCGGCCGTCGCGCGCGCGGCCGATCTGGTTTACCTGATCGCTTCGGGCAAGGTCGTTGCGCGCGGCACGCCGGCGGAACTGGCGCGCGGCGAATCGGCGTGGACGAAACAGTTTTTCGGCGGCGAAGCGGACGGCCCGGTGCCTTTCCAGTATCCGGCACGCGACTACGCGGGCGATCTTGGATTCGTGCCGGTCGCGGCGACGGGCGCCGCATGAACGACGTGCGCAATAAGCCCTCGAGGCGAGCCTCTTCGATGATCGGCGACGCGCTCGCGCAGATCGGCGCATGCGGCTTGTTCCTGCTCGCCGTTCTTGCCGCAATTCCGAAAAGTCTCCGCCATTACCGCGAGACGCTGCGCCAGATATGGTTTGTCGGCGCGATGAGCCTGGTCATCATCATGACTTGCGGCTTGTTCGTCGGCATGGTGCTCGGCCTGCAACTTTATTATGTGCTGTCGATTTTTGGCGGGACGGCGGCGCTCGGCACGGTAGTGGCGCTGTCGCTGTTCCGCGAACTCGGGCCGGTGGTGACCGCGTTGCTGTTTGCCGGACGTGCGGGTACCTCGATCACCGCCGAGATCGGCCTGATGCGTGCGACCGATCAGTTGTCAGCGATGGAAATGATGGCGGTCGATCCGCTTGCTTATGTCGCTGCACCGCGCTTTATTGCCGGCATCATCGCGATGCCGCTGCTGGCGTGCGTGTTCAACGCGCTCGGCATTCTCGGCGCACATCTGGTCGGGGTGACGTGGCTCGGCCTCGACAACGGCACGTTCTGGTCCAACATGACCTCCAGCGTCGATGTCTGGAAAGATGTCGTCAATGGGGTGTGGAAAAGCGTCGCGTTTGGCGCCGTGGTTTCCCTCATCGCGGTATTCCAGGGCTATACCACGCCGCCGACCAGCGAGGGTGTCGCGTATGCGACCACGCGTACCGTCGTGTTCTCCTCGATCGTCGTGCTGGCGCTCGATTTTGTGATGACCGCATTCTTGATGTGAGGCACTTTCCGTGACCCAACGACGTTCCTATCAGGTCGGTACCGGCCTTTTCATCCTGCTCGGGTTTGCCGCGCTCGCGTATCTGGCGACACAGACGACGTCTATCGCCAATTTCAGCCAGGGCGACAGTTACGTGCTGAAAGCGCGTTTCACGAATATCGGCCAATTGAAGTTGCGTGCGCCGGTCAAGGTCGCCGGCGTGCGCATCGGCTCGGTCGAGTCGATCGTGCTGGAGCCGGACAAGCTCGATGCGCTGGTGCGCGTGAGCGTGGACAAACGTTACAAGGATCTTCCGGATGATTCCTCGGCGGCGATATTCACCAGCGGTTTACTTGGCGATCAGTACGTTGGCATCCAGCCCGGTGGCTCGCCGGACATGTTCAAGGAAGGCGATGAATTCGTGCTCACGCAATCGTCGATGCAACTCGAAGATCTGATCGGAAAATTCATGGTCAACGGTGCGCCGCCAAAACCGGCGAACGCCCAGCCTGCGCCAGACGCGGCCACGGTCAAACCCGCGGACGCTGTTCCCGGCGATACCCCCACCCCCAAGCATTGAGAAGAGGATTCCTTCATGTTGTTGCGCAGCATCGGTTTTGCGTTGGTCCTTTTCCTCGGCGTTGCCGCCACCTCGCGTGCGGACACGCCGACGCCCGATCAAGTCGTACAGGGTATCTCCGACGATCTTGGCAAGGCCATCGAGGGCCATCAAGCCGAACTCAAGAACGATCACGAAACATTGATCAAGCTGATCGACGGCATCCTTCTGCCGCGTTTCGATATCGATTACGCCTCCATCCTCGTGCTCGGCCAGTACGCGCGCAGCGCGACGCCGGAACAGCGCGCGCGGTTCGCCAAGGCTTTCTACAATTCGATTGCGCATCGCTACGCCGAAGGCCTGCTCAACTACACGCGCGGCCGCGTGCGCGTTTTGCCGACCAAGGGCGAGATGAACGACAAGCGCACCATCGTGCGCACCGAGGTGGTGCTTGACGATGGCAAGACGCTCGCCGTCGACTATGCATTCCGCAAAACCAGGGAAGGCCAATGGAAGGCCTACGACGTGATCATCGAAGGCATTTCCTACATCACCAACTACCGCAATCAAGTTGGCGCGGAAATCCAGAAGTCGAGTATCGATGCGCTGATCACACGCCTTGAAACGCAGGGCGACAAGGCGCTCGAATCGATGGAAAAGGATCAGAAGGGCACCCAGTAATGGCCGATGCCTTGCGCATCGAACGGGTCGACGCGGCCCACGTCCGCGTTGCCGGCCGCCTGGGTTTTGCCGATGCTGCAGCGGCGCTTGAGCGAAGCGACGAGTTGCTCGAGGGGAACGCGAGTGAGGTCGCGCTGGATGTCGGCGCCCTTGCAGGCATTGATAGCGCGACGTTGGCCGTGCTGCTGGCGTGGTCAGCGCGTGCGCGCATCCGTGGCACGTTAGTGCGCTTGACGGAAGTTCCTGCGGAGCTTCGGGCGCTCGCGCACTTGTGCGATGCCGAGCCGTTGCTTGGCATCGATTGAGACCCGCGGATCACGAAGCGAGATAACCCTCGGCGCATAGGGATCTGGCCGACCTCGATACAGTCTCGCGCCGCGCATGCAGGAAAACGACCCCTCGTCTGCAGAAAATATTCAGGCGCCCATCAGGGTTTCTTGCCTTCCTTGGCCGGCTGCTTGTTCTCATATGCGTGCTGCTCATCAAGCAGCTTGTCGACGTCTTCGTCGCCGGTCCCTTGCAACTGCTCGATTACCTCTGCGGGCGGTTGGCCGTTATAGATGTCGTACAGACGCCGTTGGCGATACGCATCGCGATAGAAGATATACGGATCGTAGACGCCGTCGAGCATACCCTCGGCATCCAGTCCGCGGGCGCGCAGAGTTACCAAATACAACACGTTTGGCAGGCGCTCGGCGTGAAAACTCAGCGCGTGTTCGTTGGCGTACCACGACAGGGGATCGAAATAACTGTCGACGGGCAAGCGCCAGAAATCGCGCACACTGGAGGGTCCGACCAGCGGAACCACCACAAACGGGCCCTCCGGCAGACCCCATTTGGCCAGCGTCACGCCGAAATCGGTTTCATCCGGTGGCAGGCGCAATTCGCTCGCCGGGTCGAAAAAACCGGCGAAACCCACAGTTGAATTGATCGCAAAACGGCCAGTGTTGTGCGCCGCCGACAAGGGATCAGCTTGCAGGATATCGTTGATGATCGTGATCGGCATGCGAATGTTGGCGAAGAAATTCGCTACGAGGCGGCGCATGTCCGGTGTGGTGATTCGGCGATAACCCAGCGCGACCGGGCGAATGAGAGCCTTGTCTGCGGCGGTGTTGAACGCGTACACCTTGCGGTTGAAGCCCTGCCACGGATCGTCGGTGCGCGGTTTGGCGATGGCGCAGCCCGCAAGCGCGACCACGCACAACGCAAGCAGGCCCGCGCGGGGCGAGGATGGAATCGGTTTGAATCGCATGGGTTTGTTCTTTAGGTCCGTGGCGCATAGGCGTTCCCGCCGATGGCAGCTTGTGTTCGTTTCGCGGCGCCAAGGCTACGCGAAATCGGGGTGTGCATGCACGCGGTCATCGCCGGCCGAGGCGCCGCTGGATGCGTGATTGCGCTGCACAAAAGCGCCGCGTTACAATGACGCATCGCTAAAGCCATGAATTGGCTTCAATTTTGCCGGAGAGTTTTGCATGGCCCGTATTACTGTGGAAGATTGCCTTGAAGTCGTCGACAACCGCTTCGAGCTGGTATTGATGGCGACCAAGCGTGCGCGTCAGTTGGCCAAAGGCGCCACGGCGGCGCTCGAGGGCCATAACGACAAGCCAACCGTGCTCGCGTTGCGCGAGATTGCCGAGGGGAAGGTCGACCAGCACATGATCGACGCAATCGACAAGCAGGAACGGGAGAAGGCGGAGCGCGAGGCGCTCGAATGGGCCGCCGCGGAAGTCGATGACGATCTGGGCAAGGGCGGCGACGATTTGTGATGGACCCGCGCAGCTGTCGAAGTCGATCTGACGGAGCGGCCTGACCGGCTGCCGCGACCACATGGCCACGACCGCGTCCCGCCAAGCACGGGCGCCGGCGGTGAGCCAGCCTCCCGCCGACGTGCGGTCGCTTGAGCGCCAGCTCAACGCGTATCTCCCGGTCGAGCATGTAGCCAAGGTTCGCAAGGCCTACGAAATCGGCGCGCTTGCGCATGCGGGCCAGACGCGTAAAAGCGGCGAGCCCTACATCACCCATCCGGTTGCGGTCGCGAGCATCCTCGCAGAACTGGGCATGGACGCCGAAACGATCATTGCGGCAATCCTGCACGATACGCTTGAAGACACCGAGCTGACCTCGCAGCAGATCACCGCCGAATTCGGTTCGACCGTGATCGAACTGGTTGATGGCGTGACAAAACTGGACCAGGTGCGTTTCCGCAGCCGCCAGGAAGCAGCCGCGGAAAGTTTCCGCAAGATGTTGCTGGCGATGGCGCGCGACCTGCGTGTGATCCTGATCAAACTCGCGGACCGTTTACACAACATGCGCACGCTGAGTTCGATGGAGCCGGACGCACGCCGGCGCATCGCCCGCGAGACGCTCGACATTTACGCGCCGATCGCGCAGCGCCTCGGCATGAATCGCTTCAAGTCGGAACTGCAGGATTTGGGTTTTCGTTCGCTGTATCCGGATCGCCATCGCGTCATTGCCGAACGCATCCGCGCTGTGCTCGGCAATCGTCGCGAAGCGATGACGCGCATCGAACACGCGCTCAACGCGCGTCTGGATGGTGAGGGAATCGGGCACCGCGCGGTTGGCAGGATCAAATCGCCCTACAGCATCTACTCGAAGATGCGCAGGGAACACAAATCGTTTGTGCAGGTGATGGACGTGTACGGATTCCGCGTCGTGGTCGACAGCGTGCCCAACTGCTATCACGCACTGGGTGCCGTGCACGGACTGTACAAGCCGCTGGACGGGCGCTTCCGCGATTTCATCGCGATCCCGAAGGTGAATGGCTATCAATCGCTGCATACAGTGCTGTTCGGACCGTTCGGCGCGCCGATCGAGATCCAGATTCGCACCGAGGACATGGACGCGATTGCGGAGCGCGGCGTGGCCGCGCACTGGGTCTACAAGACCGATTCGACGCCGCCCAACAGCGCGCATACGCGCGCGCGCGAGTGGGTTTCCAATCTCGCTGACCGCCAGTCGGACATGCCTTCGTCGCTCGAATTCATCGAGAACGTCAAGATCGACCTGTTTCCCGACGAAGTATATTTGTTCACTCCGAAGGGTCAGATCCTGGCGCTGCCCCGCAATGCGACTGCGCTCGATTTCGCCTATGCGGTGCACACCGATGTCGGCGCCCACGCGGTTGCCGCGCGCGCGGATCGAAAACTGGTTCCGCTGCGTACGCCGCTGGTCAGCGGCCAGACCGTCGAGATCGTGACCGCACCCTCGGCGAATCCGAGTCCGCAGTGGCTCGAATGGGTCGTGTCGGGTCGCGCCCGCACTGCGATCCGCCATCATTTGAAACGCCTGCAGCACGAGGATGCGGTTGATTTCGGTCACCGAATGCTCGATCGCGCGCTTGACGCGCTCGATTCGTCGCTGGAAAACATTCCGCACAAGGTGCTCGACCGTTACCTTGCGGAACAGAAATTCAAGCGTCTTGAGGAATTGCTGGCCGACATCGCGCTTGGCAATCGCGTTGCCGATACGGTCGCGCAGGCGTTGCTTTCAGGGCATGGCGAATCATCCCAAGTCGCTCGTCTGCGCAGCGACGAGAAGATCATGATCACCGGCGCCGAACGGGGCGTGCTGAGTTTTGCCAATTGCTGCCACCCGTTGCCTGGCGACGACATCATGGGCTACCTGTCCGCCGGCAAGGGTATCGTCGTGCATCGCATTGAATGTCCGAACGTACCGGAACTGCGCAAGTCGCCGGAACGCGGCGTCGGCATTGCCTGGGACGCGCATGTGCAGGGCGACTACAAGGTCGAACTGTGCATCGAGGTCAGCAACAAGCCGGGCGTTCTCGCGCAGGTTGCCTCGGCAATCGCCGAAGCCAGTTCCAACATAGAAAATGTCGAATACAAGGAACGCGACGGCATGCACGCGACAATGCTGTTCACGATCGAGGTGCGCGGGCGCAAGCACCTGGCCGACGTGATGCGGCGCGTGCGTCGGTTGGCGGTGGTGACGGCGGTGCGGCGCTACCCCGTTTGAGCCGGTAATCGAAAATCCGTAGCAGACAACTACGCGCATTGTGCATCGGCGTCGAAAAGGGTGGACGGCCTCGCCCATTTGGGAGACGGGGCGCGACGTGGATCGCGCTGCCGGTGCCGACCCGGAGCTACGTCCAGACGTGTCCACGGGCCGAGAGAGCGTGCGTCCGACTCCGATCAGGAACGCCTTGGGTTTGCTATCCTTCACCCCGATTCCCAATCCGGACCTCTGCATGACCCGCAAGATCATCCATAGCGATCACGCGCCGCAGGCGATTGGTCCCTATTCCCAAGCGGTGCGTGTCGGTGCGACGCTGTATCTGTCGGGACAGACGCCACTCGATCCTGCCACCGGCGAATTGGTCAGTGGCGATATCTCGGTCCAGGCGACACAGGTGTTCGAGAACCTCAAGGCGGTGTTGTCAGCGGCGGGGGCATCATTCGAGCAGGTTGTGCGGGTCGGCATTTACCTGACCGACCTCGGCAATTTCAACGCCGTCAACGAGGTCATGAAGCGCTACTTTCACGAGCCGTATCCGGCGCGTTCGACCATCGGCGTCGCCGCATTGCCGCGCTCGGCTGCCGTCGAAATCGACATGGTCGCAGCGTTCGATTAGCAGCTGACGAGTGACACCGTCGCAACACGCGTTCACTTGATACGCTACGCGCATGCCGCGCGTAATCCGCATTTCCCGTCCGTCCACCGAGGATGCTGGCCTTGCGCCGGTGACGGACCTCGCCGGTGTCGGGCCCGCCCTGGCGCAAGTGCTCGCGCGCCTGGGTCTCGAACGCGTGCAGGATCTGTGGTTTCACCTGCCATTACGCTATGAGGATCGCACGCGAATCACCCCGATCCGTGCATTGCAGGTCGGCGCAAGTGCGCAAGTGGCGGGTGTAGTCGAGGCAGTCGAACGCGGTTTTCGGTATCGACCACAGCTGCGGGTGGCGATCGGCGACGATTCGCAAGCGACGCTGATGCTGCGTTTCTTCCATTTTAACCGCGCCCAAGCCGAACAGCTTGTGCCTGGAACCCATGTGCTGTGCTACGGCGAAGTTCGCCACGGCGCAAACGGCGTGGAAATGGTTCACCCGGAATACAAGCGCGTACTCGCGAAAAGCGATGCGCTGACTGAAAAATGCCTGACGCCGATCTATCCGACCACGCAGGGCCTCGGCCAGAAACGCGTGGGCGGCGTGATTGCCCGGGCACTGCAGCGACTGCCGGACGAGGCCGCGCTGGAGTTGATTCCCGCCCCTCTGCGCGAATCGCTCGAACTGACGTCGTTGCGCGAAGCGCTCCTTACGGTGCATCGGCCGCCGCCAGATGCCGATGTCGGCGACCTTGTGTTGGGCCGACATCCGGCGCAGCAGCGCCTCGCATTCGAAGAAATGCTGGCCCATCATCTGAGCCTGAAACGCCTGCGCGCGCAGATGCGACAACACGCGGCGCCACCCCTGTGGGGGGATGGCCATTTTCGCAACGCGTTGCGAGCTAGCTTGCCCTTTGCACTGACGCGCGCGCAGCTGCGCGTGATTGCCGAGATCGAAGGTGATCTCGCCAAGCCGACGCCAATGTTGCGCCTCATCCAGGGCGATGTCGGGTGCGGGAAAACCGTTGTCGCCGCACTCGCCGCACTCGCGGCGACGGAAGCGGGCATGCAGGTCGCCTTGGTAGCCCCGACCGAGTTGCTCGCGGAGCAGCATTGGCGAAACTTCCAATTGTGGATGCAACCGCTCGGGATCGAGCCGGTCTGGCTTGCAGGCAAGGTGCTTGGTCGCGCACGCGAGGCGGCTCTAGCCGCGGTCGCGCTCGGCGCTCCGATCGTGATCGGCACGCATGCGCTGATGCAACAGAATGTGACGTTCAAGCAGCTCGGCCTGGCGATCATCGACGAGCAGCACCGTTTCGGCGTGCATCAGCGCCTGAGCCTGCGCGACAAGGGCCTGTGCGGCGATCACGTTCCGCACCAACTCGTGCTGACCGCGACGCCGATTCCGCGCACATTGGCGATGACCGCTTATGCCGATCTCGATGTTTCGGTGATCGACGAACTGCCGCCCGGTCGCACTCCGGTGCAGACCGTCGCGATTTCCTCTGCGCGCCGTGCTGACGTCATCGACCGCATTCGCGTCGCTTGTGCCGAAGGACGCCAGGTTTATTGGGTGTGCACCTTGATCGAGGAATCCGAACAGCTCGAAGCGCAGGCGGCCGAGGTTGCCTATGCACAATTGAACGCTACGCTGCCCGACCTGCGCATCGGCCTCGTGCATGGCCGTCTGAAGACGAAGGAAAAACAGGCGGCGATGGACGCATTCAAGAGCGGCGACACGCGCGTGTTGGTCGCAACGACTGTGATCGAAGTCGGTGTCGACGTACCCAACGCGAGCCTGATGGTGATCGAAAACGCCGAACGGCTCGGGCTTGCGCAATTGCACCAGTTGCGCGGACGTGTGGGTCGCGGCCTCGTCGCATCGAGCTGCGTGCTGCTGTACCAGACACCGCTTTCGCGCATGGCTCGCGCGCGGCTCGAAGTCATGCGCGAAACCGGCGACGGGTTTCGCATCGCGGAAAAGGATCTCGAACTGCGCGGCCCGGGCGAATTGCTCGGCACACGTCAGACCGGTCAACTTCAATTTCGCGTCGCCGATCTCGCCCGCGATGCGCACTTGCTGCCGACCGTGCAGCGTGTAGGCGAGGCCTTGTTGCGCGATCATCCTGATCGCGCCGAGCGGCTGATTGTGCGCTGGATCGGTGGCGCGGCGCGTTACGCGGGTGCGTAGGCGAATAAATGCCCTATGGCGAGCAAATTGGGGATGGCACGGGACAGCGATGATCCGCGCCGCTCCCCGGTGCGCGTCACGTGCGGCTTCGCGCTGGAGCAGTGCGTTGCTCGCAAAGTCGTGCCAAAACCTTGCGCTACTGGCGCGTCCGGGGCTAAACTGCCGCTCTTTTATTCGCCGAACCGCTGAGCAGACTCATGAAAACCGACATCCATCCCCAGTACAAGCCGGTCGTGTTCCAGGACATCTCCAGCGATTTCTCTTTTCTGACCCAGTCGACCATGTCCAGCAAGGACAAGATCAAGTGGGAAGATGGCCAGGAATATCCGCTGATCAAGGTGGAAATTTCCAGCCATTCGCACCCGTTCTTCACCGGCAAGCAGAAAGTCATCGACACCGGTGGCCGCGTCGACAAGTTCCGCAAGCGTTACGCGAAATAACAGAAAGCCTGGGGCGTCGTTGCGCCTGCGAGCGGACCCGAACCCGAACAATCGCACCCAGACACCGGCCAAGGCCGGTGTTCGTGTTTTCACCGGTCGAAAATCCGCCAGTCGAAATCTCCGACCGCACACGCTCCAGTCACCTTGTTGCGTGATCGGTCATTGATTTGCGCCGCCTCATTCGCATTTTGCCATGCGATAATTGTGCGTTGACTGCGGCGCAGTTCGCGCGGCGGTTCATTCGAGAAACGTCCAATCGCTGCGTCCGCCGCGCCACTCGCGCGGGAAGTACGCAACAGGAGTCCCGCCGTGTCCGACAACACCGTCAAGATCATCGATTCCGCCACGAGCAAGAGCAGCTCGTTTCCGGTAGTCACCGGCACGCTCGGCGATCCGGCGATCGACATCGCCAAGCTCAACAAGGAAACCGGGTTCTTCACGTTTGATCCCGGCTTCGGGGCAACGGCCGCGACGCGCAGCGCGGTCACGTTCATCGATGGCGACAAGGGTGTTCTGCTCTATCGCGGCTATCCGATCGAGCAGCTAGCCAAGCACTCCAATTTTCTTGAGGTCACCTACCTCCTGATCAATGGGACGTTGCCGGACAAGACCACGTTCACCGCGTTCGAGGACGAGATTACGCATCACACGATGATGCATGAATCGCTCAAGAACTTTCTTCACGGCTTCCATCACGACGCGCATCCGATGGCAATGCTGTGCGCGTCGGTCGCGTCGTTGTCGGCGTTCTATCACGACACGCTTGATCTCAACGATCCCGAGCAGCGCCGCCTGGCGGCGATCCGCCTGATTGCGAAAATGCCCACCATCGCCGCGGCCGCCTACCGCTATTCGATTGGATGGCCGGTGCGCTATCCGCGCAACAACCTCGATTACGTGACGCGTTTCCTGCACATGATGTTCGAGGTTCCCAGCGAGCCGTTGCAATTGAGCCCGGTTGCGGCGCGCGCGCTCGACCTGTTGTTCATCCTGCACGCCGACCACGAACAAAACGCATCGACCTCGACCGTTCGCCTCGTCGGGTCGACCGGAGCGAATCCGTACGCCTGCGTCGCCGCCGGCATAGCCGCGCTGTGGGGTCCGGCGCATGGGGGCGCCAATGAAGCGGTGCTCAAGATGCTGGGCGAGATTGGCGACGCAAAGAACGTGGGCAAGGCGGTCGAACGCGCCAAGGAAAAAAATTCAGGTTTCCGCCTGATGGGTTTTGGCCATCGCGTCTACAAGAACTTCGATCCGCGCGCAACGATCATCCGCGAGATGTGCCATGCAGTGCTGGCCGATCTCAATGTCAACGATCCGTTACTGGACGTCGCGCTCGAACTCGAGCAGGCCGCCCTCAAGGACGACTATTTCATTGAGCGCAAGTTGTATCCGAATGTCGATTTCTATTCCGGTCTTATCTACAAGGCGTTGAAGATTCCGACCGAGATGTTCACCGTGATGTTTGCGATCGCGCGCACTGCGGGCTGGGTTGCTCACTGGCTCGAGCAACATCTGGATCCGGAAACCCGCATCGGCCGACCGCGGCAGATCTATACCGGTTCGGTGAAACGCGATTACGTGGAGCTTGGCAAGCGCTGAACGAAAGCTCATTCGCGAAACCGTTCCCGTTCCCGCAGACTCCGCCCGCGCTAGTCCCCTTCCGGCTCGTTCGCTGACAATAGCGCCTCCAGCATCGCCAGAGACGCGCGCTGCATCGGCTTTTCGTGCACACGGTCCAGCGGTGCCTGGCGCAGTACGTCATACGGCAACACGGTCAGGTCGATTGCGGTACCGTCGGCGCTGAAGAGGAAGACCGGAAAATCGGCCAAGCTTTGCCGATCGAGCCGCAGTGTCCGGCTGTGCTCTTCATAAGGCACACCGCGTTCACGCAAATGGTCGACGATGTCGAGCGGCCGGTCCGAATACAGATGGAGGCAGACGGGTGAATGTTCATCTGCGCTGCCATCAAGCACCGTACCGACGAGACGCGGTTCATGCGCTGCCAGGAAACGCATCGCCTCGCGCGCGATTTCTCGCAATTTGCGCACTGTTTGCGGTTGCGTGCTGGCACCGAACAAGCGCTGGTGTTCGCGCAGTGCATCTTCGATTTCCCGATTGGTCGGCAGGCTGACATCGTCGACTGCGCCCAGGCGTTCGGCCGCCTTCAGCTTGGCAGAATGGTAATCGCGCAAGCCGCTCTGCGACATCAGGCGTGCAGCTTCTACGGCAATGTGGCGGCGAATTTCCTGGCTGCGCGTCGGTGTGCTGCTGTGTCCGCGCTGACGGGTCATCATCAAAACACGTCGTAGGCTTCGCGCTGTTCGGTTTTCTCGGCATCCGGCGGCGGCCGTGAAGCAAGTCGCGTCGCGTCCTCGGTCTTCATCACTTCGAGGATCGCGCCCGGTTCGCCGGCGGCGGCAAGCAGTCCGCTGGCCGGATCGATGCGTACGCGCGTGATGCCGGGCGGCATGTCGAAAGGCTGCTCAGGCATGCCGGCAAGTGCGGAGTGCATGAAATCGATCCAGATCGGCAACGCAGCCTTGGCACCGAACTCGCCGTGTCCGAGCGAACTGGAGTTGTCGAAACCGACCCAGCAGCTCGCCACCAGCTTGGCATTGAAGCCGGTGAACCAGGCATCGAGGTGATCGTTGGTTGAACCGGTCTTGCCAGCCAGATCATTGCGTTTGAGCGACATGGCCGCCGCGCCGGTGCCACGGCGAACGACATCGCGCATCATCGAGGTGATGAGGTAGGCGTTGCGCGCATCGATCGCGCGCGGTGCGGCGTGCGGCTCCCCCGTCGAAGCCGGCGGGTTGCTTGCGCTGGCCCGCCCGATCGGGTTGAGGGCGCTTGCGCTGTTGTCGGCGGATCCTTTTGATGCAGCGACCGCAACGGGCTGATCGGCGCAAGCTGGACAAACGCTAACCGGTTCGGCGCGATACACGACGCGTCCGTCGCGGTCGTCGATTTCGCTGACCAGATACGGATCGACCAGATAGCCGCCGTTGGCAAACACGGCATAGCCCCGAGCCATCGCCAGCGGTGATACGGATGCCGTGCCGAGCGCCATCGACAGGTTTTCCGGGATCTGATCAAGCGAGAAACCGAAGCGGGTGATGTATTCGCGCGCGTAGTGCACGCCAATTGCGTCAAGCAGGCGCACCGAAACGAGGTTCACGGATTTCACCAGCGCTTCGCGCAGGCGCATCGGCCCCTGGAAGGTATCGTCGTCGTTCTTCGGCGTCCACACGCCATCGGGTTTGGACGGGTCTGGGAATTGCACCGGCGCATCGTTCAGCACCGAGGCGGGCGTGAAACCATGTTCGAACGCGGCTGAATACAGGAACGGCTTGAAGCCGGAGCCCGGCAGGCGCGCACTTTGCGTCACACGATTGAACTTGCTGCGCAAGAAGCTGAAACCGCCGACCAGGCTCTCGATCGCGCCGTCCTCGGGGTTCAGCGCGACCAGCCCCGCTTCGGCCAGCGGAATCTGCGAGAGCACCCAATGCTCCTTGTCATCGCGCGCCACGCGCACGATGTCGCCGGGCTTGAGCACGTCGGCGACGCTTTTCGGCGCGGCGCCGCGACGGTCTTCGTCCACATAGCGGCGCGCCCAGCCGATCGACGCCAGATCGATAGTCACGTCCTTGCCATCGGGCAGCCGGATCGTCGCATTCTCCTTGGAGCTTGCGGTCACCAAGCCCGGCAGCAGACCGGCGAGCGGCTGATAGTCGTCCAGCGCCCTGTTCCAGTCGTCTTCCGTCGCATTCACGCCGATCGCGACATGCGCTTCGGGGCCGCGATAGCCGTGACGCTGATCGTAGATCATCAATCCGTCGTGCAGCGCGCGGTTGGCCGCCTCCTGCAAGGTCGAGTTCAATGTGGTCTTGATCACGTAGCCATCGGTCAATGCGTTGTTGCCGAGGCGATCGATGGCCTCGCGGCGCACCAGCTCGGCGAAATACGGCGCATCCACTTCGACCGGGGCCTCGTGGGCTTGCGCGTGATCGGGTTCGTGCATGGCCGTGGCATACGACGCTGCATCGATGAAATGGTTATCCAGCATGCGCCCGAGCACGTAGGCGCGACGTTCAAGTGCGCGCTGCGGCCGGCTTAAGGGGTTGCCAGTGGATGGGAATTTCGGGATCGAGGCCAGCATCGCGCATTGGGCGAGGCTGAGCTGATCGAGTGTCTTGCCGTAGTAGAACTCAGCTGCGGCGACAATCCCGTATGAACGGTGGCCGAAGAAACTCTTGTTGAGATAGAGCTCGAGGATCTCGTCCTTGGTCAACGCGCCTTCGATGCGGAACGCGAGGAAAATCTCCGACAGCTTGCGCGTATAACTGACCTCGGGGCTCAGGAAGAACATGCGCGCGACCTGCTGCGTGATCGTGCTGCCACCAGCGACGTGTTTGCTTCCCGTCGTCACCGTCAGCCAGACCGCGCGTGCGATGCCGCCCGGATCAATTCCGCGATGGGTGTAGAAATCCGAGTCCTCGGCGGCCAGGAATGCCTTCTTGACGCGCTCCGGTACGTCGGCGATCCGCACGGGGGTGCGCTTTGTTTCGCCGAACGTCTCGATCAACTTGTCGTCGGCGGATCTGACCCGCAACGGCACCTGCATGCGCACGTCCTTGAGCGCGTCGACCGAGGGCAGACGAGGCGATATCAGCCAATAAGCAGTGCCGAGCGCAAGCGTGCCGAGAAGGATGCCGGCCAGCGCCAGAAAGAGCGCGTAGCGCAGCAGTCGGAGAAATAGGGTCATTACAGCGGGAGTTGTGATGCCAATCAAGGTATGCGCGGCAAGTCCCGGAGTATAGAACGTATGCGCTTGGTCGGAACAGCAACCGGGCCGGCGGATCGGGTTGAGTGGACGCCAAACCAGGGATCAGGTGCCCTTCAGGAATCGAAATTGAAATTTTGCTGGACACCCGTTGAAAAACCGTTAATAGTTGTATTTAATGTAACGGCGCATCTTTCGCTCGTAAGGGCGCGTGGCAAGGGGAAAAAGTGTGGGCCTGTTCACACCTAAAGCGCCGCCGTTGATCGGCGTCGACATCAGCTCGACCGCAGTCAAGCTGCTCCAGCTCGGGCAGGTTGGCGGTCGCTACCGCGTCGAACACTATGCGGTCGAACCATTGCCGCCTAACGCCGTCGTCGAGAAGAACATCGTTCAGATCGAAGCCGTTGGCGAAGCGATTCGGCGAGCGCTGAATCGATCGGGCGCCAAGACCAAGTTCGCCGCCGCCGCGGTTGCCGGCTCCGCCGTGATCACCAAGGTGATCCCGATGCCGGGCGACCTGTCCGAAGAGGACATGGAAGCGCAGATCGAAGTCGAGGCGAACCAATACATCCCTTATCCGATCGAGGAAGTGAGCCTCGACTTCGAGATCCTCGGTCCGATCAAGGACAACCCGGACATGGTCAATGTCCTGTTGGCCGCTTCGCGTACCGAGAACGTCGATTTGCGCGTCGCCGCGCTCGACCTTGGCGGTCTTGGCACCCGGGTTATGGATGTTGAGGCGTTCGCGATGGAGAACGCGTTCAAGCTGATTTCCGATCAGCTTTCCGTACCCAAGGATGCGGTCGTTGCGGTGATGGATATCGGCGCCACGATGACCACGCTCATCGTCCTGAAAAGCCAGCGCACCATCTATTCGCGTGAGCAGGTCTTCGGCGGCAAACAGCTTACCGACGAGGTGATGCGCCGTTACGGACTCAGCTACGAGGAAGCGGGTC
>JBDUED010000004.1:0-42505 GCA_040002595.1 Dokdonella sp. | reverse complement strand
ACGCATGACCGCTGGCGATCAGGCGTTCGCACATTGCGAGGATTTCGCCAATATGCGCAGTCGCGGGCGGAGCGATGTCCGGCTCGTCCGCGCCGAGTCTGGCCATATCCTGGCAATAGGCCGCCGCAAATCGCGTCGTGATCACGTCGATCGGCACGCCAGCCGCCTGGGCGGCTGCGTTGATCTTGTCGTCGACGTCGGTGATGTTGCGTGCGTATACGACGTTCGGGTAACGACGCTTGAGCAACCGCGCCAGCAATCCAAACACAACCGGTGGGCGCGCATTGCCGATATGCACATAGTTGTACACGGTCGGCCCGCACACATACATCGTTACGCGAGACGGATCGGCCGGTATGAAGTCCTCGGTGCGCCGGGTCAGACTGTTGTGCAGTCGCAAGTTCATGACGTTCGCGGGTACCTGAAAAACCATGCGGGGAATCATACCAGTCCACAAATAAGACCCGAATGGATGCCTCGGCCTGCGAAATATTTTCCGACGTGCCGGAAAGGCTTACGGAAGGGTTCAGCGATTTGATGCTGTAATCCGAAGCGTGGCTACGTCTGCACATCGACCCGATTTCGATCGGCATGCGCGGCAGATTCGGAGTGTTTGAATGAAAGTCATGGTTCGCACGGCGCTTGCATTGCTCCTGGCGGGGGTCCAGGCAAACGCACAGGAGCGGGGTTTGGACGCATCGCCCACGCCAGACAACGTCAAGGTTGCATGGGCCGATGTGCTGCGTGTCGATCCTGTCTACGCGCAGGCGCGTGACAGCAATTCGCGCGAAGAATGCGATGAAGTGCCCGTTGAGCATGTTGATCGCGGCAACCATGCTGCGGGTGCCGTCGTCGGCGCGGTAATTGGCGGCGTGCTGGGCAGTACGGTCGGCAAGGGTGATGGGCGCCGCGCTGCGACGGTCGCCGGTGCCGTGGCCGGCGGCGCGATTGGAAACCATGTCGCGCAGGGCGATAACTACTATGCGGATACCGAACGGCATTGCCGCATCGTGAACGATGCGAGCGAACGTCGCGTGGTTGCCTACGATGTGCAATATCGTTATCGCGGCGATGTGTACATGTCGCGCATTGGCTACGATCCAGGCGAGCGTATGCGCGTACGGGTGAGTGTCGAGCCGGTTGAATAAATGGGCGATTTTCGACGCGTGCAGCGTGGGTAAACGACTACGGGCGGAGTCAATGGTCCGTACTTGGGTACGACTGTTGCCATCGCGTATTGCACTGCATCACGTTTGCGGTTAACTTCAGCGCATGAACCGCCTCTTCTTGCAGCCACCGATCGTGAGCAGCGCCCGCATGGCCGCAGGCATGACCTCGCGCGCGCGCCAACCGGTATTTTACTTTTCTGCCGGGTAGCCTGACGCGCATTCTTCACGCGAATCGACAAAAAACCCGGCCCACGTGCCGGGTTTTTGGTTTTATGGCTCTACTTTCGCGCGGTTCTCCCCTCACCACCAACGCAAAACCGGCCTTTTATGACCGAACTCTTCAACCAGGCGCAGGAATCTTCGATGGCACCGCGGCATTTTCTCAGTACGCAGGACTGGTCCCGCGCCGAACTCGACGCGCTGCTCGACCGAGCGGCGGCATTCAAGCGTTCGAAGGCTGGCAGCGAGCTTGCCGGCAAGTCGATTGCGCTGCTGTTCTTCAATGCGTCGATGCGCACTCGCACGAGTTTCGAGGTTGGCGCGTTCCAGCTGGGTGGGCATGCGATCGTGCTTGCGCCAGGCAAGGATGCGTGGCCGATCGAGTTCGACGTCGGCAGCGTGATGGATGGCGAGACAGAGGAGCATGTCGCCGAGGTCGCGCGCGTGCTGTCGCGCTATGTCGATCTGATTGGAGTGCGTGCATTCCCGAAGTTCCAGGATTGGTCGGTCGACCGCGAGGATCGCGTGATCAAGGCGTTCGCAAAATACGCGACGGTGCCGGTGATCAACATGGAAACAATCACCCATCCGTGCCAGGAATTGGCGCATGTGCAGACCTTGCAGGAACAATTCGGCAAGGATTTGCACGGTCGAAAATATGTGCTGACGTGGACCTATCATCCGCGCCCGCTCAATACCGCGGTCGCCAATTCCGCGCTGCAGATCGCGACACGGTACGGCATGGATGTAACGTTGCTGTGCCCGACTCCAGCGTACCTGCTCGACTCGCGCTACATGGATTTTGCGCGCCAGAACGCAATCGAAAATGGGGGTTCGCTGACGATCAGCCATGACCCGCAGCAAGCCTATCGCGGCGCCCATGTCGTCTACGCGAAGAGCTGGGGTGCGCTGCCGTATTTCGGTCGATGGGCAGAGGAAAAACCCCTTCGCGACGCGTACAAGCATTTCATTGTGGACCAGGAAAAAATGGCGTTGACCGACCACGGCCTGTTCAGTCATTGCCTGCCGCTGCGGCGCAACGTCAAGGCGACCGATGCGGTGATGGATTCACCTGCCTGCATCGCGATTGACGAGGCGGAAAATCGCTTGCATGTGCAGAAGGCGCTTATGGCGACGCTGGTCGCGCAGTCATCGGGAATCGGAGAGCGGAAGTAGGCAATCAATAGCCACTCTCTCGCTCATCGCACACCCGTCAGATCTTCGAACTCTTCGGAAACCGTCATGTCCACTGCCTCTTCGCTGCCCGATTCGCCACTCCCTATTTCCGGCTCCAAAGATATTGTCCTTGCCTTTTCGGGTGGACTGGACACCAGTTTCTGCGTGCCATATCTCAAGGAACGCGGCTGGAACGTGCATACCGTGTTTGCCGACACCGGTGGTGTGGATGTCGACGAGCGCACCTTCATCGAGCAGCGTGCCGTTGAACTCGGTGTCGCCAGCCATGTCACCGTCGACGGCGGGCCCGCGATCTGGCAAGGATTTGTCAAACCGTTCGTATGGGCGGGCGAGGGTTACCAGGGTCAGTATCCACTGCTGGTTTCCGACCGCTATCTGATCGTGGAGGCAGCACTCGCGCGTTGCATGGAGCTTGGCACGCGGGTGATAGCGCACGGCTGCACCGGCATGGGCAACGACCAGGTGCGTTTCGACCTTGCAGTGAAGGCGCTCGGCGACTACGAGATCGTGGCCCCCATCCGCGAGATACAGAAGGAGCACACCGCGGTGCGCGCGTATGAGCAAAGGTATCTCGAGCAACGCGGTTATGGCGTGCGCGCCAGGCAGAAGGCCTACACGATCAATGAGAACCTGCTCGGACTAACGATGTCCGGAGGCGAAATCGACCTCTGGCAGGCGCCGGGCGACGGCGCACGTGGCTGGTGCAAGCCGCGCCCCGAATGGCCGCTGCACCCGCTGCGCCTGAAACTCACGTTTGAAAACGGCGAGGCAGTCGCACTCGATGGTAAGAGGATCGCTGGTCACACAATGCTGGCGAAGCTTAACGGTCTGTTTGCGCAATATGGAGTCGGCCGCGGTATCTACACGGGCGATACAACGATCGGCCTCAAGGGTCGCATCATCTTCGAGGCGCCCGGTCTGACCGCACTATTGATTGCACACCGTGCGCTGGAGGAGGCGGTGCTGAGCAAACAGCAGAACCGCTTCAAGCCCGAGGTGGCGCGGCGCTGGGTGGAACTGGTCTACGAAGGCTTCTTCCACGATCCGCTGAAGGCCGATCTCGAAGCGTTTCTGGCGAGCAGCCAGCGCTGCGTCAACGGCGAGGTGATATTGGAGACTTCGGGTGGCATCGTCAGCGCCGTGGAAATCGTGTCCAAACATATCCTCAACGCCAAGGGCGCCACTTACGCACAGGCTGCGGATTGGGGCGTGGCCGAGGCCGAGGGCTTCATCAAGTTGTTCGGCATGAGCAGCACGCTGTGGGCCGAGATCAATCGCAAGTAGCCGCCATGCTCGATAACATCCTCAAACACCTCGAAGCATTGATCGCGTTCGACACGCGCAACCCGCCGCGCACGATTGGCACCGGGGGCCTGTTCGACTACCTGCGCGCGCAGTTGGCGGACTTTCGCATTGAAGTCCTCGATCATGGTGCAGGCGCCGTATCGATGTTCGCCGTGCGGGGTACGCCGACGCGAGTCTTCAACGTGCACCTCGACACGGTGCCGTCATCGCCGGCGTGGAGCGCCGATCCGCACGTGTTGCGGGTGACCGCGGATCGCGCGATCGGCCTCGGCGCCTGCGATATCAAAGGTGCTGCGGCAGGCTTGCTGGCGGCGGCGGCGTCAACCGCGGGCGATGCCGCGTTCCTGTTCACCACCGACGAAGAGGCAAACGATGCACGCTGCATTGCCGCGTTTCTCGCGCGCGATCATGGGTTCAGGGAAGCGATCGTGGCCGAGCCGACGCTGTGCGAGGCCGTCCTTGCGCATCGCGGCATCAGCTCGGTGTTGATGGAATTTCGTGGTTCGGCCGGGCATGCCTCCAGCGCGAACGCGATGCAGGAAAATGCCTTGCATCAGGCAATGCGCTGGGGCAGTCATGCGCTGGATTTTGTCGACTCGCAATCGCATCAGCGCTTCGGTGGTTTGACCGGCCTGCGCTTCAATATCGGCAAGGTCCAAGGCGGCATCAAGGCGAACATGATTGCGCCGGACGCCGCCGTTCGATTCGGATTCCGGCCGCTGCCTTCGATGTCAATCGATGCGTTGCATGAACGCTTCGGTGCGCTCTGTGACACCGCCGCTATCGAGCGCTACGAGGAGACGTTTCGTGGTCCTTCGCTGCCGGCGGGCGACGTTGCTGCGGCGGAAACGCGTCGCCTCGAAGCCCGCGACTTCGCCGATGCACTCGACCTGCCCATCGGCAATGCGGTCGACTTCTGGACCGAGGCTTCCCTGTTTTCAGCAGCAGGGCTGACTGCGATCGTCTACGGCCCCGGCGATATCGCACAGGCGCATGCGGCTGACGAATGGGTGGCACTCGATCAGCTTGTCGCGGCGGCGAGCACCTACCAACGCCTGCTGGAGGGCTGAACCATGAATACGCTGCTGCGCACGTCATCGGTCGAAACCGCCGAATGGGGGAGTGCTTCCGATACCCGCATCCAGAGCGCCAACCGAGCATGACCGATATGCGCACCACGATCGTTCGTCTGCTGTCCAACATGGCCAGCGCGAAGGAGATCCAGCAGTACCTGAAACGCTTTTCGCAACTCGATGCGGCGCGCTTCGCCGTGGTCAAGGTTGGCGGTGCCGTGTTGCGCGATGAACTCGATGCGCTGGTGTCGTCGCTCGCGTTTCTGCAGCAGGTTGGCTTGACTCCGATTGTCGTGCACGGTGCTGGCCCGCAACTCGACGAGCGAATGAAGGCCGCCGGCATCGAGAAGCGCACGGTCGACAATCTGCGCGTCACCGATGCGGCGGTGCTGGGGGTGGTGCGACAGGTGATGCGCCAGGAAAACCTGAAACTCGTTGAAGCGCTGCAGGCGCAGGGTGTACGCGCGACGTCGATCCAGTCGGGTGTTTTCGAAGCGGAGTTTCTCGATCGCGACGTTTACGGGCTGGTCGGAAAAGTCACGCGTGTGGATACCGACGGGATCCAGGCCGCGATCAAGGTAGGTTCGATCCCGGTGATCGCCTCGCTGGCCGAAACCGATGGCGGCCAGATCGTCAACGTCAACGCCGATTTTGCCGCGAATGAACTGGTACAGGTGCTGCAGCCGTACAAGATAGTGTTCCTGACCGGTACTGGCGGCCTGCTCGACGACCAGGGCTGCGTGATTGACTCGATCAACCTGTCAACTGAATACGAGCACTTGATCGAGCAGCCATGGATCAATGGCGGCATGCGCGTAAAGCTCGAACAGATCAAGGATCTTCTCGACAGCCTGCCGCTGTCATCCTCGGTATCCATCACGCGTCCGGCGGAACTGGCCAAGGAACTGTTCACGCACAAGGGATCCGGCACGCTTGTGCGGCGCGGCGAGCGTGTGCTGCACGCGTCGTCATGGAGCCAGCTTGACCTGCCGCGGCTGCGCGATCTGATCGAATCAGCGTTCGGTCGACGCCTGCTGCCGGACTACTTCGAACTCACGCGCTTGTCGCGAGCCTATGTCAGCGAGAACTATCGCGCCGCGGTGATCCTCACCGACGAAGGGCTGGTGCACGGCAAACCGCTTGCCTACCTCGACAAGTTCGCGGTTCTTGACGACGCGCAAGGCGAAGGCCTCGGGCGCGCCGTGTGGCAGCTCATGCGTGATGAGAACCCGCGCCTGTTCTGGCGTTCGCGGCGTGGCAACCTGGTCAATCCGTTCTATTTTTCCGAAAGCGACGGTTGCATCAAGCAGGAGAAGTGGAAGGTGTTCTGGTACGGTCTTGATGACTTCGACGACGTTCGTCACTGCGTCGAGCATTGCCGCGTGAAGCCTGCCACGCTCAAGGATTGAAATGAACATGACGGGTCAACGTATCAAGGTCGGCATCGTCGGCGCGCGCGGCCATGCGGGCGTGGAATTGATCCGGCTTGTCGCGAGGCATCCTTCACTGGAGCTTGCATTCGTGTCTTCGCGCGCTTTCGAGGGACAGCGTGTGCGCGATCATGTTGCTGAGTACACCGGTGAGCTTCACTACGAGAATCTCGGCGCCGAGGACGTCGCCGTCAAGCGCGCCGACGCGGTCGTGCTCGCGCTCCCCAACGGGAAGGCAAAAGGATTCGTCGTGGCGATCGACGGGTTGAAGCCAGACACCGTCATCGTCGATCTCTCCGCCGATTACCGCTTTGACGATCGCTGGTACTACGGCCTTCCCGAACTCACCCGCGGACGCTACGCGGGACAGAGGCGCATCAGCAACCCCGGTTGCTACGCGACTGCGATGCAGCTTGCGATCGCCCCGCTGAAACTCGATCTCGCCGCCCCGCCAACATGCTTTGGCGTTTCCGGCTATTCGGGGGCTGGCACCACGCCATCGGACAAGAATGATCCCCTGAAACTGCGCGACAACCTGATGCCATATGCGCTGGTCGATCACACGCATGAGCGCGAAGTTGCACGCCAGTTCGACGTCCCGGTCGAGTTCATGCCACATGTCGCGGCGCATTTTCGCGGTATCACGATGACGGTGAATCTGTGGTTGCAACACGCGGCAACGCGGGATGCGATCATGGCACGTTATCGCCAGTTCTACGCCGATTCGCCGTTGGTGCGCATTGTTGACGAGGCACCATGGGTCAACGCGGTCGCGGGCAAACACCATGTCGACATCGGTGGTTTCGCAATCGCACCGGGCGGAAAGCGCATTGTTCTTGTCGCAACCCTCGACAACCTGCTCAAGGGGGCTGCGACGCAGGCCATGCAGAACCTCAATCGCGCATTTGATTTCGACGAGCTCGAGTCCATCCCTCGCACCTGAATTCCGCTTTTCCCTCAGCCTTCACGCCACTCTCCTGACTTATGACCGACTTCCTCTGGCAAAAACCCGGCACGTGCACCGACGAACGAATCATGCGCTTTCTTGCCGGCGACGACGTCGTGCTCGATCGCCAATTTTTTCTCCACGACATCGAGGCCAGCCGTGCGCACGTCGATGGACTTGCAAAGATCGCCATTCTCAGCATTGCGGAGGCGCAGGCTATCGGCCATGAGCTGGGCATTCTCGCCGATGACTTCCGCGCTGGTCGCTTCGTGCTCGACGAACGCTACGAAGACGGCCATTCCGCGATCGAAGCACGCCTGACCGAGCGACTCGGCGACGCTGGTCGCAAGGTTCATACGGGGCGCAGCCGCAACGATCAAATTCTCGTCGCGATGCGCTTGTGGCTGAAGGAGAAACTCAAAGAATTGGCGATGGTGTGTCGCGATGCCGCCACGGTCTGCCTCGACCGCGCCTCGCACGACGCGCTACCGATGCCCGGCTATACGCATCTGCAACGTGCGGTCGTGTCATCGACTTCCTTGTGGTTTGCAGGCTTTGCCGAAGCGTTTATAGACAACACGCAGCGCGCGCGTGACACCCTGGCATGGATCGATGCCAATCCGCTCGGCACGGCGGCAGGTTTCGGCGTGAACCTTTCACTCGATCGCGACCACACAACTCAAGTGCTGGGGTTCGCTCGGCTGCAGATCAATCCGATGTATGCGCAGCTTTCGCGCGGCAAGTTCGAGATTGCCGCCCTGGACGCGCTGGGCGCCGCGCTGCTGGATTTGCGCCGCCTGGCATGGGATCTGTCGCTGTTCACCACGGCAGAATTCGGCTTTGTGACCTTGCCTGAGCAGTACACGACCGGCAGTTCGATCATGCCGAACAAACGCAATCCGGACGTCGTCGAACTCATGCGCGCGAGCTACGCATGTGTTGCGGCAGCGCGAACCGAGATCGAGCAACTGCTATCGCTGCCGTCCGGATACCAGCGGGATTTGCAATTGTCCAAAGGTGCAATATTTCACGGATTTTCGCGAGGAATGGCTGCCTTGGCGTTATTGCCAGATCTACTCGCGCATATGCGATGGAACGGGCCTGCCATGCGCGCTGCCATTGAACCTTCGATGCATGCAACCGATGTGGCGATCGAACAGGCGCAAGCAGGAGTTCCGTTTCGCGAAGCGTATCTGCAGGCTGCTGCCAGCGCAGCGTCGACCGGACACGGCCGCACACCCGAGTCCAGCCTCGCCGCGCGCATGTCGCCTGGCGCGAGCGCAGATCTTCGTCTTGATGACCTGCGCGCACGATTGGGTGGTCTTGCGTGATTGTCGAGCGCCTCAGGCTTGCGGCAATCAATCGGACGACATCACGCATCCATTTATCGTGAACTTGGGTTAGTCTGGTCGCCTGAAGACATGGGTGCAGCGACGTACGACAAGACGTTGTCGGCAGCACCTGTGCGTTGGCCCGAATGGATGATCGAAGATGGCGTCATTGAACCTTTCTCCCGTGGATCGCCTGCTGGTGGTTGCGCCGCACCCGGACGACGAGACGCTGTCGAGCGGCATGTTGATTCAGTCCGCAGTGGCTGCGGGGGCCACCGTGCGCGTCGTGTTCGCCACTGACGGTGACAACAATCCATGGCCCCAGCGCTGGCTCGAACGCCGCTGGACGATCGGTCCCATGGAGCGTGCACGCTGGGGACAACGCCGGCGAAGCGAGGCGGTGGTGGCGCTTGCCATGCTCGGTGTGAGCGATACGCAGGGCATTCGTTTTCTGGGTTGGCCGGACCAAGGGCTGACCGACTGCCTAATGAGTGACGACAGCGCAGTGTCAACATTGCGCGATGAGATTTTGCGATTCGAGCCGACGCATGTGGTGATGCCTGCGCTCGCGGATCGACATCCCGACCACAGCGCGCTGCGCATCTTGCTGGATCTTGCCCTGTTGCGCGCCGGAACGGATTGCGTTCGACTGGGCTATGTGGTGCACGGAGAAAATGCGCAGGACGGCAATCTCATCGTGTTATCGGCAGCGGATTATCAGCAGCGTAAATGCGCGGCGATGGAGTCGCATGCGAGTCAGATGGCGCTAAGTCGTCGTCGGTTGCTGGCCATTGCGGCGCGACCCGAGTATTTCCAGATGAGCGGCGCTGCCTCTGCGACGCCGGACAACACGACCACATTGAGAATCGCGTACGCTCGTCACTCGTCGTTGAGTCGGCATGACTTGTTGCTGGTTATCGCAACGAAAAATGAAACGCTGCGTTTTCGTGTTCCACTGGGATCACGCGCGTGGTCCTCCGATGATGCCGCCGGACAGGAGCTGGTGATCGAGCGAGATGTAACCGCGCTCACCATCATGCTCCCGCGTCTGCCGGTTCCACTGGCGGCGGCGTATGCAAAAATCGATCGAATCGGTCCTCGCCTGGTGATCTTCGACAAGGAACCTTGGCACGAAGCCAGCGAGGTTATGCCGCAGTCCGACGAGACGATCAAGCGACAGGCGGCGGCCAGTCCGGTGTGAAAGGTCCAGTAGCATGATCTGCTACCTCAGCCAACACTTGAGGACATGCGAACAAGTTGCTACGCAGGTTGACTTTTCTGCTAGAAAAACCTGTGGCTCTTACGCGACATCTCGTCATTTAACGGAAATTTACGCTGAATCCGTCATACTTCGATGTTGCGTTGCCGCATTGTTTCTTGCCGCGTCGCGTCGCGGCGCTTTGCCTTTCGAGCGCGCGCTCGAATCATCGCGTTCCTGAGGATATGAAGGTCTATGTCTTACGATATTGGTATTGGGCGTTGCACGGAAATCGGTGATGACACGGTAGTCGTCAAGCTTGAAAGCGTCATGGTCAAGCGACTTTTTCCGACGCAGCCGTGGCAGCGTTCGGGTACCAGTTTGCTGCGTCTGAACCGCAACCTGTGCAGTGCAACTCGTCCGCCAGAACAGGATCGCGAGCTCTACATCGATCGTGCCGCATTGTCCAAGCGGTCCATGGCCGCCCTCGACATTGCAGGTAACGGCTCGACGATATCGGTTGATCTGCGTGCCTTGCTCAACGATCTCAACCCGCAGCCGTCCGCGGGGCCGCAGAGCAAGAGTCGCCCTGGCGATCATCGCAAGCAGTCGAGCCGCTGAGGTTCGCCGGTCGCTGTAAAGCCTGCGTTCACGCGCAGTGATTGGTCTATCGTTACCCGGCATTTGGAACAAAAAAAGGCCACCGGTTCGCGGCGGCCTGCTTCATTGAATGTATTGGTCGGGGTGACAGGATTCGAACTTGCGACTTCTACCTCCCGAAGGTAGCGCTCTACCAGGCTGAGCTACACCCCGACTAACCGCCGTAGCGGACCGCGAATTCTAACGATGGCTCGACGACGGCGCAACCGTGGCGAGCGGATCGCGGGCGTTTGAAGTTGACAGGGGTGGACGATGCCGCATGCGTGGAAAATGCATTTGCGGACCATCTGGTAACCTGTTCGACCTGTTCCACGCCGCTGCGCGTCACCCTCGCAGGGCCGATTCAAAGGAAACCGATGGCTGTCACCCAAGCCCGCACGATGCCCGGCGTACTCGAACTGTTGCCGCTCGACCAAGTCGCGTTTCAGGCGATGCTGGATGCGATCCGGCGCAATTTCGAACGTTTTGGTTTCCTGCCCATTGAAACTCCGGTCATGGAATTTTCCAGCGTTCTGCTGACCAAGGAAGGCGGCGAGACCGAACGTCAGGTGTATTTCGTGCAATCGACAGGTGCGCTGCAAGCAGCCGCTGCCGGGGACGTACCCGAGCTTGCTCTGCGCTTCGACCTCACCGTGCCGCTCGCGCGTTATGTCGCCGAACACGAACGCGATCTGGTGTTTCCATTCCGCCGTTTCCAGATCCAGCGTGTCTATCGTGGCGAGCGAGCGCAGCGCGGGCGCTTCCGCGAGTTCTATCAATGCGACATCGACGTGATCGGCAAGGACAGCCTGTCCGTTCGTTACGATGCCGAGTTGCCGGCGGTGATCTACAACGTGTTTCGCGACCTCGACATTGGCGCATTCACGATCCAGATCAATAATCGAAAATTGATGCGCGGTTGGCTCGAAGGACTCGGTATTGCCGATGCCGAACAGCAGGGTGCGCTGTTGCGCGAAGTGGACAAGCTCGATAAACGCGGTGCTGATGCAGTGCGCGAAGCACTAACCGGCGACGCGTTCGGATTGTCCGTCGACGTGGCTGAAAAACTGCTCGAATTCGTGCAGGTTCGTTCCACTTCGCTGGCCGATGCGTTGGCAAAACTGGACGCCCTCGGTGCCGGTAGCGAAGCTCTGGAGCAAGGGCGTGCGGAGTTGAAAGAAGTGCTCGGGCTGCTCAAGGCATTCGGCGTGCCCGAATCACATTTCGCGCTGAACCTGTCGATTGCCCGCGGCCTCGATTACTACACCGCTACGGTCTACGAAACGACATTGAATGACTATCCGCAGATTGGTTCGATCTGTTCGGGCGGCCGGTACGAAAACCTTGCCAGCCACTACACGAAGTCCCGTCTGCCCGGCGTCGGCATCTCGATCGGCGCGACGCGCTTGTATTGGCAATTGCGTGAAGCAGGCCTGTTGAAGGGCGGTCGCAGCACCGTGCAAGCGCTGGTTGCGCAGATGGACGAGCACGAGTTGCCGCGCTATCTGGAGCTGACGACGCAATTGCGCGCCGCCGGCATCAACACCGAAGTGGTTGTGGAGCCTGGAAAATTGGCCAAGCAGTTCAAGTATGCGGATCGTGCAGGCATCCGATTCGTGCTCGTGCTGGGGCCCGACGAAATCGCCAAGGGCACGATTACGGTGAAGGATCTGCGCAAGCAAGACCAGTTCGAAGTCCAGCGTGACGAGCTTGCCGATGCGCTGCGGGTGGAAATCGAGCAGGAGAGCGTGATGGGTGTCGCTGCACCGAGAGCGTCGTAAAAAACGGCTTCCGCGCCGCGACGCTCTCCCTTTATCAAAGCCCCGATTTTGCGGCCCAAGCCGCTACCACACTGGCATTTACGGCATGCAGACAATCCTCCTCGACGGCAACAGCCTCACCCGCGAACAACTGATCGCAGTTGCGTGCCACGGCGCCCGGACCACCCTCGATGATGCGCAGCTTGAACATGTGCAGCGCGCCGCGGACTTCATTGCCGACAAGGTCAGTTGCGGCGAGCCAATCTATGGCGTTACCACCGGTTTTGGCAGCAATGCGGACAAGTTGCTGGGTGCGCATCGCGCGCGCGACGAGCTGCCTGGCGGCAATCCCGAAAAACATGAAGGATCGCTGCTCGAAGAATTGCAGCACAACCTCGTCATCACGCATGCAGTCTGCGTTGGCAAGCCATTTTCCGCCGAGGTGGTGCGTGCGATGTTGGCGATCCGCATCAATACGTTGATGCGTGGTCATTCGGGCATTCGTGTCGTGACCTTGCGGGCATTGACCGAGTTGCTCAATCGGGATGTGGTGCCCGTGATTCCCGAGAAGGGCTCTGTCGGCGCCAGCGGCGATCTGGCGCCGTTGTCACATCTGGCGATTGTGCTGCTGGGCGGGGGCGAGGCGTTTTTTCGCGGTGTACGGATGTCAGGCGCCGATGCGCTGAAACACGCAGGTCTCGCGCCTCTGCGGCTGTCCTTCAAGGAAGGTCTCGCGCTCAACAACGGCACCGCGCAAATGCTCGCGTGCGCAGCGCTTGCGCTCGAGCGGCTGGAAAAACTCATCTCGACCGCGGATCTTGCCGGGGCCATGACGCTGGATGCGTTTTCGGGGCGAAGCAGTGCATTCCGCAAAGACGTGCACGCACTGCGTCCGCATCCGGGACAGGTCGAAACCGCCCGCAATGTGCGTGAGCTTGTGGCGGGCTCGACGCTCGTCGATATCGCGTATCACCTGGTGCCACGTTTTCGGACTTGGCTCGCTGATTCATGGAGTGATCCGGAAGACCAGAAACAGCATTTCGATATTGCGTGGGATTACGTGCCGCCCAGTCAGCGGCATGGCCGCGAGGCGTTTTACGCGCGCTTCCTGCCGTTCAAGGGCGGCAAGAAACACCAGCCGCAGGATGCTTACAGCTTGCGCTGCATGCCGCAGGTGCATGGTGCGGTGCGCGATGCGTGGGCACAGGCCTGCCGCGTAATCGATATCGAACTGAACGCGGTTACCGATAACCCGTTGATCTTTCCGGATGCAGTCGATGCGCAGGTCATCGAGGATCAAGTGATCTCGGCCGGCCATTTCCACGGCATGCCGCTTGCCCTCGCGATGAGTTACGTGAAGGCTGCGATTCCGGTGCTCGCATCGATCTCCGAACGGCGGCTCAACAAGCTCGTCGATTCGGCGACGAGTGACGGACTGCCGGCGTTCCTGATCGGAAACGAGGATGCCACCGATTCGGGTTTCATGATCGTGCAATACACCGCTGCGGCGCTGGTCAACGACCTGGCCACACGTGCGCATCCGGCGTCGGTCTATTCAATTCCGACCAGCGCGAACGCCGAAGATCATGTCTCGATGGGTGCCAACGAGGCGCGCCACGTACTCGAAATGACTGAAGATTTGGGCTATGTGCTGGCGCTGGAGTTGTACACAGCGGCGCAGGCGCTCGACTACCGACAGAACATGCTCAACGCGGCGCGGCGTCTCGCTTCGCGCGGTGACTGGCGTGCGCTGGCCGCCAAGATTGCCAACGCGCCGGACGCGACGAATCCATCGCGCGCGCAGTTTGAATTGGAAGTGCGGAAATTGATGGCGGTTCTCGCGCAGAGCGCGGATTTCCATGCGGGCGCAGGCGTATCGAGAGCGCACGCGAAAATTCGCGAGCACATTGCCTTCATGTCGCGTGATCGTGCGATGGATGACGACGTGCGTTCGATCTGCGAGCTCGTCGCGAGCGGGGCCTTGGTGGGGTGAAGCGCGCGCACTGGACGGAGCATGGTGGCAGACGGACGCCAGGCAATCATTTGATTTGTTTCTTAGCCCACGCTGCATGCAGCGCTCCCGTCGCGTCATGCAGTTCGAGGGGTAATGCAACCTGATGCGAGATTGAGCTTGACGCGCCATGTTCGTCACTGCCTTGCTACAAATCGCTAGACTTGGTTTATCAATAAGGAGAGGCGTTGAGCGACCATGCTTGGGTTCCTGACCTCGTGCCACACGTATCGCGGCTGAAGCCGCTCCTGCAATGAACTGCGAATGCAGCGGATGACCCAACGGGCAAGCAATGATCAACTCGCCGCGCGCGTCGCGGATTTGCGCGCGCGCATCGGTAACGCAAATCAGCGCTACCACGTGCTCGACGATCCCGATATTGCCGATGCCGAGTACGACAAGTTGCTGCGCGAGCTGGCCGAACTTGAAGTCGCAAATCCGCAGTTGCTGACACCCGATTCGCCTACACAGCGCGTCGGCGCGGCTCCATCTGGCGCATTCGCGACCGTGAGTCACGAAATTCCGATGCTTTCGCTCGGCAATGCGTTTACCGAGGACGACGTACAGACCTTCGTGCGCCGCGTCGAGCAACGGCTTGGCATTTCGCAACCGCGGTTTTCGGTCGAACCGAAATTCGATGGCCTCGCGATCAGTCTGCGTTACGAGGGCGGCGTCTTTGTGCGCGGCGCGACGCGCGGCGATGGCGAGACCGGCGAAGATGTCACCCGGAACCTGCGTACGATCAAATCGATTCCGTTGCGCCTGCATGGCAAGGGTTGGCCGCGCGTGCTTGAAGTACGCGGCGAGGTTTACATGCCGCGTGCGGTGTTTGAGGCATGGAACGATCGAGCGCGTCGTCATGGCGACAAGGTGCTAGCGAACCCGCGCAACGGCGCCGCCGGGTCTCTGCGTCAGCTCGATTCACGCATTACCGCGAAACGTCCGCTTTCCTTTTATGCCTACGCGCTTGGAGTAGTGGAAGGCGGAAAACTCCCGATCACGCACTCCGCGACGCTGGATAAATTCTCCGAATGGGGCATTCCGGTAAGCGGGCTGGTAGAGATCGCGCTCGGCGCACAAGGTTGCCTCGAGTACTACTCACGCATTGCCACGCTGCGCGATTCGTTGCCGTTTGACATCGACGGCGTTGTCTACAAGGTTGACGATTACGCCGGCCAACGAGAGCTCGGCTTCATCGGTCGCGCGCCGCGCTGGGCAATCGCGCACAAATTCCCGGCGCAAGAGCAGCAGACGACGGTCGAGGACATACTGATCAATATCGGACGCACGGGTGCGGCGACGCCGGCGGTTCGGCTCGTGCCGGTGCAAGTGGGCGGCGTCATGGTCACCAATGCGACCTTGCACAACGCCGATCAGGTCGCGCGGCTCGACGTGCGCGTGGGCGATACCGTGATTGTGCGCCGCGCAGGTGACGTGATTCCGGAAGTTGTGCGTGTGGTGATCGAGTTGCGGCCGCCGCACGCGTCGACTTGGCGAATGCCGGCGCATTGCCCGATATGCGGCTCGGATATCGTGCGTGAGGAAGGTGAATCGGTGTCGCGTTGCAGTGGCGAACTGACCTGCGCCGCGCAACGCACGCAGGCGCTCTTTCATTTCGCATCGCGCCGCGCAATGGACATCGACGGCCTGGGGGAACGTTACATTGAAGAACTCGGTGATTTCGGTTACGTGGCGTCGGTCGCAGATTTGTACAAACTGACGCTTGCCGATCTTCTCGAGATGAAGCGCCGTTCCGATGAGCGCGACGGTGGAACACCAGTACGCGAAGGCAAACGTGCGGCGAAAGGCGGCAAGGTCGCCACGAAATGGGCCGAAAATCTGATCGATGCGATCGAACACAGCCGCCGGACGACCCTTGCTCGGTTCCTGTACGCACTCGGGATCCAACACGTTGGTGAGAGCACCGCGAAGAGCCTCGCGATCTGGATTGGCGACATCGAACGGATCCGCCATTTGCCTTGGCCGATCCTCAAACTGGTGCCGGATATCGGAGGAGAAGTGGCCCGGGCAGTCGATGCATTCTTTCAGCAGCCGGGAAACCAGCAGGTCATCGACGATTTGTTCGCGCGAGGCGTCGAGATCAACGACACGCATGCACCCAGCCGGAAAATGCGCGCCGCGATGACGGCAGGAAACGTTCTTTCGCAAATGGAAATTCCGAAACTTACGCCAAAGCGGGCTGAACAGGTGGCCGAGGTGTTGCAGTCGATCGCCGCAGTGCTTGACGCTGATGTCACCATGCTGCTAGCTGCCGGCGTGCCGCAGGATTCGGCCGAGTCATTGCGAGCGTTTCTCGATGAGTCCGAAGGCCGCAACCTTGCGTTGCGTTGCGCGCATGCTATCGAAGAATTTTGTGCGGCGGACGCGACCGTGGATCAGCATGAAGAAGGTCTGCTCGGCGGCCACACCGTGGTCCTTACTGGGATCTTGTCGGCGATGTCTCGCGACGAGGCGAAAGCGCGGCTCGAAGCGCTGGGCGCCAGAATCGCAGGCAGCGTGTCGAACAAGACCAGCTTCGTGGTTGCAGGTTCGGAAGCGGGATCGAAGCTCGATAAAGCGCAGGCGCTTGGTATCCAAATCTGGGACGAGGCGCAGCTGTTGGCGTTTTTCGACAAGCACGATGCGTGACGCGGTCGCTTTGCATGCGGCACTGATATTGCGCGCGCGGTTATACGCGAAGATACGCGCGTTCTTCGCCGAGCGCGGCGTACTCGAAGTTGAAACGCCGATTCTCAGCGAGGGTGGCAACACCGAGCCGAACATCGAAAGCTTTGCGACGACGTTCAATGGCCACGTCGACGCAGGCTTACCCGAACGCTGGCTGCGCACGTCGCCGGAACACGCACTCAAACGTTTGCTTGCAAGTGGTATCGGCGATTGCTACGAACTTGGTCGCGTGTTCCGCAACGGCGAAGCCGGACAGCGCCACAATCCCGAGTTCACAATGCTCGAATGGTATCGAGTCGGGTTCGACCATCGGTTGTTGGCGCGCGAAACCTGCGAATTGGTGCAGATTGCATTGCACCTGGTCGATCGGCGTGCAACGGTGATCGAATGCGGCTATCGCGAGTGGTTTGTCGAAGGACTCGGCATCGATCCGTTCACGGCGACACTTGACGAACTGCGCGAGCCGCTGGCGGACATCCACATCGCTACCGAGGGATTGGGTCGCGACGATTGGCTCGATCTCCTAATCACGCATTGCCTGCAACCTTCGTTGCCGGGCGACCGCATCACGCTGGTCCACGATTTTCCGCAAACCCAATGTGCGCTGGCGAAAATCCGCGATGGCGATCCGCCGGTCGCCGAACGCTTCGAGTTGTATCTTGGGCCGCATGAACTTGCGAACGGTTACCACGAACTGATCGATGCGACCGAACAGCGCGCCCGCTTCGAGCGCGACAACCTGCGTCGGCACGCGCGCGATCAGCGCGTGATGCCGATCGATGAGCGATTTCTCGCCGCATTGTCAGCCATGCCCGTTTGTGCGGGCGTCGCGCTCGGCATTGAGCGTCTGCTGATGTGCCTGCTCGGCAGCGATGCCATCGACGCTGTGCTGACGATCAGCTTTGCCGACGCGTGATCTGGGCGCGAGCATGCAGGGTGGGGAGGGCGCCAGGCGCGATGCACTGGACGAATTCATCAGCAGCATCGCGCCTCCCGGCGCCTCGATATTCAACCGTCGAAGCCATCCTTAAAAATCGTGTCGCCGTCCGCATTCAACAGTTCCCAGCCAAAGTTGGCGACCGGATTTCCCCCGAAATACTGGTTCGAGCCCGGTGGATCGCTCGCTACGGAACCGGGACCGGCGCTACCGAAATAGAGATCCTGCGAGGTGCCAATATCGGGCGGATTGAAAAAGACCGCGCCCAGGTTATCCATCTGTGCCTGGGTGGCGCCGGTGATTCCGCTGTCGTTGTCGAAATACTGGCAGGCCCAGACAACCGGGTTGGAAGTGTCAACCGGTACATTGATCGCGCTGGACAAGGGGCCGCTGGACAACACGGTTGCACCCAGTGTTGGCAGCGTCACCGACCCGAAGGTCACACCGCCCGCTGCGGTGCCTGGGCCACCGTTGATGCCATCGTTCTGGAAAAATGCGATGGATGGGCGGAACGAAACCGTGCCGGAGTCGAAATTGACAACGGTGAAAACCGCGCCGGTAATGTGCGCAATGGATTGGGTGGTACTGAATTGCAGGTCGTCGCACAACATCCTGGTCACCAGATTCGAACCCACCAAGGTGGTGCCACCCGCGGTAGCCCCGGTGTTGCTGCTCGTTGTCACGTTCGAATAAAACGCAGTCGGATCCACCGCATTGACTTGCGTTGGCATAGACAGGCCCGAGCGCATGCTCATGATTGGTCTTGTGCCGACCACGGTCAGACTGTCGCCATCGCGCGCGTGCGCCGATGCGCTGCAAACGCCAGCAACCAGCAAAGCAGTAAAGATTGTGGTGAGTTTCATGGGGACTTCCTCGGCAGGGGTGAACGATGCGTACTGCGCGAAGATAATGAAACGATCTGAACACTGCGAAAGTCATTCATATTCGCAGTCATTTTCCTGAACGTCAGTGTTGCGTTGTATACATATGTTTGCGGGCAGCGGGCAGTCATCGCAAGCGTAGTGAGTGACGCGAGTGACCGATTCGCCGATCGTCATTGGACGGCGATCGCCCACGCAGTCCTAGAATTCAAGATCGACCGCAGCGCACAGATAATCGATCATGGGCGCGACGTGCTGGAACGTGTCGACGACGAAGGGCAGCAGTTCGTCCGAACGCGCGAGTGCATCGGGAAATGATTGACCTGCGGCAAAATTTCGACGCATCAGATCGGCAACCAACGCGTGCGCCGGATCGAAACCGCGTGGCGCCCGCGTCAGGCTTGTGCCCCAGAACTCGAAGCGTTCACGAAACGCCTTTGCGCGCGTCGCTTTCGTCCAGGTGGCCGGATTGTTAGCAAGGAAATCGCGGATGTTTTTCAGCGTTGATGATTGCGGATGCCACACGCCGCCGCCGGCGAAACAGTCTCGTGGCTGGATGTGCAGGTAGAACGAGGGCGCTTCGATTTCGCGTCGGCGTTCGTGCGCAAAGCGTGCGCCTGCCCAGGTCTTGTAGGGCGTCTTGTCGTTGGCAAAGCGGGTGTCGCGGTGGATGCGGAACAGCGAGCCGCCTTGCGCGCGTGGATCGGCGCGGTAATGCGTGCTGATCCTTGCCAGCGGCGCCTGCAGATCGGTGATGAGTTGCAGGAACGACTGCCGCAGGACGTCTTCGTAGCGTGGCTTGTTGGCGGCGAACCACGTGCGGTTGTTGTTGGCTGCAAGGTCGCGCAGGAATTTGAACGTCGCGCTGCTGAAGTATCTTATGGCCACAGGTATCGTGCTTTCCGCTGGAGTGATGTGCATTGTAGGAGAGCTGCGAGCGCGACCGGATATCGCAGTTGCGACATTGAGGTCGCGGCTGCGCCGCTCCTACGCGATCTCCTGCGCCCAGCTTTCAAGGGCGTCAAGTAGCGGAATTTGCGCGGTTGAAACAGTCGGATCCAGACGCATGGTGGCCAGTGTCGCGAAATATTCTTCACGAGTCAGCCCCGTCAGCGGCGTTGATGTTTCTATTCGACGCCGACGAAAATCATCCCAGCGGACGTGTTCCTCGGCATCAAGCGTGTCCGGCCAGTTGCGTGCGCGGTAACGAAAAAGGAGTTCGGCGTAGCGTGCATCGCGGAACGGAAACACGCGACTGCCCAGTTGCTCAGGCGGCGTCTCGCGCACCGTGCGCAACAATCGTTTGTCGGCGTCCGGCAGGAATCCGTCGTAAAGCGCAAGTTCCGGATCAGTGGCCGCTGCCCGTGACTGGTTGCGTGAGAATACCGCGTGCAGTTTTGCGACGAGTCCGTCGGCGCGCTGCAGCACGGCCAGATGCGCAAGGCTGCGATCGGGATCGAGTGCGATGCGCGCGAGATCAATGTCTTTCAACACACTCATCGGCGCGAGCGCAGGCGATTTGTTTGCATGGATCGTCTTCAGCGCAATACGGTCGATGCCGTCGGGCAAATCGCCGCGTGCAACGAACAGGCGGTCGGTAATTTCATCGGCGTCGAGTTCGAGCAATGGGGTCGGATCGACATCGAGGTCGTAGGCAATCACTCCATTGGGCAGGCTGGGATGCATGGCCAGCGGCACGATCAGTGCGAGACAGCCGCGACTTGCTGGATAGCGCGACGAGACGTGCACGAGTGGCGTCATCCGCGCGACATCCAGTAATCCAAATACGCGTTGCTTGCGGCGCAGATCGAAATAATAGTCCCACAGTCGCGGCTGGCGTATGCGGAGGAGGCGTGCGAAGCCAATCAGCGCTTCGACGTCCGAAACCGCATCGTGCGCGCGACGTTGCTCGATATGGTTTGCGCTGGCGAGGTGGTCGAGCTTGAAACTCGGCGAACCATCCGTACGGCGCGGCCATTCGATTCCGTCCGGACGCAACGCGTAGCACATCCGGGCCAGATCGATTACATCCCACCGCGAGTTGCTGTTTTTCCACTCGCGTTCGTAGGGGTCGTAAAAATTTCGATACAACATCTGGCGGGTAAACTCGTCGTCGAAACGGATCGAGTTGTAGCCGACGCTACAGGTGCCCGGTTGGGCCATGTGCTGGTGGACGATCGACGAAAATTCAGGTTCGATGACGCCATCGCGCTGCATTTGCTGCGGCGTGATGCCGGTGATCAGACACGCTTGCGGGTGCGGCAAAATGTCGGGTGCCGGTTTGCAGAAAAGCGAAACCGGCTCGCCGACCGGCACAAGGTCGAGCGTGGTGCGGATCGCGGCGAACTGCGCTGGACGGTCGCGGCGGGGATCGGCACCGGTCGTTTCGTAGTCGTGCCAGAGAAAGGTCGGATTCATGTGTGCGCGAGCATAGCGTGATGCCGGCACCCGAGTGTGGGCGACGCTTTCCATCGCGTGTCCGGTTGCCTAGACTGGTACCTTGCCTTCAAGGAGATGTGCATGCGTGTGATGGATGACGACAACCTGATCTGGATCGATCTGGAGATGACCGGACTCGATCCGGGCAGCGATTCGATACTCGAGATCGCGACGGCGGTGACTGACAAGAATCTGAATCTTGTCGCCGAAGGACCGGAGTTCGCGATTGTGCACTCGCTCGCGCGGCTGGAGTCGATGGACGACTGGAATCGCAACCAGCATCGCAAATCGGGCTTGTGGCAACGTGTCGCCGAATCAGATGTTGACGTCGCGACCGCCGAAGCGCTGACGATGCAATTTCTGCTGCAGTGGGTCCCCCCGGGCAAGTCGCCCATGTGCGGCAATTCGATCTGTCAGGACCGGCGTTTCCTGCATCGTCTGATGCCGCGGCTGGAACGATTCTTCCACTACCGCAATCTCGACGTTTCGACGATCAAGGAACTTGCGCGACGCTGGGCGCCTGAAGTCAGCCGCGGCTTCAACAAGGATTCTGCGCACACCGCGCGCAGCGACGTGCGCGATTCGATCGCTGAGTTGCGTTACTACCGGCCATTCATGGGCAGGATAGCGGGAGAGTTGGAGGCGCCGTGAGCGACATGCGCTAGGAGCTGGTGGCCGCAAGGGCGAGATTCGCCCGATGTGACCGACCGGCAAGATGCAGATCATCAATGGTTCGGTCGGAAGCAATCTCGCGTTCGCCTTTGACAGGCAAGGCCTGGCAGGCTTGATAAGCGCGTCTCCGTTTTGCGGGTTCAAACGGGCGCTTCAGACCCCATTTGGCCGGTCGCAAACGACGAAGGCATCTCCGTTCGGTTCAACAAGCGCGGCTGCCGCCTGAGCGGGCAGCCGCGCGTAACGCGAATTACGGGGCCAGCACCTAGCCGACTTGAATGCGACGTGGCGCACTCTCCGGCCGCTTCGGGATCATGATTTCCAACACGCCATGGCGTCCGGTTGCCTTTATGCCATTGGGGTCTGCGCTGTCGGGAAGCGCGAACCGCCGATAGAACGTGCCATGCGACCGTTCGACCCGGGTCAATTTTCCCTTCTGCTGGATCGACTCGTCGATGCGCTGTCCCTTGAGCGAAAGAATTCCCTTTTCCATGGTGATCTCGATGTCCTTTGGATCCACCCCCGGAATATCCGCCAGGATGAGGAACTGGTCGTCTTCCTCCTTGATGTCGACCTGGGGTGCCCACTGGCTGGTGACGACATTGGATTGGTCGGATTGTTCGGGGTTGAAGATGCTGCCAAGGATCTGGCGCATTTCCCGGTGGGGGTCGTTACCCTGAGCATTCCAGGCGCTGTAGAGCGGAAGAGTGTTGTTCATGAATATCTCCTTGGTGTTGGGGCGGCGATACGCCGCTTGGCAGGGAATTTGACCTTGGCAACACGTTTTTCAAGAGGGCTCCAAGCTACTGCCTGGACAGACCCTGCCGACCCGGAATGGCAGCGACGCCGCGTGAAGTGTGCAAGCTCTACCTGTTCCCGAAGAGTGGCGCCACCGGACCTCAAGTCAGAGCCCGGTTGCCCGTTCTCATCCTTGCTGCGGCTCGTTTTCTCGGCCAGATCCTTCGCCTCCTTGAGAAGGAATTCAGCACGTCCTATCGGCATTGGAATCACGTCGGGGGTGATCACGAGCCATCGAGCGCCGCTTGGCGCTGCGTTTGGTTTCATTGATCTTGCCGCGTCGATGAGCGGCGTGATTGCCCTGATGTCGTAGGGGTAGCCAGACACCCGTGCGGGTTTGCTCGCAGTGCGATAGTTAGGTCACCGCGGCGTTCCGAGAGACCCAATTCCACTCGGGTCTTACCCGTGGACGAACAAGAAAACTCGTGTCCTGAATATGATGACGGATGCAAAAATCCACGTTGCGGTCTGTTCAGTGGATCGGTGTTATCGATGTTGTGGAAAAGTGAAACTGCGCACGCAACTTTCGGTGTAGGAACATGACACGCATCCTCCGTCACGCGGCTGACAAAAAAAACGATTGCTGCTGGCAACCGGAAGAAAATACGCAATCGATCGCCAGGCTTAATACGAAGGTGACAGTGGAGAAGGCAGGGAAGCAGCTGGCAAACAATTTTCATGCGCGTGGCAAACAGGCGCAGTTGGCCTTTCGTCGCAAACATGGGTCAATTGTGGGAGCCCACACGTACGCGAACGACTCACATTGCCTACCGGGTTGACGCGTGGCGCTCACCGAGTACAAACGCAAGCGGAACTTCAAGGCAACGCCGGAACCTGCCGAAGGCGGAACGGTAGGCGAGCGCATTTTTGTTGTTCAGCTCCACCACGCATCGCATCGTCACTTTGATTTTCGGTTGGAACTCGATGGCGTCTTGAAAAGCTGGGCCGTTCCGAAAGGGCCGAGCTTCGACCCGTCCGTGAAGCGCTTGGCGATGGAAGTGGAAGATCATCCTGTTTCCTACGCGACCTTTGAAGGAGACATCCCAAAAGGCAACTATGGCGCAGGACATGTTGACGTGTTTGATCACGGGACGTGGGAGCCCATCGGCAGCCCGCACGAAGGTCTGAGCAAGGGCGACCTAAAGTTCATCCTGCATGGCGACGTGTTGCGTGGCTCCTGGGTGCTGGTGCGCACGCGCCGTGAGGGCGCCAAAAATCAGTGGCTGCTGATCAAGCACAAAGACGAGTTCGCCGGCGCCAGAGACGCCAACGCATTCGTCGATGAAAAATCCGACCGCCCGATTTCTCTCGCAAAACGCAAAGCCACCTGGAAGGAGATGAAAGCTGATTCCGCGAAACCGGGAAAGGTCCTGAAACGGACAGCACTTCGTGCAACAAATGCCCCCGTGTCTACTTCCAAGCGCAACGCCGTCAAACTCGCGGGTGCGGTTCCCGCGGACCTCAAGGACGAAGCGTTCGCCCCCGAACTGTGTCGGTCGCAAGCCGAACCTCCGGAAGGGGACGCTTGGCTACACGAAGTCAAATGGGACGGGTATCGGATTGTCGCTACCGTTGTAGCGGGCAAGGTTCGCCTTTGGTCCCGCAATGCCGTCGAGTGGACCACCAAGGTTCCCGAACTCGTCAAGGCTTTGGCAGCGCTGAAGCTCAAGAGTGCGCAACTCGACGGTGAGATGATCGTGTTTCAGGACGGTCGCGACGATTTCAATGCGCTCCAGGGGCGAATGTCGGCTGAGAACAAGGCCCCGCTGCTGTACATGCTCTTCGACATGCCGCATCTCAATGGAAAGTCATTGCGCGATGTCCGGTTGATCGATCGCAAGGCGGCCCTTTCCATCCTGCTTCAGACGCGACCGAACTCGCTGCTTCGATACTCGGAACATCAGGTCGGGCACGGCAAGGACGTCTTTGCACAAGCCACCACCGCGGGACTGGAAGGCATCGTCAGCAAACGGGCCCACAGCGTTTACCGAGGAACGCGGAACGGGGACTGGGTGAAGGTGAAGGCTCGGCCGTCCGACGAGTTTGTCGTCGTCGGCTACACCGAGCCCAAAGGCAGCCGCTCCGGCATCGGGGCATTGCTGCTGGCCAAGCCATCGGCGCAAGGCCTCACGTATGTCGGCCGGGTTGGAACCGGTCTCAACGACAAGCAGTTGCAGACGCTTCGTAAACAATTGATGGTCACTCGGGTCAAGGAAACGTCAGCCGATATTTCATTGATGGACCGCAAAGACGTGGGATTGGCGCTGTGGGTCAAGCCAACCATGGTTGTCGAGGTGTTTTATCAGGGCGTTGGGGGGCAAGGGTTGTTGCGGCAACCGGCCTTCAAGACCATCCGCGTGGACAAGACGCCGACAAGTCTCGCCGCCGAACTCAGCGCAAAAGAAAACAAGCCGATGACCAAAAAGCCTGCGGGCAAGAAGGCCGCACGGGCAAAAGCACCGTCGACTGACGCGCCCGTGATCATTACCCATCCCGAGCGAGAAGTGTTTCCGGGGACCGGGATTACCAAAGGCGACGTTGCCGACTACTACCGTGCTGTCGCGCCCTGGATCCTGGCCGAAATTGGCGGACGTCCTCTGTCAGTTGTGCGCTGTCCGGGTGGCTCGGGCAAGCCCTGTTTCTTTCAGAAGCACACGGCAACGGGATGGGGCGACCACATTCGCGGCGTGGACATAAAGGAAAAAAAGAAACGCGAGAAATATCTCTGTATTGACGAAGAGGCCGGCTTGCTTGAACTCGTGCAGATGAATGTTTTGGAGTTCCACCCTTGGGGTTCGAAGGCGTCCGACTACGAAAACGCCGATCGCATCGTGTTCGATCTCGATCCGCATCCGACCGTGAAATGGCAGCGTGTGCGCGCGGCTGCGCGCGATCTTCGCGAACAGCTCCAATCCATTGGCCTGCAATCATTTTTGCGCACGTCCGGTGGCAAGGGGTTTCATGTTGTCGTGCCACTGCATCCATCAGCACCATGGGACAAGGTGAAACAGTTCGCGCAGGCGGTGGCCCAGGCGATGGCGCAGCTGCGGCCGGCGGAGTTCGTGAGCGTCGCGGGCGAAAAGAATCGCGAAGGAAAGATTTTCGTCGACTGGCTGCGCAACGGTCGAGGTGCAACGAGTGTGGCGTCGTACTCGCTACGCGCTCGTGCGACCGCCGGGGTGGCGATGCCCATCGAGTGGGATGAACTGACGAAAATCAGGAGTGGTGATGCGTTCACCATCAAGAACGCCGTGACTCACATCAAAAAACGCACGATCGACCCTTGGGCGGAGATCTCGCAGGTCTTACAGGATCTGCCCGAACTCCAGTGAGCATCAACGAAACTACGCGAGATCGCGCAGGGGCTTCCCCTGCGATTTTAAGTCCAGCTATCAACAGAAGAACCATCAGAAGCATCCTGGCCACATTTAAAAGCGAGCACGCAACTCTGCGCGGTCAATTTGACCAGATGGATGCGATCAGCGATTTGATCTTCCAGCACTTCGGAACGAAATCATGACTGTCAGAGCCATCCTCTACGATGCTGAAGGACGCGACAAGGAAGTAAAGCTGACGGACGACTTGCCGGACGTCCTCAAGGATTCGCGCCTGTTGTGGGTCGACCTGTCCAATATGTCGAGCCCTGAAGTTGAACCCCTGCTCAAGATGTTCGATATCGAAAATGTATCGCTGGATTCAGAGGAGAAAAACGGGGTATCGCTGCAGCATTACGAGAATTATTTCTGCGTTCGCGCCCTTAGTATCAATTCCGAGCAAGAGAAGCTCGGGGTGGAGCCAGTGGTTTTCCTGGTCGGCAGCAACTATGTGATCTCGCGGCATCCCGAATCAATGCAGGTATTCAACGATTTTGTAATTCAAAACAAATTTCATACTCGGCTTGGCGAGCTGAGTGCCGCAACGTTCTTCTCGACCTTGCTCGACTGGCTGCTGGCAAGATATTTTTCTGCTGCCGAGTCCCTCGAAGTACGACTCGACGAGCTGGACTTGCGTGCGTTGGGATCCAATTTCGACCATTCGTTTCTCGCCAAACTCTCCGTCATCCGTCAAGAGGTGACGAGCTTGCGAAGGTGGCTTGTGGCACATCGGGACATGTTCCATGCGTTGGCGCGCCCCGATTTTTGCAAGGCTGCTGAAATTGCCACACCTACCCATTTCAAATTGCTGGCAGAGCGATTTGAACGCGCCGTTGCCGCAGTGGAAACAACGCGCAGCATGGCAATGGGCTCGTATGAGCTTTTCTCGGCTGGCATTTCCCAGCGCACCAACGACACGATGCGGATATTGACGTTTTACACCGTATTGCTTGGAATTCTGGCGCTGATTTCCGGAATTTTCGGAATGAATGTGCAACCCACTTTTTTCGGAACAACTAACGTTGGATTTGCGGCGGTTGTCATCAGCATGCTTGCGATCAGCGCTGTGGCCCTGATCGTCGGCCGCCGCCGCGGATGGTTACGTCGTAAATAAGTAGGAACCGCCTGCGCACATGTGTTGAGAATATCCCTAGTGGAAATCACGCGACGCGAACGAAAATTCCGGTAGTAGTGCGCTGAAATCGTGTAGCCGTTTGGCGATCAGGTGAACCACGCCGTCGCTCGCTTCGAGCACACCATCGACCGCCATCACGGTTGATTCAAGCAGCACGCGATGTTGGCGCTGCGCCAGCGCACGCCAGATGACCACGTTGACGTGGCCGGTCTCGTCTTCGAGCGTGACGAAAGTGACCCCTTTGGCAGTGCCCGGATGCTGGCGCACGGTGACAAGGCCCGCGCAGCGCAGCGGCTTGCCGCAGCGGTGCATGTCCAACGTCGTATGCGCCGGCGATACCCGACGCTGGTCGAGCTCGGCTCGGATCAGCGCTAGCGGATGGCGCGTCAACGACAGGCCAAGCGTGGCGTAGTCGGTCATCACATTCTCTCGCAACGAGGGCCGTCGCAATGCGACGCGCGCTTCGGTACTCGTTGCCTGTTCAAGCAGTGGCGCTGGCAACTCGGCGCCGGCGCTTTCCCAGCGCGCGCGATAGCGATGGCCGCTGAGGCTTTGCAGCGCGCCCGCATCGGCGAGGCGCGCACGTTCGGATGCGGTCACGCGTGCGCGTCGGGTCAGGTCGGCGATGTCGCGGAAGGGCGCGTGGTTGCGTGCGGTGGCGAGGCGTGCAGCGAGATTCTGTGGCAATCCGTGGATCTGGCGCAGGCCGAGGCGCAGCGCGACCTTGTCTGCAGGAAAATCCGGCGTCGACGTGGCGAGGCTCTTTTTTTCGCGCGCTGGCGCCGCTTTGCATGAGAGCATCGGTTCGAGCGTGCAGTCCCATTTACTGGCGGCGACATCGACCGGCAGAACGTTCACGCCATGTCGCTGCGCATCCTGGATCAATTGCGATGGCTGGTAGAAACCCATCGGTTGCGAGTTGAGCAAGGCGCAAGTGAACGCACCTGGATGGTAGTGCTTGAGCCACGACGAGGCATACGCGAGCAGGGCGAAGCTCGCCGAATGCGACTCGGGAAAACCGTATTCGCCAAAACCCTTGATCTGTTTGAAGATGCGCTCGAAATACGCTTCCGCATAGCCGCGTTCGAGCATGCCATTGCGGATCTTGTCGTGGAAACGCTCGAGCCCGCCGCGACGTTTCCACGCCGCCATCGCGCGACGCAGTTCGTCGGCTTCGCCGGGTGTGAAACCGGCGACGACTTCGATCAGGCGCATCACCTGTTCCTGGAAAATCGGCACGCCGAGCGTGCGGCCGAGTACAGCCTCGATGGCGGATTTGCTCGTGCCCGCTTCGCGTTCGGCCTTCGACAACGGATAGTGCGCCGCTTCCAGCCCCTTGCGTCGGCGCAGATACGGATGAACCATGTCGCCCTGGATGGGACCCGGCCGCACGATCGCGACTTCGACGACGATATCGTAGAAACAACGTGGTTTGAGACGTGGCAGCATCGACATCTGCGCGCGCGATTCAATCTGGAAGACACCGACCGTGTCGGCTTTGCAGATCATGTCGTAGACGGCCGCGTCGTCGCGCATTGGGATGTCTACCAGGCTCGGCGTTGCATTGATGGATGGCCGATTCCACAAGCCGTGGTCGTGCAGCAGATCGAGGCATTTGTGCAAGGCGGTCAGCATGCCGAGGGCGAGGCAATCGACCTTGAGCAGCTTCATCGTTTCCAGATCGTTCTTGTCCCACTGGATGATCGTGCGGTCCGGCATCGCGGCGTTCTCGACCGGAACCAGATGATGCAGGGGTTTTTCCGAGATCACGAAGCCGCCGACATGTTGCGAAAGGTGGCGTGGAAAACCCTGGATTTCGTTTGCCAGTGCGAACAATCGGTGCAGCACCCGGCTGTCAGGATCGAAGCCGCGTTCGCTCAGCCACTCGCCCAGCGGTCGCTCGCTGCGCACGCGCGAGAACATGCCGGTCAGGCCGTCGAGCTGGTCTTCGGCAAGCCCCAGCGCACGGCCGATATCACGCACCGCGCTCTTGCCGCGATAGCTGATCACGGTCGCCGCGAGCGCGGCGCGATCGCGGCCGTACTTTTCAAATACATGCTGGATCACTTCCTCGCGGCGCTCGTGCTCGAAATCGACATCGATGTCCGGTGGCTCGTTGCGTTCCTTTGACAGGAAGCGCTCGAACAGCAGATTGATGTTTTTCGGATCGACCGCGGTGATGCCGAGACAGTAACAGACGGCCGAGTTCGCCGATGAGCCGCGCCCCTGGCACAGGATCGGCGGTACTTGTTCGCGAGCCCAGCGCACGATCTCCTCGACAGTCAGAAAAAAGTGTTCGTAGCGGATGTCGGCGATCAGCGCGAGTTCCTTTTCAACTTGCGTGCGAACGTCGTCCGGCATGCCACCGGGCCAACGTTGGGCGGCACCTTTCCAGGTCAGATGGCGCAGATGATCGATGGCCTTGATGCCGGCCGGCGTCAGCTCCGTGGGATATTGATAATCGAGCCCGCGCAGATTGAATGTGCACAGCGATGCGAGGCGCACACTCTCGGCGAGCAGATCCGCCGGATACAGCGCGGCCAGATCATCGATGCGGCGCAGATGGCGCTCGCCATTGGGAAACAATGCATGACCAGCCTCGGCGACTGTGCAACGAAGACGGATCGCGGTCATCACGTCCTGCAATGCGCGTCGGCGCCGCACGTGCATGTGCACGGCGCCGGCTGCGACCAGTGGAAGTCGGTGGCGCTCGCCAAGTGCGTGCAGATCGGACAAGCGTGCGGCATCGTCGAAGTGACGGTGCAGTTCGACCGCGATCCACGCGTGCATGCCGAAATGCTGTGCGATCCAGCGCGCGTGCGCGTCGTTCGCATCGTGCGCCGTATCCAGCAGGCGATGGATGCCATTCTCGACACTGGCTGCAATGGTTTTCCTGCGGCGAGCGGCAGGCCGCGGGACGTTCCCTGCCAGCGCTTCGCGCTGACGCGGAAAAACCCCTGATTCGTGTGCGGATGATGCGAACCAGGGCATCCACAGTATCAGCACGTCGTCGCCAAGCTGCTCGACATCCGCGCAGGTCAATCGGTATTCGCCTTTTACACTGCGCCTGCGACCGCTCGTGATGAGTTTGCAGATGGCCGTATAGCCGTCCTGGTTGCGTGAGAGCAGCACAAGTTTCGGGCCGTCGATCAACTGCACTTCGGTGCCGACGATAAGCCGCAGGCCGGTTTCCTCCGAAGCTTCCAGCGCCCGCACGATGCCGGCCAGCGAGCACTCATCGGTGATTGCCAGTGCGCTGTAGCCAAGTTTCTTCGCGCGATCGAACAATTCCCGTGCCGTCGATGCGCCGCGCTGGAACGAGAAGTTCGACAGACAATGCAACTCGGCGTATTTCACGCCAGCCGGTCGATCGACATCGACTGGCGTGAGAAGTGCTGGGGTTTGCTGTCGCTTGGACTTGTGCAGGGCGCTGCGCGGATCGTCGTCGATTCCGGCTTGCGCAAGGTCCGCTTCGAGCGGCGCACGCAAGCGGCGGTGTTTTGATGACTTGCCCGGCTTCATGCAAACCAGCCGTGCAGGTTCCAGTTGGCCGCTGTGCAGTTCGCTTGCGATGAGCTTGCCGCATTGGCCGTGCCGGCTTCGACGAAAACCCATGCGCGCTGGCCGCGTCGTGTTTCGATGATGTAGTAGTCGCGGCGTTGGTCGTGCTCATCCCACCAGCCACTTTCGATACGTTCGGGACCAGCGAGAATGTGCGCCGGTGTTTCGCGAAGAACGATCGGGCGGCGCAGCAGCCAGAACGGTCGTCTGTGGTGGACATCGATCGAAGCCGGGGTTCTTGTTGCGGACGCGGCTTCAACTGCGTTGCTGGTTTTTTCCCGCTCCAAAACATTGCGGTCGAAGCCGGTTGTGCAAGAAGTTCCAGTCTCGTCTGCCGCAAATCGCCACGCACGTGCAGGGCGATGATCCGCCGCGCAGGCAAGACCCTGCATTGCCGAATCGCCAAGGCGTGCGCGCAGGCGTTCGGCCAGTGCGGGCCAGTCGAGCTGCTCGTGACGATTGACCTCGAACAGGTCGCGATGCAGCGGACACAGCGGCGGCAGGTCGGCGACGCGCAGGGTCAACGCATGTATCGGTGCGGACAGCTTGATGCGTTCGAGGCGCGCGCGTGCGAGTTCGAGCAGGCTCGTTGCCTCGCGTTGCGGCGTGAGCAGGCCCACCTCGACCGTGGTGCTGGCACCGCGTTCGTGACCGAGCACGAGGGCGAAGCGTTGCACCCCACCGTCGCGCGCGATCAGGAACAGCGCCAGCTCCCGGATCAGCCGCTGCAAGGGAAACGCCAGCGCGGTATGGGATTGGATGCCGAATGAAAATTCGATGCGACGCTCGAAACGATCCGGTGGTCGCCAGCGCGGCAATGTCTCTCCGACAAGTCCGCGCATGCGATCCAGGTAAGTGAGCGCATTCTGGCCGATGCGGCGTGCAAGTTCCGCACGCGGCAGACGAAACAGATCGCGCAGGTGACGAAAGCCCATCCCGTGCAGCGCAGCGATTTTTTTTTCATCGAGACCGCTCGCGGCAAGCGGCACCTGTGCCAGTGCGGCAGTCAGATTCGCCAGAGCAGGAATCGCGATCCCGTCGGCATGTGCAGCAAGGATGCCTGCGGCGGCGGCGGTTGGGGCGGCCGCCAGCGAGTATGCAAATCCGAACCGGTCAAGTTCGCCGCGCATGCGCCGTTGCAGGGCCGGCCAGCCACCGAACAGGGCGAGGCTTCCTCCCACTTCGGCAAGAATCGTTTCCGGTGCGGCGATGTTGATTTCGGCACTGAAACGATAAGTCCATGCAGCCAGCGATTCCAGCGTCTGTCTTTCGACGGCTTCATCGCGTGGCGCCACGGCAAGACGAGGGCAGAGCATCTGCGCTGCGGCCACGGCTTGTCCGGCGTGCACGCCAGCAGCGCGCGCAGCCGCATCCGCGAGCACGACATGGCGGCGCTGCAGCGGACCGTCGATGATCGCAAACGGACGTTCATCATCACGCGCAGCGCTATCGACGCGGAGGGTTTCCAGCGCCAGTTGCGGAAAACGAAGGCAAAGCCAGAACACGCATGCCTCGGCGCATCACGCCCGTTGACCGATCGCCTGCGAGCCGCCGAGCGCGCCACGGCATTTTAGGATTTCGATGCGTCGTTCGCCTGCCGAAACGGTGATCTTGAGGCGCAATGCGGCGGGACTTGCTTCTTGTGCGGCGGCGAGCGGACGGAACACGAAGGCGAGGGCGGCGCCGGTCTCGGCGGCAAGTTGCAGACGGCGCAATTGACGATAGTCCGCCTTCGGCAGCCAGTTCACCACCGCTCCACAGCAACCGGCGCGCAGGCATTGCTCGGCGGTCCAGTGTGTATCCGCAACGCCGGCTTCGATATGCACGAGCTGGCTGAGATCGATACCGGCTTCGGCCAGCGCCGGCGCGTACGGAATATACGGTGGCGCGATCAGTACGACGCGCTGGCGCGCCCGGGTCAACGCGGCAAGCGCAGGCAGCAACAAGCTGCATTCGCCGATGCCGTCGTGCTCGATCAGGATTTCGGTCAAGCCGCCGCGCGGCCAGCCGCTGCCGGGCAGCCGTGCATCGAGTTCGGCAAGTCCAGTGGATGGCGCATCGCTGGTTGGGGCGGGTTTCGATCCACGACGCCAGATGCCGGGATGGCGCAATACATCGGCGAGTGCGGCGTTGTCGGGCGATGCGAATGATCGCTCGGGCAAAGCTGATCGTGCCGTTGCAGGCAGCGCAAGGGGCGTCGCCTGCATGAATGCAGACGACTCGGAAACGTACGCGACAGCGTCAAGGGAACTTGAGGTCAGCATCGCAATTCATCCTTGGCGCTGGATTTTCGATGCGGATGCATCGGGGCGGATCAGGCCGACGTAAAGGCCTTCGATCGCGAATGTGTGGTGGCGCAGATCGACCTCGATCGGCGCAAAATCCGGATTGGCCGGCAGCAGGCGCACGTGATTGCCACGATGCTGCAGACGCTTGACCGTAACCTCATCGTCGAGCCGCGCGACGACGATGCGGCCATTGTCGGCCGTGGCACTGCGATGCACGGCGATCAGATCCCCATCAAGGATGCCGGCATCACGCATGCTCAGGCCCACCACGCGCAGCAGGTAATCGGCGCGTGGGCGGAACAGGTCCGGATCGATGCCGTGCTGACCTTCGATATTTTCGGCAGCCAGGATCGGGCTGCCGGCGGCAACCCGTCCGACCAAGGGAAGACCACCTGTCGCCAGCGCCCGCGAGCGATGCGCAAGACGCAGGCCGCGATGATGCGGTGAACGTTCCAGTGCGCCCTTGCGCACGAGCGCCTCGACATAATCCTGGGCTGAGCTATGGCTGCTGAGGCCGAGCGCTTCGGATATTTCCCGTAACGTCGGTGCGCGCTCGTGCTGCTGCAGATGACGCGTGATGCAATCGAGCACGCGTTGCTGGTTGAGGGTGAGGTTGATGGAGTGCATACGTACTAATGTACGTATATCGCTTGCCTTGCGCAAGTCCCGTGATGCGCAAGGGAGCAGCGGACTTTTCCGTTTCCTGTGGGAATGTCACCGGATATCCATGGGGCTCAGCGCTCCATCGTTGTCGCCCAGCCCTTGTTTGGTTCCGCTTTCACCAGCATATTCGCCTGCCACGCCATTTCGGCGTGGATATCTTTCCGGCATGGACATACCGATGAAAATACTGATGGTTCTGACGTCTCACGCCGAACTCGGCAACACGGGCAGGAAAACCGGCTTCTGGCTTGAGGAATTCGCCGCGCCGTATTACGTTTTCATGGATGCCAAAGCGCAGGTCGTGGTGGCTTCGCCCAAGGGTGGCCAGCCGCCGCTCGATCCGAAAAGCGATGATGCGGACGCACAGACCGTCGCCACGAAACGCTTCAAGGCTGATCCCGCCGCACAGGCCGTGCTGGCGGCGACAAAGAAGCTGTCCGAGGTCGAGGCCGATGACTTCGATGCGGTTTTCTATCCAGGTGGACACGGACCCTTGTGGGATCTGGCGGACGACGCCGATTCGCAGCACTTGATCGAGCACGTGTATGCAGCGGGAAAACCGGTCGCTGCGGTCTGCCACGGCCTTGCTGTTTTTCGCAACGCGCGCGGACCGTTTGGATTTCCACTCGTGCGCGGCAAGAACGTGACCGGCTTTTCCGACACCGAAGAAGCGGCGGCAGGGCTTGTCGATATTGTCCCATTCCTGGTCGAAGACATGCTCAAGGAAAAAGAAGGCGTCTATTCAAAGAAGGCCGACTGGCAATCGCATGTCGTCGTCGATGGCAATATCGTGACCGGGCAGAATCCGGCGTCGTCGGCAGACGCGGCCAAAGCGGTGTTGACGTTGCTGGCTTGAGGAACCTGCAGCGGACACCTGCGTCGGCGTCGTGCACGCAAGCATCGGCAAAGGATGGATCGTTGCTATAACGCGCGCAGATAAAACCGGTTGCAACCGTGATGGCCGGTCGCGCCGACCGGGTGTCCAATTCGTTCGAATCCACTGGCGAGATACAAGGCCTGCGCGGCGTCCATGCCGGTCAACGTTTCCAGATAGCAGCGGGTGAATCCACACGCGTGGGCCGCGGCCATGCAGTGTTCGATCAGCGTGCGACCGGCGCCGCGGCCGCGCAATGCGGGCAGGAAATACATCTTGCGCAATTCGCAAGTGGCGCGATCGCCCGCTTCAAGCGGAGCGATACCGCCGCCGCCGCACACCTTGCCCTCGATCTCGACGACGAAATATGCGCAACGCGGCGCGGAATAGGCCGCGCTCATTGCGGCGACTTCTGCATCGTGGATCGCAAATCCCGGACCGTCGGCACCAAACTCGGGCATCACGCTGCGAATGATTGCGGCGATCGCGGGGTCGTCGCGCGTCTCGATCGGGCGGATCGTGAAGGGGCTCGTTGCATCCATTTCGGTTGAGTCGTGCTGGATGGCTCAATCGACCGTGCGGCGGAAATCGAGGTCGTAGCGCGCGCCGCCGGTTAGCGCATGCAGGCGCAGGTTGGTGATGCGGATCGGCGCGCCGGGCGCAAGGTCGGCGATATTGGAATCGGCCATTTCGGCCGGATCGATCAAGGTGACGCCGCCGGTACCAATGACTTCGAGCACGTTGTCCGGCCCGATCACCGCTGCGGTGGCAGGATCAAGACCGAGGCCGAGCGCGAACGGATTGAGCGCCAGCGCCGCGAGCAGGCGGCCGAGGCGATCGCTGGCATGACCACCCTGGTCGATCACGACGCGATTGGTAAGGCCGAGTCCAGGCGCAAAATTCGCGCCACCGCTAAGTGGCGTGGCGCCTTGTGCGCCGTGCGTCAGCATGTGTTCGCACAATAGCGCGGCGCCGGCCCCACAGCCGGCCACGGCCATCCCTTCCGCGTTGCGGCGACGAATCGCGCGCGCGAGCGGGGTACCGCCGATCAAGGTGGACAGACGCAAGGGTTGATCCGAAAGCAGCAGTGTCAATTGCGCATGCTCGACCGTATCGAGCAGCGCGCGCTGCTCTGCGTCCGCGCGCGTGTGCAGTGCGATGCGGCGTACTTCGCTGGCACCTGCGGCATACAACGCCGTTTCAATGTCCGCGTCAGGATCCACCACGGATTCCATCGCGCCAATCACGAGCACGCGAGGCTGCGGCGCCAGCAAGGCGAGCACACGCATGAGCAGTTGTGCGCCGCGACCGTCTGCAACAATGTCGCCGCTGGCGACGATCAAACCGCGATGGCGATCAGGAGCTAGTTTGGCGGGCATGTGGCGCGGACCGCATCGGAGGGAATCGTGATTATAGCCAGCACCGTATGGGGCGAGGGTGAAGACTTACGCTGCGCTGGCGCGTGCGACACGACTCGATGTTTCGCGCCCGAGCTGGGCGCTGAGCCACAATCCGGTGGCGATAAGTTGCGCCAGTTCGATACCGGTTGCCACGCCCATTCCATGCAGCATGTAGACCACATCCTCGGTGGCCACATTGCCGGTTGCGCCTTTTGCATACGGGCAGCCGCCGGTACCCGACACAGCGCTGTCGACGACACTGACGCCTTCCTCAAGGCAAGCGAGGATGTTCGCCAGCGCCTGTCCGCGCGTGTCGTGGAAATGCACGGCAAGTGCGGTGATCGGCACCGCGTCGGCCACTGCGCGCAGCATCGCGCGCGCGTTGCCCGGTGTGCCGATGCCGATGGTGTCACCGAGCGAGATCTCGTAACAACCCGAATCGTGCAACCGTTTGGCCACGCGTACGACGTCAGCCAGCGCCACCTCACCTTGATACGGACAACCGAGCACGGTCGACACGTAGCCACGCACCTTCATCCCGTCGGCAGCAGCGCGCTCCAGCACCGGTTTGAAGCGCTCGATCGACTCGTCGATCGACGCGTTGACGTTCTTGCGGTTGAACGCCTCGCTCGCCGCGGTGAAAATCGCGATCTCCCGGACCCCGACTTCGCGCGCGCGCTCGTAACCAAGCAGGTTCGGCACCAGCACCGGATAGGCGACGCCGGGTTTCTTCGCGATGCCGCTGAACACGTCGGCTGCATCGGCAAGTTGGGGTATCCATTTCGGACTGACGAAACTGGTTGCCTCGATCGTGCGCAAGCCCGTTGCGGAGAGGCGGTCGATCAACTCGATCTTGGTGGCGGTCGGAATAATGGTCTTTTCGTTCTGCAGACCATCGCGCGCGCCAACTTCGACGATGCGGACGTGGTTGGGAATGCTCATTTTTTCTGTCCGGCAGGCGACGGCTGCAGGGCGTGCTGCGGGAGCGCTGCCGCGGCTGCGAAGCGCACGAGTCTCAAGTCTGGCGTTGTCTTGAATATCGCGTTGTTGCGGACCGCGGCAAGCATGCGTGCGCGGTCGCCGCGCACGAACACGTGCAATTCATGCGCACTCTGGTCGACGGTGCCGTCCAACTTGCCGTCGATGACGAGCTTGGCCACGCGTTCGCTGTCGACTGGATACAGATCGATGCGATTGCCACGCACACGATAGCGGGCGAAGAAAAACGATTGTTGCGGCGGCGGTTCGATCGCATGCGGCGGCTTCAATGCAAACAGCGTCTTGATCGCGCGGTCGGCGATGACGAGGTAATCGTTGCCGTTCGCGTGCACGGTTTCCACTGGCACAAGCAGCGGTGTCCCAGCGCCTTTTTCAGAAGGTGGGTCGAGCATGGTGAAGCCGCAGTTCGCGTCGACACGCAAGATGGCGACCGCGGGAGTCGGTGGCGCGGTGTCGCGCGCATCGGCGTCGTGCCACACGCCTTGCCAGCGCGCATCGCAGGTTTCACGGTGGTCGCCCAGCGGCGATTCGAAGCGCGTTTCCACGCAGCCGCCCAGCACGAGACAGACCAGGCCCAGCATCGTGCACAAAATCGTGCGCATCACGACTGCATCCGCAGGCACACGCGTTCGATTATCGCGATCACGCGGCGTCCTCACGCCGGGGCGAGCAGAACCAGCACAGCATCGGCGTCCACGAAATCGCCGGCAGCTGCCTGCACGCTCTCGATCTTGCCTGCACGCGGCGCCTTCAGGCTGAGTTCCATCTTCATCGCCTCCATCACCAGCAACTCCTGGCCTTCGGACACGTCTTCGCCAGCGCTTGCCTTGACCAGCACGATACGACCGGGCATCGGGGCCGCGATGCGGTCGCCACCCGTCGCGGCGTCTACGGCATACGCAAAAGCGGGTGCGTGTGTGCAGGTGTGTCGGCGCGTTTGGTCGTGCAGACTCAGGCGATTGTGGTCGATGTTGGCACGCCAGCGCCGCGTGACGCCATCGAATGCGGCTACCAACACCTCGTCACGCAGCGCCGCATTCGCAACCATGCAGACGCTGTCACCCCGTTCCAAGCGATACGTTCCAGCCGCGCCGCGCGCATTGATCTCGACGCGCTCGCCACCATCGAGCAATGCGACCACGCGTTTGCCCGGATGACCCAGTCGCCAGCCATCGGCTCGTGCCCACGGCGAATGGGGGTCAGCCGTGGCGCGAGCGCGTTGAGGTGCTTGCGCTTCCTCGTGCAGCAACCAGGCGGTTGCCGCGGCAAACAGCGCGGCATTGCGATCTTCGCTTTGCGCCACGCCGACGAATTCATCCAGATGCCGATCGAGATAACCCGTGTCGATGCGACCTTCGATCACCGCAGGATGACGCACAAGTCGTTCGAGAAAGTCGATGTTGGATTTGGGACCGACGATGTCGCACGCTGCAAGTGCCTCGCGCATGCGTACCAGTGCGGCGTCGCGCGTGTGATCCCATACAACAAGCTTGGCGATCATCGGGTCGTAGAAGATCGTGACGGTATCGCCCTCGGTCACGCCCGAATCGATGCGCACGTGTCTGGATGGCGCGGGCAGGCGCAATTTTTCCAGCTTGCCGGAGCCGGGCAGGAAACCCTGTTGTGGATCCTCTGCGTACAAACGCACTTCAATTGCGTGGCCGTTTTGTGCGATCGGCGCATTGCCGCATAACGAGTCCGGCAAGGTTTCGCCAGCCGCAACGCGTAACTGCAATTCGACCAGATCCAGGCCGAGCACCATTTCGGTGACCGGATGCTCGACCTGCAGGCGCGTGTTGATTTCCATGAAATAGAAATCGCCACCCGGTCCGACAATGAACTCGACCGTGCCTGCATTGATGTAATCGAGTGCGCGCCCGGCTGCAATCGCGGCGTCGCCCATTTTCGTGCGCAGCGCCGGTGTCAGGAATGGCGAGGGCGTTTCCTCGAGCACTTTCTGGTAGCGCCGTTGCGCCGAACATTCGCGCTCGTTGAGATGCACGATATTGCCGTGCGTATCGCCGAAGATCTGAAATTCGATATGCCGCGGTTGCTCCAAATAACGTTCCAGCAGCACGCGATCACGACCGAATGCGTTTTTCGCTTCGCGCTGGCAGCTTTCGAGATTTGCGGCAAATTCCGCCGCCGAACGCACGATACGCATACCCTTGCCGCCGCCGCCGTAGGCGGCTTTTATCATCAGCGGAAAACCGATATGTTCCGCTTCGCGGGCGAGCAACGCAGCGTCCTGGTCCTCGCCGGTGTAGCCGGGTACGACGGGCACGCCGCCCGCGGCCATCAATTCCTTTGCGCCGGCCTTCGAGCCCATGCGGCGCATCGAGTCTGCGGTTGGGCCGATGAAGGAAATCTGCGCGCGCTCGACAGCATCGGCAAAATCCGCGTTCTCGGAAAGGAAGCCGTAACCCGGGTGCACCGCTTGCGCACCACTGCGTTTTGCTACCTCGATGATGGCATCGCCACGCAGGTATGAATCCGCAGGACGCGGACCACCGATCGGATACCCAACATCGGCCTGACGCACATGTTGCGCCGTCGCATCCGCTTCCGAATAGACCGCCACCGTCTCGATGCCGAGCTTGCGGCAGGTACGGATGACGCGGCACGCGATTTCACCGCGATTGGCGATAAGGATGCGTTTGAACATGCGATGGACTCATAAGTTCTCCCGTCAAGGGAGATGGGGTGGACAGGGTGTTGGGCGGAACGATGTGCCTCGAACAGCCATCGCTCAATTATCCGCGATGTGGCAGGCGGCTGCGCAGGTGTGAAACGTGAAAACCGATGTGATCGAGCATGGGTCGGACCCGTTCGTGGTGGCTGTTTACGGTAGCATGAGTGATCGGCCGCGGTCGTCGCGGAGTGGGCGTTTGACGATGCAGAACAGACCGGCGAGCGATTGGCTCGCGCAAGGACGTGCACAAGTCGTGCGCGGCGACGCCGCCGGTGCGCTCGCGTTGTTCTCCAACGCGCTGATCGAACACCCCGATTCGGTCGACCTGGCGCACGCCGAAGCCGGCTTGTTGTGGCAGGCAAAGCGAACCAGCGAAGCGGAATCGCGACTGCGCGACCTGCTGGCACGACAGCCAGACCATGTCGCCGTGGCCTTCCTGCTCGCAAAAATCCTGCAGGAGCAGGGCAGGATGCACAGCGTCGAGATGACGCTGCGTGCGCTGTTCGAGCAGATGACGCCTGACGTTGATCAGTTGATCCGCGCGATCGAACTGCTTGACGACTGCGGACGCAAACAAGCCGCCACCGAACTGGTCGAACGGGCAATCGTGGCCGGCTCCAGCGATCCGCGTCTGCATGCGTACGCCGGCATGCTCAACCTGCAGCTTGGCGCGTTCGATCTCGCGCGCGAACGGTATTTGTTCGCGCTGCAAAATGACGCACGGGCGCTCGATTGGCAAAGCGCCTACGGCCTTGTCGCGTCGACTCGTTATGCACGCCCGCAGCATCCGGATTTCGAACGCTTGCGCGGCTATTTGCAGCGACCGGCGCTGAGTGCGCAGGCGCGCGCGTCGGTGCTGTTTGCGCTGGCCAAGGCAAGTGACGATATTGCCGACCACGCGCAGGCCGCAGGCTATTTGCGCGAAGCCAATGGAATAATCGATGCTGGAGTCGACTGGTCGCGCAAGAACTGGCGGCGTCTGGTCAATGCGCGCCTTGACGCGCAGCCGGTGCCGGAGCATGTGGCGCCAATTGTCGATTTTGCTCCCGTATTCATTGTCGGACTGCCGCGCTCGGGCACGACCCTTGTCGCCGAACGGCTGTCACGCCATCGCGACGTGTGCAATCGCGGTGAACTTCCGTGGCTGCCGCACCTTGCGCAGCAACTCGCGCGTACGCCAGGCGATCGAGCCGCGGCGGCCGCCACGTATTGCGCGCAAGTACGTCAGGACGATCCCAACGCGCGCTGGTTCATCGACAAGCAGCCGCTCAATTTCATGCATGTCGATCTGATTGCGAGCGTGTTCCCGAACGCGAAAATTCTCTGGTGCCGGCGCAACAGCCGCGACACCGCGCTGTCGATCTGGATGCAGTATTTCGCCGGTCCGGAAAACAATTTTGCGTACGACTTTGGCAATATTGCAGCGGTCGCGCAGGGCAGCGCTCGGCTGCTGGCACGCGCACATGAAAGGCATCCGCAGCTGATCCACGAAGTACGCTATGAGACGCTGACCGACAATCCCGACGAGTGTCTGCGCGCGCTGGCGGGATGGATCGGATTGTCGCCTCTCGACGATGCTGCGCCCACCGACACGCGCAGCATCATCAGCACATCGAGCGCGTGGCAGGCGCGTCAGCCGGTTTATCGCAGCTCCGTCGGCCGCTGGCAGGCGTATGCACCCTGGGTGCCGGAGCTACTGCAGTTTCCCGATGATTGAGGTGAGATCGGGCGATTGATCCGAAGTCAGGATTTCCAGTTCGCTGCACGCTTGTCGAGGAACGCCGCCAGACCGTGCTGACCCTCTGGGGACACTCGCAGGTGTGCGATCAGATCGGCGTTCAGGGTGTCGGTGCGCTCGGCATGCTCACGCGTCATGCCGCCGACGCGCAAGGCGAGTTGCTTGGCCTCGGCTTGCGCGAGGGGCCCGCCTTTTGCGAGAAAATGCAGCGCCCGTTCGACGGCAGCGTCGAGCTGATCGGGTGCGACGGCTTCATGCAGCAAGCCGATCCGCGCCGCGGTTGCCGCGTCAAACACCTCGCCGCTGATGAAGAACTTGCGCGACTGGCGCATGCCGATCGCGGCGATCACATACGGCGAAATCACCGCCGGCACGAGGCCGAGCTTGACTTCGCTGAGCGAGAACTTTGCGTTGTCGACCCCGATCGCGATATCGCAGCACGCGATCAGGCCTAATCCGCCGCCATAGGCCGAGCCGTTGACGCGCGCCAGGGTCGGCTTCGACAGAAAATTGAGCGAACGCATCAGTTTCGCCAGCCGCAGCGAATCGGCACGGTTTTCCGCTTCACTGGCCTGCGCCATGCCGCGCATCCAGTTGAGATCCGCGCCGGCCGAGAACGATGCCCCCACACCCGTCAGCACAACGAAACGCACTGCCGCGTCGCGCTCGCAATCCTCGAGCGCTGCGCTGAGGTCGGCAATCAAGGTGTTGTCGAATGCGTTGTGCACGTGGGCACGGTTCAACGTGATCGTCGCGATGCCGTCGACAATCGTGGCGAGTACCGATTCGCTCATGCCTGATTCCTTGCGCGAAAGAATGGTAACTGTAGCAATATGTGCCGGCTTTTCGAGCACCCGTTCGTGTCGCGCAAGTATCCCGTTCGGAGCGAGCGCCGGCAAACAGGCTGCGTTTTCGCGATAATCGCGCGATGCAAACCTTCACCCTGTACCGCGGCAGCGCGCCGCTGCTGGTCAGTCTGCCGCACGATGGCAGCGTGCTTCCGGACGAACTTGCCGCGCGCATGATGCCCACTGCGCGGCGCGTGCCCGACACCGACTGGCATGTCGCGCGCCTGTATGCGTTTGCGC
>JBDUED010000003.1:0-51305 GCA_040002595.1 Dokdonella sp. | reverse complement strand
TGCCGGCAATCACCGCTTTGGCGCCCATCCACAGCACCAGCGTGATCGCGCCGAATGTCAGTACGATGACCAACGCGGTAAGCGTGCCGGTCATCGAGATGCGCTTGCGGGCAGTCGCGAACGCGCGCATGACGGCGTTTGCGTAGCGCGCGGATTCCTCGGGTTCGCGGGTATAGGCCTGCACCGTGTGCACCGCGTTGAGCGCTTCGGCAGCAATCGCGGAAGCATCCGCAATGCGGTCCTGGCTTTCGCGCGAGAGCCGCGTGACGCGTCGACCGAACACCACGATCGGCAACACCACTGCGGGAATCACCAACACGGTGAAACCGGCCAGACGCGGACTGGTGAGAATCATTGCGACGAATCCGCCGATCAAAGTGACTACGCTGCGCAGCGCGATCGACAAGGTCGAGCCGACCACCGTCTGCACCAGCTCGGTATCCGCAGCCAGACGCGAAACCAGTTCGCCGGTGCGCGTGGTTTCGTAAAACGTCTGATCCAGTGTCAATAGGTGATCGTAGAGGCGACGGCGCAAGTCCGCGGCGACGCGCTCGCCGAGCAGACTGACAAAGAAAAACCGCGCTGCAGTCGCGACTGCAAGCACCGCGGCAACCCCGAACAGGCCGAGAAAACTTGCATTGATCGCGGCGGAGTTGGCCTGGGTAAAGCCATTGTCGATCATCACGCGCACGGCTTGTGGCAAGGTCAACGTTGCGGCTGACGACAGGGCGAGAAAGCCGAGCCATCCGGCGATCAGGCCGCGATAGGGTTTGAGAAACGGCAGCAAGCGGCGCAACGATTGAATCTTGCGCGGAGAAGCGGTGGTTGTATCGGTCATCGGCGCAGTGTACGGGCGAAGTCGCAAAGACGTGTGGGCGCGTAGTGGACGTTCAAGGCGCGACAGCGAGCGATCCACGTCCGCGGGTCAGATCGCGCACGAATGCGGCAAGTGCCTCCAGGTGGCCGACGGCCACATCGACATCGAGTTCGACGCCGTCGACGGTCGAGCGCTCCGCATGCCGGACCGCATCGAATTCGCGCAGCCGTGCATAAATCACCGGTGCGACCGAAAAATCGCAACGGATGCAGGCGCGCACGCGCTCGACCAGGAGGATTTTGTCGGCCGCACGCAGGCACTCGGCCGCGCAGCCGCCATAGGCTCGCACCAGACCGCCAATGCCGAGCTTGACGCCGCCAAACCAGCGCGCGACGACAACGACGACGCGATCAAGATTCTGGCCCTCGATAGCGGCGAGGATCGGCCGCCCCGCACTACCGCCGGGCTCGCCATCATCGGTGTAGCGATAGTTGGCGTCGATGCGCCAGGCCCAGCAATTGTGGCTCGCGTCGCGGGTGCTGACCCGCGCGATGAATGCGAGAGCGGCATCCGCGTCTTCGACCGGCGCGGCCTGTGCCAGAAAACGACTCTTGCGGATGTCCTGCTGCAAATGTGCGTGGCCGCGCAGGGTATGCATGTCGCTCATGCTCCCGAGTTTAACGGTGCGTGATTGCGTGGCGTCTGCCGGCATATCGGCGTTACGACCGGTCCAGGTCCAACGTGCGTGACAGTCGGCAACTTGCATCCGGCACTCCCGCCATCGCAAGCGCGTCCGGCCTGCTCATGAAGCCCATTGCAATCGATACGCGGAACTAGTGGTCAAGCGCATGCAAATTTGGTGGCAATGGACGGTTTGGGTACACGTGCTGGAACAGGCGCAGGCTTTCGATTGCTTGCTGACGCCGGCCTTGGTGCAAAAGTTGTTCGATATGTGCGAGCCAATCGTCGGGTGCGAGCTGCATGTCGCGTCGCAGCTCGACCGAACTCAATGGTGCTGGCGGCGCTTCCGTACGCACACGTTTTGATTCGGGTTGCTTCAGCGCCGCGGCTGCAGGTTCGTTTTTGGCAGCAGCATCCTGCTCAGCCTGCATTGCCGCTGCGCCGGCAGACGTTGCGGTCTCGTCGCGCATGCGCGATTCGGCTGGAAACGGATCAGGTTCTACTGCCGGTGAGGCGGTCGGTGGCGGAGCTGCTGCAGATGCCGGTGGTGTGGGCGCAGGTTTCGCCACAGGACGCGCTTCCGCTTTGCGCGATAAACCCGGCTTCGCCGCAGTCGGGGTGGTCTGTGGTGGCGAAATGGGCGCTGCCTCTTTCGTTTCACTCGGGGGTGCGCGCTTGCGCCGAGTTTCGGTGATCGGTTCGACTGGCACCACAATCATGCCGCGCTGGGCCGAATTGGGCGATTGCTGGCGCAAGGCGTCTTGACCAACATGCCACGCAACGCCGGCCGCGAGCACAAGACCTGCAGCGGAGCCGAGTCCCACCATCCATCGATGACGCCGCGGCGGGCGCCCGCGCACGGCACGCGCAGCTTCACCCAGCACCGCGCGGTCGAGGCGTCGCGGCGGCTCCATGCGTGGCAGGCGTCGATACAAGTCGCCGAGGTCGCCGCTGCCGCTGTCGAGCAAGCGATCCAGATCCTGGTGGTTGTCGCGCGGCATGGTCATGTCGCAAACCGCGCGCGGATGCGTGCCAACGCGTAGCGCAAGCGTGATTTCACTGTCTCGCGTCCAACCCCCGTTATCGCACCGATTTCATCGAGCCCGAGGCCTCCTTCGATGCGCAGCAGAAAAGCGACCCTCTGTTCGTCTGGCAGATCTTCCAGCGCGAGTTGCAAACGCCGGCGTTGCTCAAACTCGCTCAGCGCATGATCGGGTTGTTCCGATTCGGGCGCGTCGAGATTTCGCAGTACTGTATCGGCTTCTTCAGCGGACACTTGCGGACGCTGACGACGGAATCGATCAATGATCAGGTTGTGTGCGATTTGCAACAGCCAGGTCGTGAATTTCGCGTCGGGCCGGTAGCGCTCGCGCGCGGCAATCAGCCGGCTCCAGGTTTCCTGGAACAGCTCATCGGCGTCGGCGCGATGGCGCAGGCCACGCAACAGAAATCGGTACAGCAAGCCGCGGTGGCGCGAATAGAGCATTTCGAAAGCGAGCAAGTCGCCTTCGGCGTATGCGAGCATCAATTCCTCGTCTGTCTTGTCGGCCCCCATGGGTGGAGGTTAAGGCAAAGCACGCTGGCGGGCGATGGGCACGATCAGGACGATGCAACGCAACAGCGCGTTTGCCGGGGTCAGGTTGGCGCGCGCTTGCCTGCCGGAGGCGATCTGCGCCATAAAGGCGCCTCAGCGGATTGGCGGGGAAGACGAGTGCGCATCTCATCGCTCGATGCGGCGGTCGACCTGATTCTTGATCGGGCCGGCGCGCATTGTGCCATTGCGGCGCCGCTTGGGCTCGGCAAACCCAACCATTTGCTGAACACGTTGTATCGACGCGTCAAAGCGGACTCCGCGCGCACGTTGACGATCTACACCGCGCTGTCGCTTGATCCGCCGCAAGCGGGTAGCGATCTTGAACGGCGTTTTCTCGAACCCTTTCTTGCGCGCCAGTTCGGCCCCGATTATCCGCGTCTGGACTACGTCGTCGACCTCAAGGCGAACCGGCTGGCCGCCAATGTACGGATCCAGGAATTTTATTTCCAATCGGGGGCAATGCTGCGGTCATCGCGTGCGCAATGCGACTACGCGAGCATCAATTACACCCAGGTGGCGCGGGATCTTGCCGACGGCGAGCCCGTGCATGCGATTGTGCACCTCATCGCCCGGCGCGGCAGCGGCGCCAACGCGCTTTACAGCCTGTCGTGCAATCCGGATGTCACGCTCGATTTGCTCGACGCGATCGTGGCGCGTGGAAAATCGCGCCCGCTGATGATCGCGGTGATCCACCCGGATCTGCCGTTTCTGGGTGGTGACGCGGAAGTCGCGGCGGATTTTTTCGATGGGATGATCGAGGAGGGCGCTGCGAAACAGCCACTGTTCGCGCTGCCGCGCAATGCGCTCGATTCGGTCGAATACGCGATCGGCCTGCACGCGAGCACGCTGGTGCGCGACGGCGGCACGCTGCAGATCGGGATTGGCACGTTGTCGGACGCTATCGTGCATGCGTTGCTGCTGCGCCACCGACGCAACGCAGATTACCTGGGTCTGCTTCGCTCACTGCGCGGGAGCGATCCGGCAATGGATCCGCTCATCGCGACGGATGGCGGCCTCGATCCGTTCACCAGCGGCCTTTACGGCGCCAGCGAGATGATCATGGACGGCTTCATGCATCTGCGCCGGGCGGGCATTCTGACGCGAAAGGTCTACGATGACATCGGCGTGCAGTGCGCACTGGATGCTGGCCGCGCTGTCGATCCGGCGTGCCTGCGCGCTGGTCATTACCTCAAGGGCGCATTTTTCCTCGGTTCGAAGGAATTTTATGCGTGGCTGCGCGAACTGGAAGGCGACGATTACGCCGGCCTGTTGATGAGCCGCGTATCCGACGTCAACCAGCTTTACGGCGGTCGCGAGCAACTCGACTCTTTGCAACGCCGCGATGCGCGTTTCTTCAACACCTGCATGATTGCGACCGCGCTTGGTGCGTGTGCCTCCGACGCGCTCGCGGACGAACGCGTGGTCAGCGGGGTCGGCGGCCAATACAATTTTGTCGCGATGGCGCACGCACTCGACGGCGGTCGTTCGGTGTTGCTGTTGCGCGCGACCCGCGACAACGCCGGTCGCGTCGAATCGAACATCCGCTGGAACTACGCACACACCACGATCCCGCGTCACCTGCGCGACATCTACATTACCGAATACGGCATTGCTGATCTGCGCGGAAAGACCGATGAAGCCTGCGTGCGCGCGATGCTTGCGATCAGCGATGCGCGCTTCATCGACGGGCTTGTCGCCGACGCGATGCACAGCATGAAACTGCCACTGGATTTCAAGGTGCCCGACGCGTGGCGGCGCAATCTTCCCTCCCGGATTGCTGCCGCGATGACAGCGGATGCAGCGCGCACGCTGCTGCCTCGCTTCCCGTTCGGCAGTGAATTCAATGCGGTCGAGCAGCGCCTGCTGCCGGCCTTGCTGTGGTTGAAACAGCACGTCGGCAGTCGCCGACGCTGGCCTGCGTTATTCGGCGCACTTGCATTTCCTGGACGCAGTGCTCAAGAAGGCGCGTGTCTGGATCGGCTCGGACTGAGGGGACACGCGCTTTCCTTGCGTGAGCATCTGCTGGCGCGCCTCGTGCGCGGGGCGCTGGCGCGCAGCGACGCCGCCGCGCATTGAGCAGCGCAAGGGCGGCAACGTCCGACGTGGTTAAGAAATCCCTAAGCTGCCATCGGTACGCTCGCGTCACCGCCGTCCACGATCGGACGATCGCAATGCCTGATGCCGATGTCCGCCGACATTGCGACAATCGTTTACGCGAGGGTTCCGCCATGCACATTTTGATCGCCGAGGACGATATCCAGCTCGGGCGCGGCATCGAGACGGCGCTCGCACGCTGGACTTACACGTCGAAATGGGTGACTGATGGAAGTGCCGCGCTTGACGAGGCGAAGGGCGGCCTGTTCGATGTAGTGCTGCTTGATCTGGGCCTGCCAAAGATCGACGGCATCGAAGTCTTGCGACTGCTGCGACAAGCGGGCATCGTAACGCCGGTCCTGGTCATTACTGCGCGCGACAGCCTGGTCGAACGCGTTGCAGGTCTCGACTCGGGCGCCGACGATTATCTGGTCAAGCCGTTTGAACTGGACGAACTGGCTGCGCGATTGCGCGCGTTGCATCGGCGCACGCATGGTGCGGCGAGCGCGCAACTGGAAGTCGGCCCGCTGGTCATCGATACGGTCGACAATAGTGCGAGCTATGCGGGGCGGCGGCTGGACCTTTCGCGAATGGAATTCCTGCTCCTGCGCACGCTCGCCGAACGCGCAGGCCGGGTGGCCACGCGCGAGTTTCTCGAGCGCGTGCTTTACGGCGATGAGGGCATCGAGAGCAACGCGCTCGAAGTGCACGTGCACAGCCTGCGCAAGAAAATGGAGCCGGATGCGATCAAGACCGCGCGCGGACTTGGTTATCTGCTGCGGCGGGAGCCGATCCGTTGATGCGCTCGCTGCAAGGGCGCCTGAGTTTCCTCGCGCTCGCGTGCATCGCGCTGGTTGCGCTGCCATTCTTCGCGCTGACCTACGCGAAGATCGTCGAAGAGGTCGACGAACTCAGCGACGCGCGGTTGGCGCAGAACGCGCGCACGATCGAAACGCTGTTTTCCCATTCCGGTTTCAAGGACAAGATGACCGACGTGCCGCTGGTGGTCGGCCGGCTGCCACCCAACGACGCGGACCCCCAGTCGACGCCGTACGAAACAGAAATCGGGTTCCAGTACTGGAGCAATCCTGCCCACTTGCAGCTGGCAACGGCGGACATGCAGGACCTCGCATTCAATGCGGCGCCAAGTGGATTTTCCGATATCACCAAGGATGGAAGGCGCTGGCGCGTCTTCACGTTGCGGGCTCGCGAGGGATTCATCCGCGCGGCCGAACGCGACGACAGCCGGCGAGAAATCGCCCACGACTTGCTGTTGCAGAATACGGCCCCGCTGTTGCTGGGCCTGCCATTGCTCGCGCTGCTGATCGGCTGGGCGGTGCGCCGCGGTTTGCGCCCGCTGGCGGACGTCACGCGAAACCTGCAGGCACGCGCGCCGGATGAACTTGATCCATTGTCCGTTTCCGGCGCACCTGCCGAAATCCAGCCGCTGCTGGATGCATTGAACGCCTTGCTCGGTCGCGTGCGCTGCCTGCTCGACAACGAGCGCCAGTTCACCGCAAACGCAGCCCACGAATTGCGCACGCCGCTGGCCGGCGCGCTGGTCAATCTCGACAATGCACTGGCTGTCGAAGACAGGGACGCTGGAAGCCTTGCATTGGGCGAAGCGCGCAGCGCGCTGGAGCGCATGCGCCATATCGTCAACCAGATGCTCGAACTCGCGCGCTGGGACAACGCGCCCAGCGCGCATGATTTCGGCCCCGTCGATCTGGGCCATTGTGTCGACGAGGAACTGGCTGCGCTTGGGGGTGCCCTGATTGAAAGGGACATCGAAATCGTGCGCTCGATCGATGCCGCGGCGCGCTGCGTGCGTGGCTGGGAGCCGGGCTTGCGTGCGATGATCCGCAACCTGCTTGACAACGCGCTGCGCTACGGATTCGAGCATGGACGCATCGACATCGAAATCGCGCTGCGCGATGGACGCAGCCTGCTTGCGATCAGCGACTTCGGTCCGGGGCTGCCGTCCTCGCAGCGCACGTCGATGCTGGAACGTTTTCGGCGCGGTGTCGATGCCGCAGGCGAAGGCAGCGGGCTCGGACTTTCGATCGTGACGCGAATCGCCCATGTGCATGGCGCATCCGTGCGCCTGCTTGACCCGCCCGATCACCACGGTCTGCGTGTCGAAATAGGGTTTCGGTCAGCTGCCGCAGCGTATTCTTCGCGCCCTGACCCGTGATTCGCATCATCGAGTTGTGCTCCATCACCAGGAGAAGTCCATGAATAAAGCGCTTATTTCTGCATGCCTCGGCGTGGTCGCTGCCAGTTCATCTTCGAACGCAATTGCAGTGCCAGCATTGGTGCCAGGTTATGCGTTGGCGGCGCCATGGTCCGTCGGCGGCACTGGCGGCTGGGACTACCTGACAACCGACGAAGCAGGCCAACGACTGTTCGTGACGCGCTCGGACCATGTCGCGGTGTTCGATCTCGCCGATGGCAAACCGCTCGGCCAGATCGGTCCGACCAACGGCGTGCATGGCGTCGCGCTGGCGCCGAAAATCGGCAAGGGATATGCGAGCAATGGTCGCGGCGATTCGGTGACCGTGTTTGATCTCAAGACGCTCGCGACCACCGCGACAATCGCGATCGAAGGGCACAATCCGGACGCGATCGTGTTCGATGAACCGAGCTCGCGCGTGTTCACGTTCAATGGCCACAGTCATGACGCGACCGTCATCGACACAGTTACGCAGAAGGCGGTGGCCACGATTCCATTAAGTGGCAAACCCGAATACGCTGTCAGCGACGGCAAGGGTCATATCTTCGTCAATATCGAGGATCGCGCCGAGCTCTCCGAGATCGATACGAAAGCCGCGAAAGTGCTCGCGACATGGAAACTTGCCGACTGCGAAGAGCCGTCCGGTCTCGCGCTGGACGGTGAGCATGCGCGATTGTTTTCGGTGTGTCAGAACGGTCATCTGGTGGTCACCGATGCGGCCTCCGGGCGTCATGTGGCGACTGTCGCCATTGGCAGCGGACCCGATGGCGTCGTGTTCGATGCGCAACGTCATTTGATTTTCAGCTCGAATGGTGAGGACGGCACGCTGACGATCATCCATCAGCAATCGGGGGATCGTTACCAGGTGCTGCAGAATCTGCCGACGCGCAAAAGTGCGCGCACGCTGGCGCTCGATCCGAAGACTCATCGCGTGTTTCTTGCTGCAGCCGATTTCGAGGCGGCACCTGAAAAATCCGCGCCCAAGGCCAGGCCAAAAATGAAAGAGGGTTCGTTCAAGGTACTCGTCGTGGTGCCCGTTGTTGGCAGCGCCAGCCGTTGACCTCGGAGCGATCCATCTCGATGCTGCACAAGCCGCTGCGTTGGAGTGCGGCGACAGTCGCAGCCTTGATAGGCGCAGGCTGCGCGACGTATTCGCCGCTGCGGTTGGGCGAGGGCAGGGGAGTGGCCAGCGTTGCACAGCTCAACGTGCCGACGGCGAACCTGAGCTTGTCGACCCTCCCGCCACATCGCTTCGATCCATCCGATGGGCTGGACGTGACCGAGCTCGCGATGCTTGCCATCGCCAACAATCCCGAGCTCAAGATCAAGCGCGACGAACTCGGCGTGGCACAGGCTCAAGCATTCGCTGCGGGTCTGCTGCCTGATCCGCAGCTCAGTGCGGGCGTCGATTTTCCGCATCCATCGGCAGCGGGTCTGACCACGGCGTATACGCTTGGTTTGAGCGAGGATATCGGCGCATGGTTGATGCGTTCGTCGCGCACCGCGGTCACGCGCGCGCAGGCCAGCCAGATCAATCTCGATCTGACATGGGCGGAATGGCAAACGATTGCGCAGGCGCGTCTTCAGTTCGATCAGACTGTATCCCTGCGCGCAACCGAACAACGCCTGCAGACCGAACAGGCGGCACTGACGCCGGTTGCGCGTTATGTGGAAATGGCGCTGCGTGCCGGCAACCTGACCTACGACGCCGCGAGCGCAGGACTCAATGCGTTGTCCGACGTGCAACGCCGCCTGGCCGACAATGCGATTGCGCTGGATCAGGCGCAGACCGACATGCATGTGCTGCTGGGTCTTGCGCCGTCGGCCGCACTCGATCTGGTGGGCGAGCCGTTCCAGGTATTCCCCACGTCGGCGCAGGTAGATCGAGCACTGGCGGATCTACCGCGACGACGGCCCGACCTTCTCGCGCTGCAAGCTGGATACGCGGCTCAGGATGAAAAATTTCGTGGCGCAATCCTCGCCCAGTTTCCTGCGCTGACTCTGGGCTTTACGCGCGCGCGCGACACCAGCAACGTCAACACGCGCGGCTTTACCGTCGCTTTCTCGCTGCCCCTGTTCGATCGCAACCGCGGCAACATCGCGATCGAGACTGCCACGCGCCAACGTCTCAAAGACGATTACGAATTGCGACTGCTTAAAACGCGCAGTGACATGCAACGCCTGCTCGCGGATCTGGCGATTCTCGATCGGCAGCAAACCGCGTCGATGGCGCATGCCGCGCAACTCGACTCCGCACTTCATTCTGCCGAACATGCGTGGCAAGCGGGCTTGATTGACTGGCCCACTTATCTTGGCATTCGAGGCACTGCGCTTGCCGCCGATTTCGATCTGATCAACGCACGCGAGGAGCGATCGAAACAGGCAATCGCACTGCAGACGCTGCTCGGCAGCGCCGATTTTTCCGAATCCGTACAGGCGCCGATTCCATGAGCTACCCGACTCCAAGTTCCCGACGCTCATTCCGCCGTATTGGTGAAGAAGCGAAGCAGGCGGCAGGCTCCGTTCGTTGCAACGTCGCATACGCACGAAAGGCTCTCCTGCGTGCCTGTGCCGGCGTGCTCGTTGTGCTGTTGGCAGGGTGCCACGGCGGCGCGCCCAGCGACGCCGAATCACAAACCGCCGCCAACGCAAAGGTCGCAGTCACCACGATCGTGCCGGTGCAGCAAACCTTTCACGATACCGTCGAGGCGTACGGCAGCGCGGTCGGCGATCCGCACCATGCGCGGGCGATCAGCTTGGCGCATGGCGGGCAGGTGGTCGCAGTGAAAGTCGCTGCGGGCCAGACGGTGGCAAATGGTCAGGTTTTGCTGACAGTTGCCCCGGATGCGACAACGCGCAGTACCTACCAGCAAGCACAAAACGCGCTGGCACTGGCGAAAGGCGAACTCGATCGCACTGAACAACTCGCCACGCAACGCCTCGCCACGCAATCGCAATTGGCGAACGCGCGCAAGGCGCTGGCGGATGCGCAAGCCGCACTCACCGCGCAGCGCGCGCAGGGTGGTGGTTCCGCCGAGGAATCGATCAGCGCGCCGGCCGACGGAGTTGTTACCGCACTCAGTGTGGGACTGGGCGATCGCATTGCGGCAAACGCGCCACTACTGAGCTTCACGCCCGCGCATGCGCTGGTTGCCGAACTGGGCGTGCAACCTGAGGACGGCGCGAAACTGCACCCGGGCATGACAGTGAAATTGCACAGCGTCTTTGCACACGATGCGGCGTTCGGCGGAACGCTGGACATGGTGGCGCAAACGGTCGATCCGCAGAGCCATCTATTGCTGGCCCGCGCCGAGCTTCCAACGTCCGCAGCTAGCGCGCTCGTTGCCGGCACTGCGGTGAGCGCGCAGATCGAAACGGCGGCTTACGTCGCATGGGCGGTGCCGCGCGCGGCCGTTCTGCACGACGAAAAGGGCGATTACCTTTTTCAAATCGACAACGGTCATGCCAAGCGTATCGACGTGACTTTGCGCAACGCCGCTGGCGAGACAGTAGGTGTCACCGGCCCGCTCGACGCGCAGGCCAGGGTGATCGTCACGGGGGTGTATGAGTTGAATGACGGCGACGCGGTTCTGGAGTCCGCGCAATGACGATGACCGCCTGGATGCAGCGGCATCAACGTTCGCTGCTGTTTCTGGCTTTGATGCTGGTGATCGGCGGCATCGTGAGTGCATTGTGGATGCCCGTCGCACTGTTTCCGAACGTGGCATTTCCGCGCGTGCAGGTCACGCTGGATGCGGGTGATCGTCCCGCCGATCAGATGGCGATCGAGGTGACAACACCGGTCGAGGAGGCCGTGCGGCGCGTGCGCGGCGTGCGCGATGTGCGTTCCACTACCAGCCGTGGCAGCGCCGAAATTGCGGTCACGTTCAATTGGGGGGCGGACATCAGCGCGGCGCTGCAGGAAATCAATGCGGCGGCCGGGCAAACACTTCCGCACCTGCCTGCCGGCACGCAGTTGTCGACGCGGCGCATGGACCCGACCACGTTTCCTGTACTCGCCTACAGCTTGCGCTCGCACACCTTGTCGCCCAGCCAATTGCACGATCTGGCCGAATATCAACTGCGTCCGCTGCTGAGCGGAATCAGCGGCGTCGCGCATGCGGACGTGCAGGGCGGGGAGGTGGCCGAGTTTCATGCCGATGTCGATCCAGCGCGTTTGCGTGCGCTCGACTTGAGCCTCGCCGATGTCGCGACGGCGGTCGCACATTCGGCAACGATCCAGTCGATGGGCCGTGTATCCGATCACTACAAGTTGTTCCTGTTGCTCGCCGACAACCAACCCAAAACCATCGAGGCGCTCAGCGGCATTGTGGTCCGTGCCGGTCGTGGCGGCGTCGTGCGTCTGGGCGATATCGCGACAATCAGCCTCGATCATGTGCCGCAATGGATTGCGGTCAACGCAGACGGTCAGAACGCGGTGTTGTTGCAGGTGTATCAGCAGCCCGATGGCAACAGTGTGCAGATTGCCGATGCGGTCAAGCAGCGCCTCAAGGACTACGCGCCACAGATGCCAGCGGGCGTGCGAATTGCGAACTGGTACGACCAGACGCAACTGGTCACGGGCGCCGCCAGCAGCGTGCGCGATGCGATCGCAATCGGCATCGCGCTCGCAGGTTTGGTGTTGTTTGTCTTCTTGCGCAACACGCGCGTCATCCTGGTCGCGATGATCGTGGTGCCAGCGGTGCTCGCGATCACCGCTTTGCTGCTGTCCGTGCTCGGCATGAGCTTCAACATCATGACGCTAGGCGGCATGGCGGCCGCCGTTGGACTCATCATCGACGACGTGATCGTGATGCTCGAACACATCATGCGTCGACTGGGGGAAGGCGCAGGCGAATTGCACGAACGGATTGCCAATGCTGCGTGGGAGTTCACCCGGCCGTTGACGGGATCGAGCGCAGCGACGGTCGTGATTTTCCTGCCGCTCGCATTTCTGTCCGGCGTGACGGGCGCGTTTTTCAAGGCGCTCTCACTGACCATGGCGAGCGCGCTGATCATTTCCTATCTGTTGACATGGGTTGCGGTGCCACTGCTGGCGGAACGCTTTCTCGATCAACGTCACGCAGTCGAGCGGCCATCCGGCCCGTTCGCGCAACGCATGATGCACGGCTACGAGCGCGTGCTGCAGCGCTGGTTGAAGCGACCGCTGCTGGTGTTGCTGTTCGTGCTGCCCCTGATCGTCATCGGCGGGCTTGCATTCACGCGTGTTGGCACCGGCTTCATGCCCAAGATGGACGAGGGCGGATTCATTCTCGATTACCTGTCTAAGCCCGGTACCTCGCTGGACGAAACCGATCGGTTGCTCAAACAGGCCGAGGCGATCATCCGCGCCAATCCGAATGTGGATACCTATTCGCGTCGCACCGGCCTGCAACTGGGTGGCGGACTCACCGAAGCCAATCAGGGCGATTTCTTCGTGCGCCTGAAAAACGGCTCGCGTCCATCGACCGAGCAGGTAATGGACAGCGTGCGCACCGAGGTCGAACAAAAAGTACCAGGGCTCGATATCGAATTGTCACAGCTGATGGAAGATCTGATTGGCGATCTGGTCGCCGTGCCGCAACCGATCGAGGTGCAGCTGTATGGCGATGATGCGGCCCAGCTCGATGCGACCGCGGGCAAGGTAGCGGCGGCAATCGGAAAAATCAGCGGAGTCGTCGGCGTGCGCAATGGCATCAATCCGGCAGGAGATGCGTTGACCGTTGAGGTCGATCCGATCAAGGCGGCGCTGGAAGGACTTGATCCCACCGCCATCGTCGATCAGGTGACCGCTGCGATCGAAGGCACAGTGGCCGCGAAACTGGCCCAAGGAAGCAAGGTTGTCGGAGTGCGTGTGCGCTTGCCGCAACGCGCGAGTCGACAACTGGAACAAGTTGCCGCATTGCCTATCCGCGCAAGCGACGGCCATCTGCTGCCACTGTCACGCGTGGCGACGCTGCGAGAAGTGCAAGGTCAGCCACAAATCACGCGCGACAACTTGAAGCGCATGGTGGCGGTCACTGGCCGCATCAGTGGGCGCAGCCTTGGATCGGCGATAGCCGACGTCAAGAAGGTGCTGGCGCAACCGGGCGTGTTGCCCAAAGGGATGTTTTTCCAGCTTGGCGGGTTGTACCAGCAGCAACAGGAAGCGTTTCACGGACTCATCATCGTCATGCTGGCGGCGATCGCGCTGGTGTTTACCCTTTTGTTGTTCCTCTACGAAAGTTTCCGGATTGCCCTGGTGATCCTGGCTATGCCGCTGCTGGCGATCCCGGCGGTCTTTGCCGGTCTGTGGCTGACGGGCATTGAACTCAATATCTCGGCGATGATGGGCATGACGATGATCGTCGGCATCGTCACCGAGATCGCGATCTTTTATTTTTCCGAACTCGAACAGATCGGTTGGGAGCCGTCCGCTGAGCACGCGCCACTGCACGACGCGCTGCACGCATCGGGACGGCATCGCGCACGCCCGATCCTGATGTCGACGATCGCCGCCATCTTGACCTTGCTGCCGCTCGCGCTCGCCATCGGCCTCGGCGCGCAGATGCAGCAGCCGCTCGCGGTGGCGATCATTTCCGGGATGCTGGTGCAGGTCCCGCTTGTGCTGCTGGTCATGCCTGTTTTGTACGCCGTGCTGCGCCGGCGTAGCCAGCCCTCATGAATTGAGGTGCGCCAACCACGGTACTGACAATCGTGAATAGTGTGAAATGCCTATTATGTAAAATAGTGAAAGAGTCACCGTAGCCAAACACCTGTGTATGGAATAACGGCCGCCAAATGCAAATCGAAACCCTTCTCCCTCGGGAAGAAGGGGCGAACTATTGAGTTCGGGGGCCAGTCAGGCCCCCGTTCTCTACCGAACGGAACTGGCGAGACGAATCAAGCCGACTGCGCCGAGCAGGCCCAGCAGAGCCAGCAACATCCATTGCGAAAGCGTTGGTGCAGATATTGGTGGCGAGGCGCCTCCGACAGCCATCACAATCTGCGTCAATACGGGCGAACTGCTCGGTGCGTTGGTGGTGTCGCCGCTATAAATGGCTGTGATCGGGTGCGCTCCGATTGCGAGCGCGGAGGTTGTCAACGATGCGGTTGCAGCCGCCAATGTTCCAGTGCCAAGCACTGTCGCGCCGTCTTTGAACTGCACGGTGCCAGTTGGACTCGCTCCATTCACCACGGCGGTGAATGTGACCGCCTGACCCACCAAGGACGGGTTCAGTGACGACGTCAGGGTAGTCGTTGTAATGGCTGGCGCGACGCTGTTGACCACCTGATTGAGGACCGGCGAAGTGCTTCCGCCATTGTTTGCATCGCCAGAATATACAGCCGTGATCGGATGTGTGCCGACGCTCAAGGTCGACGTCGTGAATGCCGCTGTCGTGCCGGACAACGCCACCGCTGCTCCGAGATTCGTTGTGCCGTCCTTGAACTGCACCGTGCCGGTCAGCGGCGTGCTGCCGCTTGAAGTGACTGTCGCCGTGAACGTCACCGCTTGCCCCACCGTCGAGGGATTGAGGGAAGACATCACGGCCGTGGTTGTCGGCGTGACTCCGCTCGATGCGGACAGGCATTGCGAGAACTCCGAGGTATCGCCGGAAGTGTTGGTCGCCGTCGACGTGATTACCCCCTGGCCAGGCGGCACGCCGGCGAACGCAAGCGGTCCGAAGGCCGCGTTGCCGCTGCCGTCGGTGGTGACATCGGTTGCACCGATGAAGGTTTGGCCTTGGCCGTAGCCTGAAGCATCGCATGCCACATTGGCGAAAAACTCCAGGTGCAGGGCGGTGCTTGGGTTGCTGTTGATCGTGCCGGAGATAGCGGCCGTTCCGCCACCCACGGCCGCAGACGTAAGCACCGGATAATTCTGGCCGCGGTTGCCGGAATCGGCATCTGGATCCATCGGGTCGTTGGCCAGGGGAATGCCGGTCCCGGTGAGATCAATCCCCAGTGCGTTGTTGGAATAGATCGAGTTCTGCGAAATACGATTGCCAAAACTGGTGTAATTCACATTTATACCGGCGCCCTTGTTGAACGCGATGATGTTCGCCTGTCCCGCTGCAGCGCCGCCCACCGTCGAGCCAGCCCCTTGCAGAAGCACGCCGGGACCGTTCGGACCGAGGCCGTTCGGCAGCGGACTCGTACCGTCGCGTTGCGTTCCGATCAGATTGCCCTGCAACGTGACGGCGGCGACCGTATGGATCCCTAAGTTTGAGTTTCCTGAAATGAGATTACCGAGGATGCTGACTCCGCCCATGTCGACAAGTCCAGCCTGCAGGGAGGTCGGTGTGTCGAGGCTGAGTGTTCCGGTGATGTCGGTGCCGATGTAGTTACCCTGAATCAGATGGCCGGTGGTCGTGCCTGTATTTGGCAGCTCCACGCCGTAAAAAATGTGACCTGAAATTAGGTTGCGATCTGCCGCGGCAGGGCCGCCCACAGTCAGATTATTGGGCAACGCCTGCGCCACGATGCCAATCGTGCCGTGTTTGCCGATCGTTCCGGATGGATCTGTGCCGATGAAATTGCCAACGACCGTGACGTTGCTGGCAGCCACCGATATCTCGTCGTAGCGGTTGTTGAGAACGAGCCCACGGATGGTGGTGCCGTCGGCGCCTGCGGCAATATGCAGATCTCCAGTACTTGCGGCGAGGTCGACTTCGATCGTGAGCACGGCGTTGATGCCGGCGTTCAGCGCATGGGTATTCGGGCTGGATCCAGGCTGCGTAAAACCATCGATCAAGACCGACTTGGTGATATCCGGCACAGGGCTCGCGGGCGCAATCGTGTGCACGCCGCCACCGGCAATATTGAAATGGATCATATCGTTCGTGCCGTAAACACCGGGCGTTTGCGCGGCAATATCGGAATCCCCTAGATCGTTGCCGGCATTGATCGAGGTGATCGCTTCACGCAATGTGATCTTGCCATCGGCAGGGGTGATGCTGTCGTCGGTGGATGTCACCGTGATGATCGCGCCAAACGCCTGCGACGACAGGCACAGTGCCAACAGCGCGAACATGCGTAAAAAACGGCTCATGGTGGCTTTCCTTCAGTTGACCTATACGGCGGTATGGAGCGCCCGGATCGATTGACGCGGCAATTAGATTCACCGCGCCCATGTGCAGCAGGGATTCGGGATAAACGACCACTGCTATGGTTCATACGGGAAAGAGCAGTGCACACCGCCATCCCGCAGACTAGTCAGCCTTCCTCTCCGAAGCTGGCTCAAACAAGCATGGATTCGATTGCAAAATCCAGATTCCCCTGTGCGCCGCCCTACGGGGTGGCTGCTGGCCAGGATCGAATCGTTGTCGCACAACCGATCTGGCAACGACGGAATCGACCCCCATCGCCATCGCCCTGTCGCGCACGGCGTCGAAGTCTTGCCTGCGGCTGGAACTCGCAAACGATATCGGGCAGGTGAAGCTGGCTGCGCTGGCGTCGATCGAGTAGCGTTTGATGGTGGCCAACCCGGTTGATTGAAGATCCCCTGTCCCTGCCCTCCCTCGGTGTGTCACTGCAACAATCACGGGCAAAGTCGCCCTTCATGAACCTGGCGGCGAAAAAATTGCCCCCTCACGACCCTGCCGATGAATGACGTCACTTTTCGTTTGTTGTTGTTCCTTTCGCTGCTGACGTTGCTGGCCCTCGCCGAACGGTTTTGGCCGCGACATGCGGCTTCGCCACGTCGAAATCACCGTTGGCCGGCAAATCTCGGCCTGGGATTGATCGACGCGCTGTGTCTGCGTCTGTTGCTGCCATGGTTGGCAGTGGATGCCGCTGTGTGGGCGCAGGCAGAACAAGTCGGAGTGTTGCATCTAGTGCGTATGCCGCCGTGGCTCGCCGCCGTGATCGCATTCGTCGTGCTGGATTTCGTGATTTATGTCCAACACCGCTTCATGCACCGATACGCTCTCCTTTGGCGACTGCATCGCATGCATCACACCGACATAGCCCTCGATGTCAGTTCCGGCGTGCGTTTTCATCCGCTGGAAATCCTGTTTTCGATGGGAGTCAAGATTGCGACCGTGCTGCTGCTGGGCGCCGGGCCGACCGTCGTCGTGGTGTTTGAAATCGTGCTGAGCAGCTTCTCGCTGATGACTCATGCCAACCTTCGCTTGCCGCTCCGACTCGATGCCTGGCTTCGATGGGTCTTCGTGACGCCGGACATGCACCGCATCCACCATTCGGTGCTGCGCGAGGAACATGACAGCAACTTTGGCTTCCATGTCTCGTGGTGGGATCGCTTGCTCGGCAGCTACACCGCGCAGCCGCAACAATCGCAGGAGACCATGCCTTTGGGATTGGAGGAGTTTCGTGATGCGGACGCCCAGCGCTTGCGAAATTTGCTGCTTCAGCCGCTCAGGTCAACTCGCTGACGTTCATGTGAGCGCGCCGAAGCGAGGTGATCCAGCGCGATTTGCAGCCAAGCAGCCAACTCACGCTGCTCGGGCAGCAGGTTCGACAAGGCGCCGAGCGCCTCGAGGAGGTGGGCCAGATCCGTCCCATGATCGACATCGGTCAATTCGGGCAAGGTGGCGACTCCGCCGAACGCCGCGAGTGCACTGCGCAGCTGCGCAGAAGTATCCGCCTGTGAATAACGCACTCCGATCCACACCCTGCGCGGAATCGGCAGACGACCGCCGAACAGCCAGAAGCCGCCGTCGGCCGCGTCGCCGAGTACGAACGGCGCGTTCTCGTCTTCCAGTGCGGTAACGGCACGTTTGAGCAGGATGGGCGTCAGCTGCGGCGAATCGGCACCGATCAGCAGCACTCGGTCATGTTGAGCCAGGAGTTCGGCGTAGACATGATGCATGCGCGCACCGAGATCGCCTTCGCCCTGCCAGAGATGCGCAAACCCCTGCCACGTCGTGTCTGTCTGCGAACGGGTTTCGGCCACCGCCCAGTACGGAATGAGGGCCGGCTGGCAGGCTCGGACTACGGCGGCCGTCGCCGCTGCGGCGAGCATGTAAAACCGGGTCGCCTCCGCTGACCCCAGCGTGGCGGCCAGACGTGTTTTCACCGGCGAAAGTGCCGGAGTCTTGACGAAGATGGCGAGCGCCGAGGTCACGTTTGTACCCGATGTGCTTCATGTCGGACTCGCCAAATCTGCGCGACGGTGAGCTGCCAGTGCCGCCAGGTGGTTGCCAGCCAGCCGTGCCGCGCGTATTTGCGTGCGCTGGTTTCCAGCAATGCGGGAATACGTCGAAGCGGCAGGCCAGCACGACGCAAGGCCCACACCAGCGAATGATCTTCGCCGTGCGGTACTCGCTCATTAAATCCGTGCGCGGCCTCGAAACAATGTCGCGGCAACACCAACCCCTGATCGCCGAACGGCAACCCCAGCCAGCGCGCGCGCAAGTTGGCACCCGCGGCGTTCAACACCGTCAAGCGCGGACCATCATTGCGAAAACCCAGCGTGAACCAACCCAACGCGTCGGTGCCTTCGCCCAGAAATTGTTGCAGCTCGTGCAGACACTCCGGCCGCAAGCGTGAGTCGGCATGCAGGAACCACAACCAGTCGCACGTAGCCACGCGGGCACCGAGATTCTGCTGCCTGGCACGCCCGGGCTCGGCATGGCACTCGCGATAGCGCAGGTGCGCCGGCCAATCCGTTGGCGCGGGGTAGGACTCGTCGTCGGCGCACACCACGATCACCTCGCTGCCGACCGGCAAAGCTGTGAGCTGGCGTAACAATCCTTGCCCCTCGGTCTCGCCCGCTGCCCGCGGCACGATCACCGATAGCGAACACCGCGTCGGGGAATTGATGGGACTGGCGATCATCCTCAGCAGCAGCTGACCGATCCACTCGCCGGTGCCACCGGAGCGCAGTCGAACAGACCAAAGTGACGCTGCTTGTCGCCTTCCACGCGAAAATGCGCGGCGTAACGGCTACCTGCCAACATGTCGGCGCTGTTGCCGCAAACGCGCAGAGGCTGGCCGGTCTGGAACAGATGATGGTCGTCCAGCGCAAATCGATGCGGGTACGCGGGCATCGATCCGAGATAAGTGGCAACGTGTCCGTAGTCTTCGCAGCGATCTTCGAGCGGCAATTTGAAGGCGCGCCAGGTGATCGATTCGAAAGATGCGAAACCGATCCGCCGCTCGATCGCTTCGTCGGTCAGTTCGATCGGGCTGCGCGCGCACACGCGCGCATCGGCGATGCCCAGTTCGGCCAGCAGGCGACGGAAATCTTCCACGTACAACGCGCCGGCCAGACACTCGCCGAGCAGTACCGGATCGGCGAGTAGCGCACGCGGCAGACGGCGGTCGCTGTAGACGTCGGAAAAAAACAGTTCGCCGCCGGGCTTGAGCACGCGCACTAGCTCGGCAAACGCTCGGCGCTTGTCCGGTACCAGATTCAACACGCAGTTGGACACGACTACGTCGATCGACGCGTCATCGATACCCAGCGCCGCCAGGTCGGTCAGGTCACCCAGTTTAAAGGTGACGTTTGAACGGGCATGGCCAAACGCCTGTGCGTGGAAATCGCGGTGCCGTTCCGCAACCTCCAACTGCTGTGCAGTCATGTCGACGCCGATCACGCGACCGCTTTCGCCAACCAGTTTTGACAGCAGGTAGGCATCGCGACCGCTGCCACAACCCAGGTCAAGCACCGTAGCGCCGTCCAGAGCGGCTGGAAGTGGCGAGCCGCATCCATAGAAGCGATCGCGAACTTCCGGATGCAACTGCGCCAGGATCACGCGCAGATGTTCTGGCATGGCATCAATGCTGCAACACGCCGTCGTGCGCAGATCGTTGCTCGATTGCAACGTCTCGCCGTAGTAGTTCCGTACTGCCGATTGCTGTTCTTCGGCAGCGATGCCAGTGTGATCTTCCCGTTCCACGTTCATGTTAGCGATCCTCCACAGGAGCTGCCCGCGCCGGCGGTGCACCCGTAACAATGAGTGGCAAAGGCGAGTGGCTCGCGCTCGATATCGACGAGTGTTTCGATGTCCCACACGCTGCGCTGACGCCCGCCCAATGGCAGCTCCAGCGCCTGGTTGAAGTCGCAATCGAACAGCTGCCCATCCCAGCTCACCGACAACAGATTGCGACACATCACGCCCAGCGCGGCCTGCGGGTTGAACGCATCGAGCAGGGTGTGCATGTAGCTGTCGTAGCGCCCTTCCCTTTCCAGCAGATGCAAGAAGCGCTTGATCGGCATGTTGGTGAGCGTGAACAGGTGGTTGAACACGATGCCGAAATGCTCGGCCAACTCGCGCCGATAGGTCGCCTCCAAATCCGCTTGCGACGGCGGCAGGCTGGCGCCGAGCGGGTTGTAGACCAGATCAAGCTCCAGTTCGGAATCCGCGTGTCCGTATCCCAGTGCATTGAGTTGATGCAGTGCGCGAAGGCTGGGATCAAACACATGCTGACCACGCTGCTGTTCAACGTTGGCCTTGGTGTAGCACGGCAGCGAAGCGACCACTTTGACGCCTTGGCGCGCCAGAAAGTCGGCAGTGTCCTCCTGCCCCGGGCGGAACAACACGGTCAGGTTGCAGCGATCGATGACCGTCTTGCCCATGGCCCGCGCCTCGCGCACCAGGGTACGGAAATGCGGATTGAGTTCCGGCGCGCCGCCGGTGAGATCCAGCGTATGCACAGCCGGGGCGTTGGCCAGCAATGTCAGGACGCGCTCGACCGTAACCGCCTGCATGATCTCGGTGCGGTTGGGACCTGCCTCGACATGGCAGTGCTGACACGCCAGGTCGCACAGCTTGCCGACGTTGACCTGCAGGATTTCCAAGCGGGTACGCGGCAGCGCCAGCCCGTGCTGGCGCAATGTGCGTGCAAAGGACATGGGTATAGGAGAAACGACAGCGTTCACCGGGAATCCTTCTGACCAATGGCGCTGCCAAGCAACCGCAGTAACGGCAGTCGCGGGTGATTAACTGTCATGACGAAATTCACTTCAATCGCCAGGCGTGATAACGCGCCAGGCAGGCCAATACGCGCTTGGGAGCATGCGCTTTTTTCCAGTTGCCAGCCGCGTACTTGTTCGCCTCAGACCACGTCGGATAAGCGTGGATGGTGTCGAGGATCTTGTTCAAACCCAATCCGTGACGCATCACCAGCACAAATTCGGCCAGCATCTCGCCCGCATGCTGACCGACAATGGTGGCGCCGAGGATACGATCCTTGCCGGGTACGGTCAGCACTTTGACGAAGCCGTGTGCATGATCTTCGGTGATCGCACGATCCAGTTCGCCGAGCTCATACCGCGTTACCTCGAAGGCGATGTCCTGTTCCTTCGCCTCGCGCTCATTGAGGCCAACGCGTGCGACTTCGGGGTCGACGAAGGTGACTGCCGGGATCACCGAGTAGTCGACCCGGAACCGACGGAACTGGCCGAACAACGCGTTGACTGTCGCGTACCAGGCCTGATGTGCAGCGATGTGGGTGAACTGGTACGGACCGGCGACATCACCGCAGGCATAAATGTTCGGGTAGAGCGTGGCGAGATACGCGTCGGTATCGACCGTCTTCGTTGCGGGGATACCCAGTTCCTCCAACCCGAAGCCGGTGGTGCGGGGCTTGCGGCCAACGGCCACCAGCAGCGCGTCGTAGGGAACTCGCACGCGCTCGCTTCCGGCTTCGCAAACCAATACGCGTGCGTCGCCCTCCTCCTCTACAGCGACTGCCTTGTGCGCAGTCCGGACATCCACCCCGTCAGCGCTCAATCGCGCTTGCACGAATGCTGAAACCTCGTCATCTTCGCGCAACAGCAGGCGGTCCGCCGCCTCGACCTGGGTCACGTGCGAACCCAGCCGCGCAAACGCCTGCGCCAGTTCGCAGCCAATCGGACCACCGCCCAGCACGACAAGCCGTGACGGCAGTTCACGCAATTGCCACAGTGTTTCAGACGTGAGGTAGCCCGAATCTTGCAGGCCCGGAATCGGTGGGACCAGCGGCTCGGCGCCCGACGCGATCACAATGGCACGGGTGCTGATCGGCTTGCCGTTGACCTCCACCACCCACGGCGAAATGATCCTGGCGTTGCCTCGCTGCACGTCCACGCCAAGCGTCCGATAGCGTTCGACCGAGTCGTGCGGTGCCACGGTAGTGACAGCGTGCTGCACACTTTCCATCACAGCGCGAAAATCAATCCGCACCGTGCCGACGTGCACGCCGGATCGCGCTGCATCGCGGGCCCGCGCCGCCAGTCGGGCGCTGTGGATCAGCGCTTTGGACGGCACGCAGCCGGTGTTGAGGCAATCGCCGCCCATCGCCTGTTTCTCGATCAGGGTTACCTTGGCACCTACAGTGGCGGCAATGTATGCGCTGACCAGTCCGGCCGAGCCTGCGCCGATTACCACCAGATTGCGATCGAAGCGCTGGGGTTTCGTCCACCGCGCATACACGCGACGTGCCTTGAAGCGTGCCACGATCCATCGCGCCAGCAGTGGAAATACACCGAGCAGGACAAATGAGCCGATGATACGCGGCGATAGAATGCCCGCCAGCGCTTGCAGGCTGGCCAGCTGGGTACCCGCATTGACGAACACCACGGTCGCCGCCAGCATGCCGAGCTGGCTCACCCAATAAAATGTGCGCACCGGCAAGCTGGTCAGCCCCATCACCAGGTTCACTACGAAAAACGGAATTACCGGCACCAGCCGCAGCGTGAAAAGATAAAACGCGCCCTCGCGCTGGACGCCTTCGTTGATTGCAGTCAGACGCTTGCCAAAACGCTGCTGCACGATGTCGCGCAAAACGAAACGGCTGGCGAGGAAGGCCAGCGTCGCGCCGAGGCTGGAGGCGAAGGAGACCAGCACCGTGCCTTCGAGCAGCCCGAACACCGCGCCCGCCGTCAGGGTGAGCAAGGCGGCTGCCGGCAGCGACAGCGCAGCAACGGCCACATAGACCGCGAAAAATCCGCCGGCCAGCAAAAGCGGATTGGCGTGTCGATAGGCTTCCAGTTCATGCTGGCGTGCCTTCAGCGCTTCCAGACTCAGCTGGTGCTGCAAGCCGAATGCGAAGAACGCCACCACCGCACCAAGCAGTACGAGGACGATCAGCCAACGAATGAGTGCGACGTTTTTTTTCATGCGCGCAGAAACCGCTCAAAAGGCGAGGATCATCAGCAAGTCCGATGTCGAGTGCAATGCGGCCTCACCACACCGGCCACGGCTTCACGCGGGCGCTGTCGTTTGGTTGAGTCCACCGTAGCTGGCGCCAAGCACCGCACCCCACACCAAATGCAGGACCAGCGTCATCATCGGTGCCATCAGCCCAAGCTGCATGCCGAACAAGCCGGCGCCGGCCATCGGCATGGCAATGAGCATCATGGGCAGCCACGCGAGCACGCCAAAAACCATGCCTTTGGCGACGGGGCTGTTACCAGGCAGCGGTTTGTAAACCAGGGCGAACACGATCCCCCAAAGCAGCGTGCCGATCATGAAATGGATGATCCAGCCGACCATGGGCGTGTCAGGCAGGTGCATCCATCGGTTGCCCATACCTGACAACATGGCGATCAGGTCAAGTGCGGGCAGCACGCCCATCATCGATTTAATCAACATCAGGATGGACAGAACCACGGTGGCGATGAAGCCGGCGACGATTCCGCACAAGTACTTGTTCATGGTGTTCTCCGTCATAGTTCAAAGCCCGGCGCAGTACGCTCGGGCACGAGGTCAATCTTCCAGATACTCCTGCAGCATCTGGCGACCGCGATGGATACGGCTCTTTACTGCCTCTCGAGTCAGCAGCAATCGGTCGGCGATCTCGGTGATCGAAAATTCTTCGAAATCGCGCAGCATGATTGCTTCGCGGTATTTCGCCGGCAGGGACTGGATGGCCGCTGCCAGATCGCGGCGCAGGTCGTAACGATCGGTATAGGCAAACAACAAATGGTCAGGCTCCGGCAGCGCGGATTCCCCGCGCATCGACCGCAACAGTCGCTGACATTCCCGCCGCACGATCGAAAACGTCCAACCTGGAAACGACGCGAGCGTGCGCAAGGCACCGATACGCCGATAGATCAGCAACAAGGACTCTTGCACTGCGTCGTCCGGGTCTACGCTGCTGGCGCACTGCGACTGGGCGATACGGCGCAATTCGGGGCGGCAAAGCACCAGCAATTGCTCCAGCGCCGCAAGATCGCCTTGACGCGCGGATTCCATCAGCATTGGGTCATGTCGCATGGGCACCTGATGACAGAAATTCGGTGGCGCAGCGGGAACAGTCCCGCGACGTTCATTCTCAAGAGGGAGCCAACATCAGAAAGGATTCAAAAAACCTTGCGTTCATTCGCGGCTGAACGAGCCTCTTTCATGAACGATGTACTGGTGCACAGTCGCGACGTCAGCCGCCGGGGCAATCGAGAGTGCGCACGAATCCGACAATCAACCAAACCGAGCAGATCATGGTCGCCATAGTGTGCTCGATCATGATTGACAGTGCGGCGGCATCGCGCCAGGAAGTCGCGGTAGTTACCCTATACTTGAAGGCCAGCAATCGCGCACGAGGCGTCGCAAATGGGGGAAGTCACGGCGTTGATCCTGGCGGCCGGCAGCGGTGAAGCCGCTGCGGTGCAGGCCTTGTTCAATCGCGTTTATGCCGAATTGAAGCAGGTCGCGCACCGCCAGCTCGCGGCGTCCGCGGGACATACGCTTGACACCACCGGTTTGGTGCACGAGACCTATCTGAAACTCGCGCAAGCCGAGCCGGTTGCGCACGATCTCAAAGGCCGCGCCCATTTCTTTGCGCTTGCCGCAAAGGCGATGCGTCAGATCGTGATCGATCACGCGCGCGCACGCGTGAGTGACAAACGAGGCGGTGCGGGTTTACGCATGGTAACGCTCGATGCGGCAGCGCATGTCGTCGACACCGAGCTTGGGCCGGACGATCTGCTGCGTCTTGATCTGGCTTTGAACCAGTTGGCGAGCGACGAACCGCGCCTGGCGGAATTGGTCGAACAACGTTTTTTCGCTGGCCTGAGCGTCAGCGATATCGCAATCATGCAATCGGTCAGCGAGCGCACTTTGAACCGCGACTGGCGGCGCGCGAAAGCGCACTTGCACGCCGCTCTTTATCCCGACGTATGAGGCAACGCGGTCGATAGTCAGCGCATCTCCAGGTTGTTTGTGCGCGATTGCCTGCAACAGATGCGGTGTCGGCAACCAACACGCGGATCCGATTTCATGCACGCCAGGGGCTCGTGTGACAGGCACGTCACACGGCGGGGATCGCGCGTCCTCCGCTTATCGCCTTGTACAGCCAAGGCACGGTAGTTACTGCAGCAATAGTTTTTTGATGCAAAAACAAGCATGTTCCGATCATTGCTGATGTGGCTTCATCAAGCTCACGTCTCGGTCTGTTTTTCTTAGCGCATCCTTAACGTCAATTGTGATGCAGTTCACACTCGGATCATGGAATCGGGTACCCCCATGTTGCCAGTCGATCTGGATGTCACGCGCAGTGTTCGCGCCTACATGGCCCACTGCATGAGTAGCGCGCAGTTCTGCCTCGACCACGTCCACCAGGGTTTGCGTGAGGCTGCCTGGTATTCGCCCAAGGATCGGCGTGTCCTGCGTACGCTGTGCGATGAGCATCCGCATGACTTCACGCGGTGGCTGTACGAACGCGAATGCGAAGGCCGCTATACCGGCCTGCTCATGGTATGGCCGGCTGCGTACTCGACACCCATCCATGATCACGCCGGCTTGTGGGGCATCGAAATGGTTCTGCAAGGCGCGCTCAGCGTGGACGATTACGAACTTCTGCCCGGCGAACGCGGTCGCACGCAACCGCACTTCAGTGGCACGACGGTCCTCGCTGAAGGCCAATCATGCGCCTTCCGCGGCACCGACGGACACGCGCATCGCTGCACGAATCTTTCCGCGCATCGGCCAGCAGTGACCTTGCACGTCTATGGCGGCTTGCTGCAAACCTATCGCAATTTCGATGTCGCGATTGGTGGCGGCTTCGTGGCTGCGCCAACCGTGGCGAAGATCGACGGCCAACTCGGGCCAGCGCGATTGCGCCACGCCTGACGTTTCATTGGTCGTGTTGTGGCACGTTCGCCTTTGCGTCAGACGCGGTTGACCTTCTCTGCCGACGTTGTCGAGCGATCCGATGAAGTCCGTCATGCAACCCACCGACGGTTTGCGCGAAGATAGGGTTTCCCTGGGCAAACTTCGATGGGTATACGAGCACTGCTGGTCCTGCTGTGTAGTCTGCTCGGTTGCGCTCCCGCGCTTCGTCCGCCAGTCGAGACGCAGTTTCGACATCCGCTTATTCTCGTTTCAATCGACGGTTTTCGTGCCGATTACATCGAGCGGGGATTCAGTCCGACCCTGGTTGCGCTGGCGGCTGATGGTGTAAGCGCGCGGGCGCTGAAGCCAGCGTTCCCCACCCTCACGTTCCCCAATCACTACACGATGGTCACCGGCCTCACGCCCGATCACCACGGCATCGTCAACAACCGCATGGTCGATCCTGGGAGCGGCAAGAAATTCGTCTACAACAATCGCGAGACGACGCTCGAAGCGTCATGGTGGGGAGGCGAGCCAATCTGGGTCAGTGTTGAAAAACAAGGCCTGCATGCGGCGACGATGTTCTGGCCTGGATCCGATGTCGCGATCCAAGGTGTGCGGCCGAGTGAATGGCTGGCCTTCAACGCGAAGCTGAATCCGGACCAGCGCGTCGATCAGTTGCTGCGATGGATGGACCTGCCTGCCGCCGAGCGGCCGGTGTTTTTCACGCTGTATTTCGAGCAGGTCGATCATGCCGGCCATGACAGCGGTCCGGACTCTGACGAGGTGAATGCCGCGTTGCGCGAAATCGACGCCGCGCTTGCGCGTCTGGTCGACGGACTCAAGCTTCGCGGCGAGTTTGCAAGCACGAATGTGGTGATCGTATCCGATCACGGCATGACGGCGACATCCCCCGATCAGCGTGTCTATCTCGACGATGTCGTGCCGCTGACGGATGTCGACGTTGTCAATTACGGCATTCTTGCCGGCATCGCTCCGCTGGCCGGCAAAACGGCCGATGCCGAACGGGCGCTGCTGGTGCCGCACGCGCACATGGAATGCTGGCGCAAATCCCAGGTGCCCAAGCGATTGCATTACGGCAACAACGCGCGCATCCCGGCACTGATCTGCCTTGCTGCAGATGGCTGGATCATCACATCGCATGGATATGAGAACCGCGGCGGACATTTCTCCCGTGGCGAACACGGATACGACAACGACGATCCGAACATGCGCGCGTTGTTCGTCGCCCACGGACCGGATTTCAGACGCGGACTGGTGCTACCCGAGTTCGACAACGTTGACGTGTATCCGCTGTTGACGCACCTGCTGCGAATCGCGCCGCAACCCAACGACGGCCACTATGCCGACGTCGCCGGCATGCTGCAGCCCGCAGCTCGTTAGGGAACGGTGAACGACAATGTGCTCAAGCGGTACGAGCTAGACGCTCGGCGACGCCGCGATAGCGCGACGCAATGCGTTCCTCGTCGCGATGACGAAACGTGCGCACGATCCACTCACCATCGACCATCACGTCGCGCACGAGATTGCTGTTGCCGGCAAACAGCCAGGTATCGATCACATGGGCGACATCGCGGCCAGCCAGCAGCGGCGACGCATCGTCGAGCACGAGCAGATCGGCTCGCAGTCCGTTCGACCTCCCGGTGTCGCTTCCGTCGATCTGTCCAATCGCCACACCACTCGCGCGCGCACCGCCTGCCAACGCGCGTCCAAACACGTTCTCGCCGGTACTTGGCGTGCGCGAGTCGGCACTGACGTTGCGGTGTTTGGTGATCAGGCGCTGCCCATATTCGAGCCAGCGCAGTTCCTCGACGGGAGATACCGATATCTGGCTGTCCGAGCCAATGCCGATCGCGCCGCCGGCATCGAGATACGTTTTCAAGGGGAACAATCCATCGCCAAGATTGGCTTCGGTGGTAGGACACAAGCCGGCGACGGCTCCCGTCGCGGCGAGTCGGCGCGTCTCGTCTTCGCTCATGTGCGTCGCATGCACAAGACACCAGCGCGCATCGACTGCCGCGTGATCAAGCAGCCATTCGACCGGGCGCGCCTTGCGGATCGCGAGACAATCCTGCACCTCACCAATTTGCTCGGCGATATGGATGTGGATCGGGCAATCGCGCGCGCAATCGGCGTCAAGCACCGCGCGCATCGCATCCTCGGGCACGGCGCGCAGAGAATGCATTGCAATGCCGACGTTCAACATGGGCGATTGCAGATCGCGCAAACGCTCGACCAGGCGCAGGTAATGATCGACATCGTGACCGAAGCGGCGCTGACGCTGGCCCAGCGCGCGGCCATCGAAGCCACCGACCATATATAAAACCGGCAGCAAGGTCAGGCCAATGCCCGCCTCGTTCGCGGCCTCGATCAAGGCCAGCGACATCGCCGCGGCATCGGCGTATGCATGGCCGTCGGGTTGATGATGCAGATAGTGAAATTCGCAGACCTGGGTATATCCGGCCTTGAGCATCTCGACATAAAGTTGCGCGGCAATGGCGCGAAGGTCGTCCGGATCGAGGCGTCCGGCAAACGCGTACATGACTTCGCGCCAGGTCCAGAAGCTGTCTTCGGCTCCTTGTCGATGATTGCGACCAAGGCTGCCCGCTTTTTTATCCTCTCTACCAGGGACCAGCGCACGTGTTTCCGCGAGCCCCACCATCGCTCGCTGGAACGCATGCGAATGAAGATTCGGCATGCCCGGCACGACATAGCGCCCTATGCGATTGTCATCGCCGCGTCCGGACCGGGTTTGTACTTTTGCGATGATGCCTGCCGCACGAGGTGCAGCATCGATGTCGATGCGTACGTCCGTCGAAAAACCCCTGTCCAACCAGACGTAATCGGCGAAAAGGGGAGCGTCGGGCATGCCGATTCCACGCGAAGGAAACCTCGAGCCTAGCGGCGCCTGCTCGCCATTGCCAGCGCGCGGGCTTGTTCGGGCGCGCAACAACCGTTTCAATGCACCGGACGTGCGCAGACAATCGCGGCCTACCCCGACCCGCTCCATCAAGGACACTGCATGAAGCCATACTGGGACGGGCTGCTGCTCGATTGCCGCATCGCCACGATGTGCGGCGAAGGCACGCCATTGATCGAACACGGCGCACTCGCATGGAAGGATGGGCTGCTCGCTTACGTTGGCGCGCAGGCTGAACTGCCAAGCGGAGATCCTGATGCGCTTGCCACGCATGTCGAGTCGGTCGCGGGCCGTTTCGTCACCCCCGGTCTCATCGATTGCCATACCCATCTGGTTTTCGGTGGTGACCGCGCCGACGAATTCGAACAGCGGCTCATTGGCGCGAGTTACGAGGACATCGCACGCAACGGCGGCGGCATCATGTCGAGCGTACGCGCAACGCGTGCAGCCGATGAAGACGCGCTGCTCGCGCAATCCCTGCCGCGCGCACGCTCGTTGCTCGCCGATGGTGTCACCACGATCGAGATCAAGTCCGGCTACGGTCTTGACGCGGACAACGAGATGAAGATGCTGCGCGTCGCGCGACGCATCGGCAAGGAGCTGGGGATCGGCATCAGCGCAACGGCGCTGATCGCGCATGCGTTGCCGCCGGAATTTATCGGACGTGCGGACGACTACATCGACGATGTCTGTGCGAACGTATTGCCGGCCATGGCACGCGCAGGTCTCGCCGATGCGGTCGATGCATTCTGCGAGCGCATTGCCTTCACGCCCGCACAAACGCGACACGTATTCGAGAAAGCACGTGAGCTTGGCTTGCGCGTGAAACTGCATGCAGACCAGTTATCCGATCTGGGCGGCGCCGCGCTTGCGGCGGAATTTGGCGCGCTCTCCGCCGATCACCTCGAACACTCAAGTGAGGCTGGTGTCCTCGCAATGGCCGCGGCCGGTACCGTAGCCGTGCTGCTGCCTGGCGCCTTCTACGCCTTGCGCGAAACCCGTCAGCCGCCAATCGACGCGTTGCGCGCCGCCGGCGTCCCGATTGCAATTGCGACCGATCTCAATCCGGGTACCTCGCCGCTGCTGTCGTTGCGCTTGGCGATGAGCATGGCCTGTACCTTGTTTCGCTTGACGCCTGAGGAGGCATTGCGAGGCACAACCGTGAACGCGGCGCGCGCATTGGGGCTGCACGACCGTGGCGTTTTGCAACCCGGCAAACGCGCTGACTTCGTGGTCTGGAACGCGCGCAAATCCGCCGACCTTTGTTATTGGATTGGCGGCTCACTGGCCTCGCAAGTCGTCGTTGACGGGGTACTTCGTGCCGGAACGCAGGTTGGATCAAGGCGGAACTCCATAGGTTGCGGGACTGGCGCAAGCAGCGATGCTTTTGCCGCGCCGGATTGAACGGCATGGCGCCTGCCGATGCCCCAAGGGGGCGCGCAAGCTCAAAGGCCGACAACGTCGACTGGATCGTTTTTTTCTTCCTATGGTCGTACACTCGACCGCGGCGGATTTTTTGATTCGGCAACACGGGGGTGGGGAAATGCAACACGGTTGGCGCACTCGGGCCTACGCCCTGACAGCCTTTACATGCGTGGGAATGATCGGCGCCGGACCGGCCATCGCCGACATCAACGTCGCCGATCCTGTTCCGGGCGCCACCTTGCTTTTTCCCTACTTCGAGGTTGATCTGGCCTCGTCCACGAGTCGAAACACGCTGCTGTCATGGCACGCAAGCGGCGCCTCCGCGCTGCTCACGCATGTGACGGTATGGACCGATCTTGGTTATCCAGTGCTCAGTTTCAATGTCTACCTGACCGGATACGACGTGGTCTCGTTTGATTTGCGCGATGCGTTGCAGAACGGAAACCTGCCCGTCACCGCCTCCGCCGGACAAGATCCGACGAACACCATCTCGCCGAAAGGCCCCTATTCGCAGGACATCAATTACGCAAGCTGCAACGGGCAAATTCCCTATCCGCGACCCGTACTCAACCCGAGCTACGCAGGTGATCTGCGAGCGGTGTTGAGCGGCGGTCCGGCAAGCTATCTGTCCGGCAAATGCGCCGGATTCAACCACGGTGATGCCATCGCACGCGGTTACGTCACGGTGGACACAGTCAACAATTGCACGCAGCGTGTCCCCGGCAACGCAGGCTATTTTGGCAATGGCGACGCAACCAACCAGAACAGCCTGGTCGGCGAATACTTTCTGGTCGACAAGGGCAACGCGCTCATGCATCAAGGTGAAGGCGTGGCGCTGGAAGCCTCCGGTTCCGACCCACGGACCAGCACCAGCGGCAATTACACGTTTTACGGCCGACAGGTGAGTTGGGATGCGAGCGATAATCGCGAACCGCTGCCGACCACCTGGGCGATCGATACCACGGCGGAGCGCACCGATGCCATTGTCTGGCGCGATCCCAAGGTTCCGGTAAGTCCGTTCACTTGCGGTACGAGCTATCCAGCGGGTTTCCCGCTTGGCCAGGAAAGCGCGTTGCTGTTTGATAATCAGGAACTGCCGCAGGCGATGTCGCCGGCGGCGCCGTTTCCACTGGCAGCGCAGCGGGTGACGCTCGGATTGCCCGCATCCGGAAAATCAGCGTGGGCGTATCTGGGGTTGAGCTACCTTTCCCCGGATGCCGGCTCCGTGCCGCCTGCCGACCAAGCGGCCGACCAAGCCTATGTTGCAGTGTTGCAATATCCCGAATCGGGTATCACCAGCACAGGTTCCGGGGCGATTTCGCTCGACTCGGGCCAGAACGCCCGGCACGTCCATCCCAATCCTTGACCATTGCCGCACGCATCAGGGGATATTAATGAATATAAATCCGAACGCGTTGGCTGGACTTGTGCTGGGCATTCTGGTCACGCTGGTCGCCAACGCGCCCGCATCCGCAGCTATCGGCACCCTGGACAGGGTTCCTGCGGCAACTCTGCTGTTGCCATATTTCGAAGTCGATCTGGCCGATCCCAACGGACCGCAGACTCGCTTCACCGTCGCGAATGCGTCGCCCGATCCCACCCTCGCGCACGCGACCCTTTGGAGCGACACCGGCGTACCCACGTTTTCATTTGATCTGTATGTCGGCGGCCGCGGTTCAGTTGAAGTCGACCTGCGTCTGCTTTTTTCGGGTGTAGTGCCACAAACCGCGCCGGGCAATTTTTCCGCTGGGCCCGACTCGTCGCCTCATGTTGCCGTGGCCAATTGTCCGCTTGCAGCAACAGCACTGTATGCGGGCATGCCTGTGCTGGACCGCTTGAGCGACAGCCAAGTGGCTCATTTGCGCGCCGCGCACACGGGACAGGCGTCGGCATTGTTCGGCAACATGTGCGCCGGCGCATCGCATGGCGATGCGATTGCGCGCGGTTACGTGACCATTGATGCGGTAAATTCGTGTTCCAGTAATTTCCCGACAGACCCCAACTATTTCGTCAGCGGCGGTAGCGGCATCGCCTCGAACGCGAACGTATTATTTGGCCAATACACGGCGATTGAGCGTGGCAACCGGGTCACGGCGGCCAGTCCGCTGGTTTCGATTGAAGCAAGCAGCACGGACTTGCTCACCAACACTGCCGGCAATTACACGTTTTATGCCGGCTATGACGGCGCCAACGCGGCGGACAATCGCGAGCCACTCGGTACGGTCTGGGAGGCGCGTTATCTGGACGTCGGATTTTTCGATCCCGGCACCGAGTTGATCGTCTGGCGCGACCCGGGATTCGCGCACAGCCCCTTCACCTGCGGCTCCCTGCCCGCCGACTTCCCCCGCCAGCAGACGGAAATTGCCGCATTCGACGAACAGGAACAAGTGTCCTTCCTGAACGGCGGCAACGTCTATCCCAATCCGCCGCCGCTGCCGATCTATCCATTCCCCTTGATTGCGCAACGCGTGGCGGTTGAGGACCTTTCACCGTTTCGCGGCGGATTCGTCCACCTCAATTTGAATGCCAGCCCGCCAGGCTCCGTTGCCTCGACGAGTGGCTTGCTGCAGTCCTTCGTCGCCGTCCGTCACCGCCTGGGCGGCACTTTCGGCGCAGCGCTCCCGGCGAGTTACTTGCTGGGTCCGCAGCATCAGCCGTCAGGGCCTGGTTCCTGCCCGCAATACCCGGACCCGCTCTATACCTATTGTGACTCCCGACCGGCAAGGGTGGGCTACTGATATGCGCAACCATCAACTGCACGCTGTTTTATCGCTTGCACTCGTGCTCGGTGGCGCCAGCGGCGTGGCGCATGCAGCTTATCCATCGATCTGGTTTGCGTGCGGCGCCAGTTGTCCCGCACGTATTCCCGATCGCAATGGCGCGACCAATGGTCAAGTGATCGTCAACCTGGCGGTACCCGCGGGCGTGTGTTCGGGCTCGACTTTCGCAAGTTACGCTGTCTATGTTGACGTGCAGCATTCCCATATCGGCGATTTGCGCATCACCTTGACCAGTCCGCTTGCGCAGACTGTTCAATTGCTGAGCCCATTGAGCGCTGGTGCCTGCGCTGCCGATGACATCGGCGCAAAGTTTCGCGATGGCGCTGACGCTCCGCCTGCCATTTGCGGGCCCATCCTCATACCAGGTGTTTCGGGTGTGACGAAACCCAGCTCGCCGCTGTCTGCGTTTGGAAACAGCGCCACGCCCGGGATTTGGCAACTTGCGGTGCGAGATGAGTCCCACGGCGCGGACGGCCAGGTCAACAACGCCGCATTGATCGTCAATTGCACGTACTCTGACGACATCTTCCACGACGGTTTTGAATTCAATTGAGTGAAGCGGTCGAATGGTTCGCATTTGTCCGCTGACCACCCCATCGGGTGTGCGTGCGCTTGCCAGCGGTGACTCGCATTAGAGTCGCGCTTGGCCGAATCGTTGCGGCAGGGATTGCGCTCTCCATCGGCGGGTGCATGCACGCGGGACCTCGCGGCGGACTGCTATCGGCGCGCTCGGCGACGTCCGTCCCCCATCTTGAAGCTGTCGACAAACGCGATGGCAACTACCAGATGCTGGCCAACGGACGCGTGCGCCTCGCCTCGCGTGGCGAGTTCGTCCTGGACCACCAGGATGATGAACACCTGTACATTGCCATTTATCCAGCACCTGTTAACGTCCCCACATCGTTCCTCGCCCTGCCGGCCGCGACGCCCGAAGTGCCGGTGCGCGACAAGCGTGGAGCGATCGACCTGATCGACAGCGGCGGCGGCCTGCCGCATACAGGGCAATGGCGCGACAACTTTGCCGTTGGCGACTTGCTCGGCGATGGTTCGACGCAACTGGTGTTTGCACCGCCGCGCAAGTCGGGCGATACACCGCTGCTGTTTCGCGAACAAGCCGACGGCTGGCATCGCGTCTCCCTGAAAGTGCCCGCCGCAAACTTCGAATACGGTGGCGTCGCCATTGCCGATGTCGATGGCGATGGCCGCAATGACCTCGTGCTGGCGATGCACCTGACCGGATTCAGCGCGCTACGCGCCCAGGCCAACGGAACTTTTGCGGCGTTCGATTCCGCTTTGCCGACTATCCACGATGCACGTGTTTCGGGCAGCGGTGTCGCGGTGCTCGCATTGCCTGCGCCCCCGCGGACCGCGGCCGCCCTGTTGCTGTTGCGCGAGCCTTTCGCCCGCCATGGCGCCGCCACGCCCATGCCGGCTCTGGCGACTTACCGCCTTGGCAAGCATGGCTTCAGCCATGCCCAACTCGCAGAAAATCTCGGTGGCACCTCAATGGCTTACGCGCCAGCCACTGCGCGCTGTGCAGCCAAGCTTGCCGTCGGCAGCGTCTACACGGGGCCGCCTCCGCTTCTGGAGACACGCGACCAATCCACATGGACCCCACGTGCGATCGACGTATTTCCCGATGCCGCAGAACGGGTCGCTGCGGTAACCCTCGGCGACGCCGATGGTGACGGTTGCAGCGATCTCGCGGTTGCTTACAGCCGTCGTATTGGCACGGTGTGGCACAGCGTGGTCGATGTCTATCTCGATCGCGGCGCGCGCTGGCAGCGAATCAACCTGCTCGATGCGCCACGCGGTGCACGTGTTACCGCGATGACGTTCGCAGCCAGTGCGGCACGGTCAGGCGCAGCCAAGCTGCTGACGCTCGACGACGACGGTTCTGTGCGCGCATACGACATCGAGGGCAGCGTCGGCGAATGGTTGCTGGACAATCCGGCGCCCGCATGGCGTCGCGGGTGCGGCGGCAGCGATATCCATGTGTTGCCTGCCGATGCCAGCGGCAATCTGCGTATCGCGGCGAACTTTGCCGGCGAACCGATCATGGGTGCGTTCGATCGCTGCCGCAACGGTGGCGGCATTGAAGTCTGGCGCCTCATCCAACGCGATCAAACTCACTGATACGCCGATCCCATGAGCCGACCGCACAGCGTTGGTCGGCGTCGTTCGGATGACCACGTCGGGCGCCGAGAGGTTGCATGCCATGCCAGCCACGTGCGCGCAGTTTTGGCGATCACGGCGCGCTCGCAATGGGCGATCGCAGCCATCAGGACACGCCTACTGGTGCAATACCCGTATCGGACCCGAACCTTGCGGCGTCGGACTGCAGGCGCAGACGGCTTTCAAAGTTGCGTTGCACACCGCTGATTGGGTCGATAAACGCCAGCGACTGTGCCAGCAGCTGCAGTGGTCGACTGAAGTCGTCGACGCACTGCGGGCGCAACGCAGGATAAAAATCGTCGTTGATGATGGGCGCGCCGAGTGCAGCCATGTGCACGCGAAGCTGATGCTTCTTGCCGGTGAGTGGGCTGAGCGCGTAGCGCCAGATTGGTCCATTGTGCTCCAACACGTCGATGCGTGTCTGGGCATTGGACGTACCGGCGTCTTCGCGCATGCGAAAGAACGGTTCGCCGCGGACCAGCCGGCTTGTCCGCACAAGTGGAAAATCCAGCAACGGCAAGGCAGGCGCCAACGCTTCGTAGCATTTCGCGATGCGTCGCTCGCGGAACAAGGCGTGGTAGCGCGCTCGCGTTACCGGATTCACCGAAAACAACACGAGTCCCGCGGTCGCGCGATCAATGCGATGCAGCGGCACGAGATTGCCATTGTCGAGGTGGACAATCATGCGCGCGAGCAGGGTTTGCGCCACGTATGCGCCAGCGGGCGTCACCGGCAGGAAGTGCGGCTTGTCCACCACCAGCAGATCGTCGTCCGCATGCAAAATCGTCTCCGCGAAAGGTATCGGAGGTTCATCCCCTACCTCGCGGTAATAGCCGATAGCCAGTCCAACCCGGTATGGCGTGGAGTCGTTGATCGGTAGACCGTGCGCATCCAGCACGCGTCCGCGCGCAATGCGATCGCGCCAGGTGCGGCTATCAACGGCAGCAAAATGCGCACACAGGCATTCCAGCACCGTGGTCCACGGCCCGGGCGGAAGCCGCAGCGTGCTCGCGCCGACGCCGTTGCTGGAGGGAAGTCGAATCGCCATGCGCATTCTGAATGGACGTGGTACCAATGGTCGCGCATAACAGCGTGTTACGGAAACTCGGCGATAATGCGCAATGAGCATCGCCCTGCAACCTGATTTCGATCGCTACGCGGAAAGCGTCGATCCGTCCGTGCATTGCGACACCTGCGAAGCGGTGTGTTGTCGCCTGACCGTATTGCTGATGCCTGATGATCACGTTCCCGCGTGGTTCTCCACGCACGACGAACACGGTCTGGAACAGATGGCGCGCGCCGACGACGGCTGGTGCGTCGCACTTGATCGCAACTCCATGCGTTGCACGATCTACGAGCAGCGTCCTGGTGTCTGCCGCAAGTTCGCGATGGGCGGGCCGTATTGCCGCGACGAACGCGATACCTGGTTCGGCAAGCCGGGCGGCGGCATAGCCATCACGGTGATCGACTGACCAATGCCGCGCGCCGCATGCAGTGGCGTTCCCACCTGCCCTGCAGCGCCTACAATGCCTGATTGTTTTTCAAGGCAAGCGCATGGCGCCCAAGGCCACCGTCTACAAAGCCGAGCTGCAGATCAGCGACATGGATCGCCATTACTATGCGACCCACATGCTGACGCTGGCGCAGCACCCGTCCGAAACCGAAGAGCGCCTGATGGTGCGGCTTGCCGCATTCGCACTGCATGCCGACGAGCGGCTCGAATTCGGCAAGGGTCTGAGCAGCGAGGACGAACCGGATTTGTGGCGCACCGAACGCAACGGAGAAATTGCGCAATGGATTGATCTTGGGCAACCGGACGAGCAACGCATCCGCAAGGCCTGCGGTCGCGCGCGTCAAGTCGTCATCGTTACCTACAGTGGACGCAGTGCGGATGTTTGGTGGAGCAAGGTTGGCGCATCGCTCGCACGCACTAAGAATCTCACCGTGATCGACATCGCGGCGGCAACCACCCAGGCGCTTGCCACCCTCGTCGATCGCACGATGCGCCTGCAATGCCTGATTCAGGACGGCCACGCGCAGTTGCTCGACGCCAACCACACGGTAGGCATCGACCCGGTGGTGCGCATGGCGGCGCAGGCACGCTGAGCGATGACGGAAACGGTTGACGCGCTGGTCGTCGGGGGCGGTGCAGCCGGTCTCATGTGTGCAATCGCGGCCGGGCGGCGTGGCAAGCGAATTGTCGTGATCGAGCATGCAAACCGCGTCGGCAAGAAGATTCTGATGTCCGGTGGTGGTCGCTGCAATTTCACCAATACCGGGACCACCCCCGAGAATTTCCTGTGCGCCAACGTGCATTACTGCAAATCGGCGCTGGCGCGTTTTCAGCCGGCGGATTTCATCGCGATGGTCGAGCGTCACGGCATCGCCTATCACGAAAAGGAACTGGGTCAGCTCTTCTGCGACGATTCTTCGAAACAGATCGTGCACATGCTGCTGGACGAATGCGCTGCGGTCGGCGTGCGCATCGAGACGAGTTGCGTGATCGAACGCGTGCGACACGGCGATGCCTGGTTTCATGTCGACACCGGATATGGGCAATTCAACGCACAGGCGCTCGTCGTCGCCAGCGGCGGCCTGTCGATCCCGAGCATGGGTGCCAGCGGCTTTGGTTACGAACTGGCACGCCAGTTTGGCCATCGCGTGCTACCCACGCGCGCAGGTCTGGTGCCGCTGACCTTGAGCGGCAAGCATCACGAACGCCTGGGCGATCTTGCCGGTGTCGCACTGCCGGTTGCGGCCTGCTGCAATGGCATGACGTTTCGCAACTTCATGCTGCTCACGCACCGCGGCGTCAGTGGTCCGGCAATCCTGCAGATTTCCTCGTACTGGAATCCCGGCGACGATCTTCACCTTGATCTTCTGCCCGGCACTGACGCGTGTGCATGGCTGCATTCGCAACAAGCTGAGCGCCCTGCGGCGGAACTTCGCACTGTGCTGGCCGAGTGCATTCCGAAACGATTCGCACAGCGCCTGTGCGAACACTGGCTGTCGAGCAAGCCGATGCGCCAATACCGCGCGGCGGAACTGCGCGACATCGCGGCGTTGTTGTCGGGCTGGCCGCTCGTTGCCAGTGGCACGGAAGGCTATCGCACCGCCGAGGTCACCCTCAGCGGCGTGGACACCGATGAGTTGTCGTCGACGACCATGCAATCAAAACACGTCCCCGGCCTTTATTTCATCGGCGAAGTTGTCGATGTAACCGGCTGGCTCGGTGGATACAATTTCCAGTGGGCGTGGGCGTCGGGGCACGCGGCAGGCAGCGCGCTGTAGTGCAGCGACCGATGCCTGTCGCGGGAGCGGCGGAAACCGCGATGCTAATGCCCGCTTTTGCGGGGAGCGCTGGCTGGAGACGATGTCCACCAGATCACACGAAGGTATCGTGGCTGTCGACGCTCCCGCAAAACGATAAAAGCACTTACCCGGTTTCCACCGCATTCGCCTCATCGCGTCCGCGCTGGCGACGGATGGCCTCGTCACGCGCTTCGTCGATCGCTTCCATCACCGCGTCCACATCGGCCGGCGTTTCATTGCGCGTGAACACGCCGGTCAACGCGCTATCCGGGCGCAATTCCCCTTCCTCGAACAGCGCCCACATTTCACGCGCGTAGTCGGTCGCCATCAGCTCGGGCGCGAAACGACCGAGGCTGGTCGAGATATTGCCGACATCGCGTTCCAGCATCGCCAGTGCGGCGTTGTTGCCGGCTGCGTCCACCGCTTGCGGCAGATCGATGATGACTGGACCCTCGGGTCCGACCAGCACGTTGTATTCGGACAAATCGCCATGGATCAGGCCCGCGCACAGCATGCGCACGATTTGTCCGACCATGAAGGCGTGATACCTGCGCGCCGTTTCCGGCGACAACTCCACTTCGCCCAGACGCGGCGCCGAATGTCCTTCGGCGTCGGTGACCAGCTCCATCACCAGCACGCCGTTGAAAAACCCATGCGGCTTGGGCACGCGCACGCCGGCCGCGTCGAGCCGGTACAGCGCATCGACCTCGGTGTTCTTCCAGGCCGTTTCCTGCTCGCGGCGACCGTACCGTGTGCTCTTGGCGATCGCGCGTGCCTCGCGGCTACCGCGTACCTTGCGTCCTTCCTGATATTGGGCGCGTGCCTGGAAACTGCGCTGGCGCATGTCCTTGTAGACCTTGGCGCAGCGGATGTCGTCGCCGGAGCGGACGACATACACGGACGCTTCCTTGCCGCTTTTCAGCGGACGAATCACTTCGTCGATGATGCCGTCGTCGATGAGGGCGAGCAGCCCCTGCGGTGTTTTCATTGGTTTCGCAAAAGGGATCAATCGGGGGCGGTCGCGCCCGTACGGGATCAAACAACCGGCCATTATACCGGAAGAGATGACCCAATTGCCGTCAGCAATAAAGCGAGATGGTCGTCGCCGGTAACGGGCCCGACGACGCCGCACGAGCAGGCGCAACTGAATCCGGAAACGCTGCCGGGCGGACTTGGTTGCTGCCGGCCTGTGAATCGGCCAAACCAGTTACCCGGGTTTTCTGTGAGCATGCGCACAGCTGCGCACGCCGACAAGACTGTCCCCGTCGATCAACGCGGCGACGGCCGACCGCCGCCCCGTCGCATCTGCGATCATGTCGCATGTCCAATTTCCCGTCCTTCCCCCTTTCCCCCGCCCTGCTCCAGGCAGTCGAACAACTCGGCTATGTCGAAATGACGCAGGTGCAGGCCGAAAGCCTTCCACCCATACTGGCTGGGCGTGATCTCATCGTGCAGGCGCCGACTGGCAGCGGCAAGACCGTCGCGTTCGGGCTGGGTCTGCTGCATCGGCTCGATTCGGAGCGCTTGCGCGTGCAGGCGTTGGTGCTGTGTCCGACGCGCGAACTGGCGGACCAGGTTGCCAAGGAAATCCGCCGCCTCGCCAGCGCGATCCCGAATCTCAAGGTGCTGATCCTGACCGGCGGCGTGTCGCTCAATCCGCAGATGGCGTCGTTGCGCAAGGATTCGCATGTCATTGTCGGCACGCCTGGACGCGTGCAGGAGATGTTGCGCAAGAAGGTTCTGCATCTGGGCCATGTGCGCACACTCGTGCTGGACGAGGCCGACCGCATGCTCGATATGGGTTTTGAAGAACCGATTCGCGAAATTGTCGGCAAGACGCCGACATCGCGGCAGACCTTGCTGCTCTCGGCGACCTATCCGGAGGAAATCCGCGCGATCGGACGCAGCGTGTTGCGCGATCCGGTCGAAATCACGATCGCCGGAGCGGTCGAACAGCCAGCAATCGAACAGTTTTTCGTCGAGGTCGAGCTCGCACGCAAGTCGGCGGCACTGGCGGCTTTGCTGCTTGAATACCGACCTGAATCGAGTGTCGTGTTCTGCAATACGCGGCGCGATGTCGATGACGTGGCCGAGGCGCTGGGCAAATCCGGCATCACCGCGCTCGCCTTGCACGGCGACATTGAACAGCGCGACCGCGACGAAGTGCTGGTGCGTTTCGCGAACCGCAGTTGCAGCGTGCTGGTCGCCAGCGACGTTGCCGCGCGCGGGCTCGATATCAAGGATCTGGGCGCGGTCATCAATTACGAACTTTCGCCCGATCCGGACATCTACCTGCATCGCATCGGACGGACTGCGCGCGCAGGCAAGAGTGGACTTGCGCTGAGCCTGGTCACGCCGCGCGAAATGCCGCGTGCGCTCGCGCTGGAAAAACAACAAGGCGCGCCGTTGCGTTGGGTGCAGCCGAAGCTCGCTGCCGGAAAATCGCCTGACGCGCTGCAAGCGGCGATGGTCACGCTGCGCCTTGATGCTGGTCGCACCGAGAAAATGCGTCCTGGCGATATCCTCGGCGCACTGACCGGTGACGCCGGCTTGCCCGCCGACGCGGTCGGCAAGATCGACGTGTTCGCGACGCGCGCATATGTCGCAATTCGGCGCGGCGAAGCCGGCAAGGCGCTCACGCGTTTGCGCGAAGGCAAAATCAAGGGCCGCAACGTGCGCGTTGCGCGGATTTGACAATGGCTGGGTCTTCGCCTCCAGCGCATGCAGCCGACGCGGACATCATCGCTGCCACACGACGCTGGCTGGAGTGCGCCGTGATCGGATTGAACCTGTGTCCGTTTGCGCGCGCACCGTATGTGCAGGGCCGCGTGCGCATCCGCGTAAGCCGCGCGTACGATGTGGAAGAATTGGCGCTCGACCTGCGCGCGGAACTCCAATGGTTGCGCGACGCCGACGCGAGCGAATACGAGACGAGCCTGCTCGTGCATCCCTTCGTACTCGCCGATTTTACCGACTACAACGATTTCCTCGACGTGGTCGATCGGCTGCTCGATGTAATGGAGCTTGACGGCGAGATCCAGGTTGCGAGTTTTCACCCCGCCTACCAGTTTGCCGATACGGACATCGATGCAGTCGAGAACTGTACCAACCGTTCGCCGTATCCGACTCTGCACCTGCTGCGCGAGTCGAGCATTGATCGCGCGATCGATTCCGGCATCGATACCGATGCGATCTACCAGCGCAATATCGAAACGCTGCGCAAGCTCGGCGCGAACGGCTGGCATGCGTTGCAGATCGACAACGACGCATAGTGCGCACGCGTTATCGGGGCCGTCTTTCGCACCGATCCTCCGATCAGCGCGAAAGATGACCTGACATCCCGCTATTTCCTGGCTTCCGTCGGAGCAGACGGTGCGGGCGGCGCATCGGTGTTCCAGGTATCGCGGACGTAGTGCCAAGTACCGTGCACCTTGCGCGACACTGACAGGAACTTGCCGGACTCGACCACCGCACCCTTGATCGTCGCCGTATACGTGCCCGACTCCCAGCCGGTGTTTCCCGCGACGCCGACGTCGGTTGCGGGATTGATGTTCATCACCACGCCGCTCGCGTGCGAATCGGCGATGCTCTTGGTGAAGAAGGCCTGGATCGCCGTGCGGCCGCTGACACCCGGCGCGCCGGGGGGGAGCAGCACTGCATCGTCGGCGTATTGCGCGGCGACCGCCGCGGCATCGCCGCCGTTGTACGCTTTGGCCCAGTTGATCGACTGCGCCCGGATCGCGGCTTCATCAGTTGCGTTCGACGGTGCAGCAGCCGACAGCGATCCGACAAATGCGACGAGTCCCGCGGCAACCCACAAGCGATGCTTGAAACGAATCATGGCGTTCTCCCGTTGTCACTCGAATGGAGTCTCGATCAAACCGCGTGCATTGCGCATGCTGGATGGGTTCGAGCATTGGCATTATATTCCCTGAGCGGACGGCGGTCGCGTTGCAACGACTAACACGTGCAGGTGCCGGGCGATGACGCGTTGACGTCCGTGAAAAAAACGCTAGGATTTACCGTGCGGAGCGACGCGTGACACGCGCAGTCCGACCCATCCACCCAGTCGAGGAAAACACCATGAAGGGCATGGACCAGAAAAAAGGCGACAAGAAGAAACCGGAAAAGACGATGAAGGAAAAGAAGGCCGAGAAAACTGCGAAGAAGGCTGCGAAGGGGCGTTGAGTTCGGTTCCCACGCATTCCGCACAACGCGCATCGACGAAGGGCGATCAGCGGCACGCCGTTGGTCGCGCCTTCCTGTCGTGATTCAATGCAATACGGGATTCAATGCCGGGGGCGGATCGCTAGGGCGCCAGAAATCGCGCTGGATGATCGGCACCAGCGCGGCCGTGAAACGTTCGGCTGCGGGTGCCGACAGGTGCGACCATTCCGGTGAGTCGTACCCCTGCAGCTCCGGGTAGTCCTCGAAGTGAATACCCGGCGCGCCGGTGCGTTGCAGCAGCACGTCCCAGGTCTGCGCGCGCGCAAACACCTTGTTCTCGAATTCATGATAGGCGCCGATGCTGGGTGGTCGCAGGAACAGCACCTGCACGCCGCGCCCACGCAGCGTGGCCACTGCAGCGACCGCTCGCTGTATCTGGGTGTCGATCAAGCCATGCAGCTTCTCCGGCGTATCCATGTTCGGCGGTGGTGGGCCCCGGAAGTGTTGTGCCCAGATACTTCGCGCCAGTGCGCGGTAGTCGGGGTCGGTTTCCACCTTGCTCCACATGTGCGTGTTGCGATCGGCATCCGACACTCGAAGCTTGCGCACGCTGATGTCCTGTTTCATTCCCGGGCGCAGCGGCCACGCTTGCCGTTCGACCACAGTCGCGAGCGCGAAGTCGGGATCGTCGAACGCGACAAAAGGCTCAAGCAGATGCATCGAAAGCCAGTTGCCGATGCGTTGCGACGGGCCCTCCTTGTGATAGAACGGCACCACGTTGCCGCGATAGGCGAAGCCGCTGAAGAACAGATCCGGCGCAACGCCGACGAGCAGGTGGCCGGTAAAATTTGGGTCGGCAGCCAGGTCCTCGAGTACCAGCACCGACGATGTGCCTTCAATCGCAAGCTGGATTGGACGCTCGCCCGCCAGTTTTTCCCAGACCGGCAATTGCACATCGAACAGCACACGCGAGGAACCGATCAGCACGGTCTTGCCGCCTTCGCCTGCATCGATGCGCCGCCGTTGTTGCGCCCATTGGCCATCGCTGTTGCGGTAGGTCGGCAAGGCTCCGAACGCACGCCAGTAGAGCTCCCAGCCCGCCATCAGGATCGCGAACAGCACCAGTGTGACGAGGAAAATCCGCTTCCATGGCTGCGGCGGAATGTCGCGTACCGGTACCGGTTGTGCCACGCCCGGGCGATCGGATGCGGTCTGGCGGACGAAGCCCGGACGCACGAAGTGTTCGCCTGCACCCGGCCCAGGCAGCGGACTGCCGGGCGCCATCAACGGGACGCCGACCGATCCCGATTCCAGCGAGGCATTCGCCAGCGTAGCCTGCGCGGCGGCAGTGGCGGCCGGGTCAGAACTGGAAGTAGATGAAGGCACTGCCATCTCCTTGTGCGATGACAATCGAGAACGCCATCAGCGCCCAGACCGCGGCAATCGTGGCCGGGCGCGTGCACGCGATCACCGATTCCAGCGTGCGGTTGCGCATCTGCCAGTGCGCGAACACCAGGGCGCCGACGATCAACGCCACCGGCACCAAGTGCGCGTACGGCAGGATCGGCTGCGCCCCGCCATTGCCACCGAACATCCCCCGCAAAACGATCCATGCCTGTGGAAACGTCTTGGCGCGGAAAAACACCCAGGTGACGTTGATCAACGCGTACGTCAGCAAGCCCAAGAAAACCATCGCCAGGGGTCCCGGGCGCCACTCGCCGAAACGCGAACGCAGCGCACGTTCGCCGGCCAGATACGTGCCGTGCAGTCCACCCCACACCACGAATGTCCAGCTGGCGCCATGCCATAAACCACCGAGCAACATCGTCGCCATCAGCGCGAGATAGGTACGCGCCTCGCCGTGGCGATTGCCGCCGAGCGGGATGTACAGGTAGTCGCGCAACCACGCCGACAGCGTGATGTGCCAGCGCCGCCAAAAATCTGAAAAGCCCACCGCGGCATAGGGAAAGCGGAAGTTGTCCGGCATCGCAAAGCCCAGGCACAAGGCGGCGCCAATCGCGGTCGTCGAATAGCCGGCGAAGTCGCAGAAGATCTGCCCGCTGAAGGCCAGCGTTCCCATCCAGGCGTCGAGCGCACCCGGCGCGCCATGCCCGTCGTAGATCATCTCCGCGGCGCTGGCGAGAAAACTGTCAGCCAACACGATTTTCTGGAACAGCCCGAGCGTCATCAGCGCAAGCCCGAAGCGCAGTTGTTCGGGTGTCGCACGACGCGGCTGCGCAAACTGGGGCACCAGTTCGGTCGGCCGCATGATCGGGCCGGCGACCAGATGCGGAAAAAACGTGACGAACAAGGCGTAATCGAGAAGGTTCGACGCCGGTTTCGCACGGCGCAGATAGATGTCGAGCGTGTACGACATCGTCGCAAACGTATAGAACGAGATGCCGACCGGCAGCACGATATCCCATCCCGGTGGCTGGTAGTCCACGCCGAATGTCGCCATCAGAACCTGAAAGTTCTGCAGGAGGAAATGGCCGTACTTGAAGTAACCGAGCATGCCCAGATTGGCAACCACCGACAACAGCATCCAGGCGCGCCGGTGGGTTGGCCGTTCGGCCTTGACCAGGCCTTGCGCCGCATACCAGTCGACCACCGTCGAAATCCACAAGAGGATAACGAACGGGGGATTCCACGCCGCATAAAAAACGTAGCTCGCGATGAGCAAGTTGGTCTTGCGCACCTTCCATGGAAACGGCATGGCGTGCAGCACGAGCACGCAAGCGAAAAAGACGATAAACGTCAGCGAATTGAAAACCATCACGCGCCCCCTGCACGAGATACACAACCTGCGCCGACCGGCGCGTTATCGACTATCACCCTTCACAGTACGTAAATCGGCGGCAGCACCCGACACTGCCCGCACCAGCCGCTGGGCGGGATCGCAGCATACATTCGCGCCCTGCCGAAAGTCTGCATCGGCCGACGCCCCAAACTGCCTACCAATCGGTCGGACGATAGTCCTTCAAGAACTTCCCCCACACGTGTTCGCCCGTGTTGATTCCGCTGATGATCGGGTCGACGATGCGTGCGGCGCCGTCGATGATATCCAATGGAGGATGGAAGCGTTCCTCGACAATCTTGCGCGCCGCAAGCTCGGCGGGATCCTCGTCGGTCACCCAACCTGTGTCGACGGCATTCATGTGGATGCCATCGTTTTGATAGTCAGTCGCCGCAGTGCGCGTCATCATGTTGAGCGCCGCCTTGGCCATGTTCGTGTGCGGGTGCCGCGTCGTCTTGAACTTCCGGTAGAACTGGCCCTCGACGGCGGACACGTTGACGATGTGCTTGTCGCGCTCAGGTGTGCGCAGCATCAACGGTTTCAATCGCGCGTTGATGATGAAAGGCGCAATCGCATTGACAAGATGTACCTCGAGCAGTTCCACCGATGGCACTTCGGCCATCAGCAAACGCCATGAATTTCGTGTGCGCAGATCGATCTGCTGCAGATCCTGATCGAGATGGCCTTGTGGAAACAGATGCGGTTGGCCGACAGATTCTCCGGCAAGCAAGGGCAGCTGCGACAACTCGGCGGCGCGGGTAATACCAGGCGCATCGGCAAGAGGATGATCATTTGCCGACGACATCGCTCCGGCCTCGGGCAGCATGTCGTAGCGACGCAGACCTTCGTAACGTCCAAGCACGCTGCGCAGGCGCGCGGGCACATCGTGTGCCGCTGCCGTTTCGCCCTCCATCATGTGCGCGTAAAACTCGGGCGGACGGCGTACGGTCTGGCAGGCGTTGTTGATGATGAAGTCGAGGCGCTCGCGCGTCTCGACCAGTTCGTGGCAGAACGCTTCCACGCTCGGCGTGTGGCGCAGATCGAGTCCGAATATTTCCAGGCGATCGGCCCAGTCGCCGAAGTCTGCTTCCTGCGCGTAACGCGCTGCCGAGTCGCGTGGAAACCGTGTTGTCACGATCAGGCTGGCGCCTGCGCGCAGAAGTTTCAAGCCCGCCTGATAGCCGATTTTGACGCGACCGCCCGTCAGCAGCGCGACACGCCCGCGTAGATCTGCGGTTTCGGTACGCTTGGCAAAATTGAGCTCAGCACACGCAGGACAGAGCTGATCGTAGAAATGATGGATCAGCAAAAATTTGCGCTTGCACACGTAGCAATGCTGGAGCTCACCCGACTCGCGCGGCGCAGACGCCTTGTTTTGGCCATCGTTGGCGACAACGTCTTCCGGCGGGAAAACATTTGGTGTGGTGAACACCGCGCGGCGGCGCAGTTCTCGAATGCCAGTCGCGTGCAACAACGCTTCTTCGCGCGCGATCTGTGCCGCATTGCGGTCGCGCTCGGCAGCCTTGAGTTTCTGCCGGCGCAGCACCGGATCGGGGTGATAAACCTTGGCCACAGCCTGATGCAGGCGCTGGCGATCCTGCTCGGACAAGCGATCAAGCAGCGTACGATCGGCCGCAATGGTTTCAAGCAATGCGATGCCCGCTCGCACGTCGTCGACGATTGACGTGTCCGGTGGTTGTGGCGGCATGACCGAGTCTGTCGTGATTGAATCGGCAAGTTTATCCTTTCGCCGTACGATCCCGCTTCTGTTTCAAGCGCATGCGGGATCGCGGCTGGTGGACGCCGTGCACGCGACGGGACCGGAAAAACGTGACTTTCGCTACGCATTCACGCGGTCCACCGCTGCTCAAAGGCCCATGGAGCGACCCTCTCCCTGACACCCTCAGTGCATCATTCGCGCGCCATGCGTCCGGCATGCAAACGATGGCACATGGCAATCGCAGCGAGCGTTCCGATGGATGCGTAAACCCCTGCTACAGCGGCTGTGCTTCGCCCTGTTCCTTGTCCTTCATTGTCTGCAACAACTCTTCCAGATCGGCCACAACACTCTCCAGCGCATCGTGCAACTGGCCTTGACGGTTCATCAGGTCGTCGATCTTTTCGGTTTGCTTGAGTTTCGACAAGGCGCCGTCAAACAGCATCCACAGCGACGTCAAGTGCTCCACGTTACTCTTGGAATAGTGACGCATTTCCTTGAGCTGGCTCAGCGAATCACCGAGCTGATCGGCAACGGACTTGGCATTTTCATCTGACATGTCATTCCTTGGCTACGACGGGACAATGCGTCAAGTTCCACTGTTGGCGCTGAACGAGGCCAAACTTGAGGGTGCTCAGATCGTGCAGGGATGGCTCCGGCGCGTCTATGCTGCGTTTCTGCCGCTAGTGCGAAGCGAGTGGATGGTTGTCAACTTCGATCGCTGCGCAATGGTTTCGCCGACGAGCAAGCGACAGTCCATCCACCTTTCGTGCCGGGAAGTTACCTGCTTCCACACCCTTTAATTGGCTTCCTGCATGCGCCCGACTTGCCGCTTCCTTCCCATTGTGTTCGCCCTGCTCGGCGTGTCGCTCAGCGGCTGCGTGGCGCGTGGCGACGCGACCAAACCCATTCCGACAGCCTTCGTGCCTGCGCCGCTTACTGCGCACCGACTGGTCGTGATGCTGCCCGGTCGCGGTGATGATCTGGCGTCCTTGCAACGTCATGGCGTCGCTCAGATCATCCAGCGGGCATGGCCCGACGCCGACGTGGTGCTCACCGGGCTCACCATGCCCTACTACACGCAAGGTAACGCCACGCAACGTCTGCACGACGAAGTGATCGATCCCGCGCACCGTCGCAACGATCGCCAGTTGTGGCTGGCCGGGATCTCACTCGGCGGCATGGGTGCATTGCTGTACGACCGCGCTTATCCTGGCCAGATAGACGGCATGTTGCTGCTGTCGCCATATCTGGGCGAGCACGCAATCCAGCAGGAAATCCGTGACGCTGGGGGTCTTGCGCAATGGAAGCCCGGACCTGCGCAACCGATCAATGCTGCCACGTTCGAGCGCGAGCTGTGGCGCAGTCTCAAGCACTGGTCGGACGACTCCGCGCGCACGCATTCGGTCTGGCTGGGGTACGGCGATAGCGAGCCATTTCGCGCGTCGATCGAACTGATGAGCCCCCTGTTGCCGCCGGATCATGTGCTGATGTCGCCTGGCCATCATGACTGGGCGATGTGGACCCCGGCATTGCGCGCTCTGTTGCAGCAGGCATCGCTGCGCGAGAAAAATCCTTGAGCCCATCGTTGAACACCCTTGCGAAGCGTCGTCACGTCGGACAGGTGCGCAAGCAAGATGCATCCAGAATCCGAATCAGCAGCACGGGGCACACCGTCCGTCCACTTCAATCGCACGGTGGATTTCCCGGCATTGTTCGAATGACGAATTCGAAGAGATTGGCAGTGACCGAATCATGACGACCCTTAGCCCGGAATGCTTGTCCACCGATTGTTTCGCTGGCTTCGCGATTGAATCGCTCAACCGCGATTGCTTCTGCGTCAGCCTCGATCCGGATGCACTTGAGCAGGCGCTGAGATCGGAACTTGGTCAACCGGATGTGTTTTCCCTGATTCGCGAGCGCTGCCCCCATGTGTTCGCAGCGCAGCCGGTGTTTGTCTCGCGCGCCACCAGGGAGCGTATGGCAGACGTGGTCCGTGCGGTGGAGTCCGTAGTGGCCATGCCCGCCTACGTTGAGGCCGTACTTTCCACAGCGCCGGTCATCGCGCGGCACGATCCCGGTGGCGCCAAGGGCGTCTTTTTCGGCTACGACTTCCACGTAGCAAACGCGGGTGTCGGCCTGATAGAGATCAATACCAATGCAGGTGGCGCGATGCTCAACGTCGCGCTCGGACGCGCGCAGCGCGCCTGTTGCGGGGCGCTTGATAATGTTGCGCTCGCCGCCGCTGCATGGGAGGAACACATCGTCGCGATGTTTCGCAACGAATGGCGTTTGTCCGAGCGTGTGCGTCCGCTGCAATGCATCGCCATCGTCGACGAGAACCCCGAACAGCAATATCTCTATCCCGAGTTCCTCTTGTTCCAACAGTTGTTCGAGCGTCACGGGCTGAAAACGGTGATTGCCGATCCGTCGGCGCTCAGCTTGCGCGACGGCATGTTGTGGCACGACAACACCATCGTCGATCTGGTCTACAACCGTCTCACCGACTTCATGCTGGAGGCGCCAGCGAGCGCCGTCTTGCGCGACGCCTATCTGCAGCGCGCCGTGGTGTTGACCCCTCATCCGCGTGCGCACGCGCTCTACGCTGACAAAGGCAACCTCGCAATCCTGACTGATGCCTCGCGCCTGGATGCTTTGGGAGTGCCGGCGTCAGTGCAGGCCGTTCTGCTGGCGAACATCCCGCGCACCATGAGGGTGGACGCGGCGGATGCCGAGCGTCTGTGGCGCGATCGACGCAATCTCTTTTTCAAACCCAGAGCCGGTTTCGGAAGTCGCGCTGCATATCGAGGGGACAAACTCACCCGGCGTGTCTGGCAGGAAATCATTGCCGGAGACTATGTGGCTCAAGCATTCGTTGCGCCGGGGCAGCGCGCCACTTCAGATCAGTCAGGCGCCGAAAACCTCAAGTTCGACGTACGTGATTACGTTTACGATGGCGCGGTGCAATGGCTTGCCGCGCGTCTGTACCAAGGCCAGACGACCAACTTTCGAACGCCTGGAGGCGGCTTTGCTCCAGTCTATGAAGAGTCCGCTGCACAGGCCTGCGGTTGAGCATGCTCGCGATTGCCGTGCTGATGTGGTTTGACATGGTCGGCTGATTCTCGCGGGCGTTTGCGAACCCCTCCTTCGACACGCTCGCTTTCATCGTGTCTCCGTTTCGGATGCATGCTCATAGGTCTGTTTTTCGAGAGGGGATCCATTCGCCACTGCCGCTGCGCAAGGTGTGCGTCGTCGTGACTCTTGCCCGCTGTCGTTTCGTCTTGTTGTTCCCTGACACGAAACGCGACGGGCTCCCATCACGTGGTCGGATCGCCTTCCACCTCGATATGCATCATCAACCCACCACCTCCATTGGTCTCTGTATTGTTGTTGGTGGTGTGATGAGAAATGTGGCAATGGATCATCCATTTGCCGGGCTTGCGCGCTTTCCAGATCACGTCGTAGCGTTGGCCGGGGCCGACGTTGACGGTGTCGGCCATGTAGCGTTGCGCGGGCGGCAAAGTTTCACCATCGCGCGCCACGACCTGGAACGGCCCACCGTGGATATGCATCGGGTGGATGAAGCCGCTGTTGG
>JBDUED010000002.1:0-64637 GCA_040002595.1 Dokdonella sp. | reverse complement strand
CGACCATGCACGGTCCCGCCAGCGCCGAATGCGGCTCGGCGCGCCGAGACTACGCCTAAATGTGATGCTCGTCATAGACTGCGATGGACGCCGCGAAGCTGGCGCGCTGCGCTGCCTGGGTTGACACTCGTGGCCGGTACGCACGTCGTGACACGTGCAAACCACACTCTCGATCAGCTGCGAGACGTTGGGGCGCGTGCCAGTGCCCACACGTCAACGCGCACCACGCCCGCACGAGACAGCACGCGCGCCGTTTCGCGCAAGGTCGTACCGGTGGTCATCACGTCGTCGAATATCACGATGTGTGCCGGCAACTTCGCGTCGGTTGCCAGGGTGAACGCGCCACGCAGATTGCGCCGACGTGCCTTTGCGTCGAGACCGGTCTGCGGGGGCGTTGCCTTGTTGCGCAGGAGCAGATCGTGACGCATCGGAATGGCCAGCGCGCGCGCCAGTGGCAACGCCAGTTCGAGCGCCTGGTTATAGCCGCGCTCGCGCAGTCGGGCGCGGTGCAACGGCACCGGGATCAGCAGCTCCGGGCGCGTCGGTTGGTCAGCAGCGGCACGCGCGATCATCAATTGCGCGAGTATGCGACCAGCGGCGAGGTCGGCGCGGAACTTGAACCGCGCCTCCAGCAAATCGAGCGGATGGGCATAACGGAACGGCGCCCATGCCGCGGCAAATGGCGGCGCATCCTTCAGGCATTCCCCACACTCGGGAGCCGGCGCTTCCAGCGGCAACGCGCAGCGCGGACAACAGGGCGCATTGAGCGCCAGATCGGCTGTGCAGCCGCGGCATAAATCGCGATTTCCCGCGCCGTCTGCGCCGCACAGCAGACAGCGTGGCGGTAGCGCGACGCGCAGCAGGCGGGCTGCGATGCCGTCAACTTCATGCAGCTCATTCAAGTTGACAGCCTCCCAGCCTCGCCCGAAACTCGCAAACGCAATGCAAAAACAGTGTCTCGCTCCCTACTCTACCGACTGGACGTTCCACATGCTCGCCGCCCCACGCCACGACTGGACCCGCGCAGAAGTACTCGCGCTGCTCGACCTGCCCTTCGCCGATCTCCTGCAACGCGCGCACTCGACGCATCGCGCCCATCACGATGCGAACGCGGTGCAGGTGTCGACGCTGTTGTCGATCAAGACCGGCGGCTGTCCCGAGGATTGCGCCTATTGCCCGCAAGCCGCGCGTTATGCAACGGGGGTCGAGGCCGAAAAATTGATGAGCCTCGAGGCGGTGCTGGCGAAAGCGCAACAGGCCAAGGCGGCGGGCGCATCGCGCTTTTGCATGGGTGCAGCATGGCGTTCGCCGAAGGATCGCGACATTCCGAAAGTCGCCGCAATGATCGGCGCGGTCAAGGCGCTGGGACTCGAAACCTGCGCAACGCTGGGCATGCTGTCGTCGGTGCAGGCGGATGCCTTGAAAAATGCGGGCCTCGATTACTACAACCACAATCTCGATTCGGCGCCCGAGTTTTACGGCGAGATTATCCACACGCGCGAGTATCAGGATCGCCTCGACACACTCGGTCATGTACGCGATGCGGGACTGAAAACCTGCTGCGGCGGCATCGTCGGCATGGGCGAGACGCGCGAGCAACGCGCCGGACTCCTGCACACGCTGGCAACCTTGCCCGCGCATCCGCAATCGGTGCCGATCAATCGTCTGGTGCAGGTTGAAGGCACACCGCTGGCCGGTACCGCAGCACTCGATCCGTTCGAGTTCGTGCGCATGATTGCCGTCGCGCGCATCCTGATGCCAGTGTCGATGGTGCGCTTGTCGGCGGGGCGCACCGAGATGAGCGACGAGCTGCAGGCACTGTGTTTCTTCGCCGGCGCGAACTCGATCTTCTACGGCGAAAAACTCCTGACCACCGGCAATCCGGACACCGAACACGACCAGGCGTTGTTTGCGCGACTCGGCATTCATGCGATGAGGATCGAGCCGGACACGGTGCACGCGGACATCGCCGCGCGGCCCGCGGCCGAAGCCGCGGCCTGACTTGCAAGCGGCGGATGGAAGGCGCGTGCGTCCCGATCTGCTCGAACGTCTCGCCGTGGCCCACGCCAAACGCGCACAAAATTCGCTGCTGCGTCGGTTGCGCACAGTCGAAGCGGTCGACGGCGCGCAGGTGTGGATCGACGGTCGCCGGCTGCTGAACTTCGCCAGCAACGATTATCTGGGTCTGGCCCAGCATCCTGCGTTGCGCGAGGCGTTGGTCGGCGCAGCAGCGCGCTGGGGCGTTGGCGCCAGCGCGGCGCACCTGCTCGGTGGTCATCGTGATGAACATGCGGCGCTCGAAAACTCATTGGCGCGCTGGACCGGGCGCGAACGCGCGTTGCTGTTCTCGACCGGCTACATGGCCAACCTCGGCGTGCTGGGTGCGCTGCTCGGAAAGGGCGATCTGTGCGTGCAGGACAAACTTGACCACGCCAGCCTGCTCGACGCGGCGCATCTGGCCGGATGCGAGCTCAAACGCTACGCGCACGCCGATGTCGCAGGTGCCGCGCGCCAGCTCGAATCGCGTCCCGGCGCTGCCGCGCTGCTCGCGACCGATGGCGTATTCAGCATGGACGGTGATATTGCACCACTGGTGCAATTGGCTTCGTTGTGCACAATGCAACGCACCACGCTGATGGTCGACGACGCGCACGGGATCGGCGTGCTCGGGGCCGAGGGTGCGGGCAGCGTGGTCGAAGCAGGTCTCAGCCAGAATGACGTGCCGGTGCTGATGGCAACGCTCGGCAAGGCAATCGGAGTGGCCGGTGCGTTTGTGGCCGGCAGCGCTGCGCTTGTCGACGCGCTGGTGCAGGGCGCTCGCAGCTTCGTTTACACCACCGCACTGCCGCCGGCACTGGCCACGGCCACGCGCGCAGCGATCGATATCGCACGCTTCGAGGACTGGCGGCGCGATCGCCTGCTGCGCCTGATTGAACATTTCCGCCACGGCGCGGCATCGCGAGGCATCGTGTTGCTGGCATCGCGCACGCCGATCCAGCCTGTACGGATCGGTGACAGTTCGCAGGCGCTCGGCGTGTCGGCGCGTCTCGAAGACGCCGGGTTTTTCGTGCCGGCAATCAGGCCGCCGACGGTGCGTGTGGGTCACGCGCGCTTGCGTGTCGCGCTGTCGGCACTGCATTCCGAAAGCGATGTCGAGCGCTTGCTCGATGCACTTGCCGCGGCGTCGCGTGCCACAGCGCTCTTGCCAGCAACGTTGCCGCGCCACACCCTCTCAACGCAATCCCCGTCTTGATGGGCGGGGTTTCAATACAAAAAAACGAACCTCATGCATATCGATGTGCAAGGAAGCGGCGCTGACCTGGTCTTGGTCCACGGCTGGGGCATGCACGCGGGCATCTTCGCGGCCCTTACCGAAAAGCTTGTCGCGCATTTCCGCGTGCACGCGGTGGATCTTCCCGGACATGGCTACAGCCGCGATGAAAGCCGCTTCGATGTCGACGATTGCGCGCGGCGTCTCGCCGCGGCAACGCCGCGTGCGCTATGGATCGGCTGGTCACTCGGTGGCCTTGTGGCGTTGCGCGCAGCGCTCGATTGCCGTGAGCGCGTGCGCGGGCTTGGACTTATTGCGTCGAGCCCACGCTTTGTCGCCGGGGCCGACTGGCCGCACGGCGTTGCAACCAGCGTGTTTGCCGAGTTTGGCACTGAATTGCGCACCCACTATCGCCACGCAGTCGAGCGCTTTCTTGCGCTGGAAACGATGGGCTCGGCGCATGCGCAAACGCGGTTGCGCGAACTCAAGCAGAGCGTGTTCACGCGCGGCCAACCCGATGCGCAATCGCTTGCCGATGGTCTGCGCACGCTCAACGCGAGCGATCTGCGGGCGAATCTGGCGCAGCTTGCGATGCCCAGTTTGTGGATTGCCGGCCGACGCGATCGACTGGTGCCACCGACGGCGATGCAGTGGGCGGCAACCCATGCCCCGCACGGGTCCTATCTTGAGTTCAACAGCGGGCATGCGCCATTTCTCGATCACGCCGCCGAGATCGCCACTGCGATTGTCGCGTTCGCGGCACAATTGCCGCCATGAGCGCAGGTCTCGACCAGACCCGGATCCGCCGCGCATTCGGTCGCGCAGCCGCCACCTATGATGCGCATGCGGTGTTGCAGACCGAAGTCGCGCAGCGCCTGCGCGAGCGCATCGACGAAGACACCGCGTTCGCGCCGGCACGCGTGCTCGATGTCGGCTGTGGGCCCGGTCGCGGCAGCGCGGCTTTACGCGCGCGATACGCGCAGGCTGAGGTGATCGCAGTCGATCTGGCATTGCCGATGTTGCAAAGCGCCGCGGCATTGTTGACAACACCCGCCGATGGAAAAATCGCGTCTCCCGGCGCTCCCACAACCCATCGGGGCACGGCGCTGGTGTGCGCCGACGCGCAGGCATTGCCGTTCGCCGACGCGAGCATCGATTTGGTCCACTCGAACCTGTGCCTGCAATGGTGCGAAGATCCCGGACTCGCCCTGGCCGAATTTCATCGCGTGTTGCGTCCGGGCGGCATTGTGTTGTTCAGCACATTCGGGCCGGGCACCCTGCACGAATTGCGCAGTGCCTTCGCCAGCGTCGACAAGACGCCGCATGTCAGCCGTTTTGTGGACATGCACGACATCGGCGATGCATTGCTGGCGACCGGCTTTCGCGATCCGGTGCTCGAACGCGACGACTTCATCCTGACCTATGCCGATGCGCGTACGCTCATGCGTGAGTTGCGCGCGATCGGCGCGACCAATGCCGACGTGCAACGCCAGCGTTCGCTGATGGGCAAGCAGCATTTGCAGCACGTGGTCGCGGCCTACGAAACGTTTCGCCGCGACGGTGTGTTGCCGGCGACGTACGAAGTCGTCTACGCGCAGGCACGCGCGCCCGAACCGGGACAGCCGCGGCGGCACGGCGGCGAAGATGTCGCGAGCTTTCCCATCGAGCGCCTGCGCGGCAGCCGGCGGCGCTGATTGCGAGATACGTCACGATGACTTCGCCTAACCGTCGCGTTGCCCTCATCGCCGTTCTGCTAGCGCTAGCATCCGCACTGTTCTTTACAGCAACCTATGTGTTCAATCGCGCGATGGCCGACGCCGGCGGACACTGGGCATGGTCGGCGTCGCTTCGTTATCTTCTGAGCTTGCCGATGCTGGCACTCGCGTTGCCGTTTCGTGGCGGCTTCGCGCCGGTGTGGCACGCATTGCGCGCGCATCCGTGCGTGTGGCTCGCATGGAGCGGCATCGGCTTCACGCTGTTTTGCGTATGCCTGACCTGGGCGGCCGCTTACGCGCCGGCGTGGCTGGTCGCCGGCACGTTCCAGTTGACCGTGATTGCCGGCATGCTGCTGGGGCCGTTGCTGTATCGCGATCAGCGTGCGCGCTTGCCACGCCGCGCACTTGCGCTCGGCGGCGTGATTGTCGCCGGCGTCGCAATCATGCAGGCCGCGCATTTTCACGGGCATCTCGAGCGCAGTGCATGGCTCGCCCTCGCCAGCGTCACCGCCGCGGCGTTCCTTTATCCGCTCGGCAATCGCGCCATCTTGCTGCATCTGGAACGCAGCGGCGAAATCCTGAACGCGACCCAGCGCGTGTTTGGCATGACCCTGGCAAGCCAGCCGTTCTGGTGGGTCGTCGCGGTCTACGCGGGCCACGTCGCCGGTGCGCCGACGCCGATGCAGGTGGTGCTCGCGGCGGGCGTCGCGCTATTCGCCGGGACCATCGCGACGATCCTGTTTTTCCAGGCGACCGCGATGGTGCAGGACGATCCGGCCGCACTCGGCGCGGTGGAGGCGATGCAGGCTGCCGAACTGCTGTTCTCGACCGTGCTCGGGATGGTCCTGCTCGGCGAGCAAGCTCCCCATGGCTACGCCGTCGCTGGCGCGGCCTTGGTCATTGCGGGGATCATCGCACTCGGCGTGCTGGTCGGACGCGCCTCGGCCGGGGACGCGCACGCGGCCAGGACGCTGCGCGCCGATCGGGGCGCATGATGATGCGGGTGGCCGACCCTGTGCTGCGCATTCGATCGATACGGGCGTTCAACACGATCGTGTAGGCTGCCGACACTTTTGTGCTGGCACCCATGCATGCAAACCCTGCTCATTTCGACCGCCGCGGTCGCGATTGCCGAGATCGGCGACAAGACCCAATTGCTGTCGCTGATCCTCGCCGCGAAATACCGCCGCCCGTGGCCGATCTGCCTCGGTATTTTCGTCGCAACGATCGTCAATCACGCGCTTGCTGGTTCGGTCGGCGCGCTGGTCGCTGAATGGCTGGCGCCGCAGAGCTTGAAATGGATCGTAGCAACGAGTTTTTTCGCAGTTGCCGCGTGGACGCTGATTCCGGACAAGATCGAATCGGAAGATGCCGCGCGCGGCGCTGGACACAGCGTGTTGTTCGCCACCGTGATTGCATTCTTTCTCGCCGAGATGGGCGACAAGACACAGATCGCCACTGTCGTCCTCGCAGCGCAATATCACCCGCTGTGGCAGGTTGTCGCCGGCAGCACGCTCGGCATGCTGCTCGCCAACGTGCCTGTGGTGTGGCTCGGTTCACGCTTTGCAGCGAGGCTGCCGTTGCTAGCTGCGCGCGTCGGCGCTGCCATATTGTTTGCCGCGCTTGGGTTGTGGATTGTGCTGCGCTGAGACGAGAGAATTTGTGGGTAATTCAGTGCGCAGGTCGGATCAAGCGGCGCAGCGGCGGATCGGCCTTTGCGCTTTGTTCAGCCCTACTGGCTTCCAACCGCTGCCATCAAAGCGCGTCGGCGTCCAACTCGCCGGTGCGGATTCGAATCACGCGATCGAGCTGCCACAGAAAAATCTTGCCGTCGCCGATCTTGCCGGTGTTGGCCGCTTGCGCAATCGCCTCGATCACGCGCTCGACCTGATCGTCGGCGACTGCCACTTCAAGCTTGATCTTGGGCAGGAAGTCGACCACGTATTCGGCGCCGCGGTAGAGTTCGGTGTGACCTTTCTGGCGTCCGAAGCCCTTTACCTCGGTCACCGTGACGCCCTGCACGCCGACTTCGCCGAGCGCTTCGCGCACGTCATCGAGCTTGAACGGCTTGATGATCGCCATGATCATTTGCATAACCGTTTCCTCCAGCTGCGCGCGGTCGAGGTGACTATACCCGATCGCTTCGCGCCGCCCTCGTGTAGGAATGTTCGTACACGTCCACGCGCGATCTGCACATGGCGTCTGCGCCCATACTGGCTATGCTGCGGCTGTGGGGAAACAAGTCGAGGGAACGACGACGCACGGAGGCGTGGCCGGTAACCGTCGCGAAGCGGCCGTTACCGGTCGCCCCAGGGAATCGAAGCGCGCCTAGCCCGCGGGCCGCCGCAATGAACCCGCGTGATGGAACTGCACCACGTGCGAGCGGCCGCTACCCTTCACAAGAAGGACGCGATTTTCCAGCACACCGGAATTCGCGCGAGAATCATCGTTTCAATGCATGACCGGGGTGACCTGTGATCAATGTCCAATCTGTCGACGCGCTGGCGCAGCGCCTTGCCGCACTGGTTCCTTCGGGCCTCAAGCAGGCGCGCGAGGACATGACGGCAACCTTTCGCAGCGCGCTGCAAGCGGGCTTGCGTGATCTCGATCTGGTCACGCGCGAGGAATTCGATGTGCAGCGCTGCGTTTTGCTGCGTACGCGCGAGAAGATCGAGGAGCTCGAACAACAGGTACTCGCGCTGGAGCGGTTTGTCGGCAGCAGCGCATCGCAACCCAAACACTGACGCGCCTTGCACTCCTGATTTCTCGAAAGCGCCGCCGCTCACGGTGGCGGCGGGCCGTTGCACGCCCGTTAACCGGACTACCGCGCCGATGTCTCCACTTCGCACCGATTTTTTCACGGAACGCCTGCTGTCCGGCACTGTTCACCCCACGACGCGAGTCACAGGCTCTTTTGCGAGATCGCGTGGATGAGTCTGGCAATTGTCTACACGCGCGCGCAGGACGGCATCGATGCGCCGCTGGTCACCTGCGAAGTGCACCTGTCCGGCGGCTTGCCTGGCACCTCGATTGTCGGCTTGCCCGAAACTGCGGTGAAGGAAGCGCGCGACCGCGTGCGCGCGGCGATCCTCAACGCGCAACTTGATTATCCGCAGCGCCGGGTGACCGTGAATCTCGCGCCGGCCGACCTGCCCAAAGATGGCGGGCGCTTTGATCTGCCCATCGCCCTCGGCATCCTTGCGGCCAATGGCATGCTGCCGCACGCAGCCCTTGCCGATTGCGAATTCATCGGCGAACTGGCGCTGTCGGGTGAACTGCGCCCGGTGCGTGGGGTGCTGCCGGCGGTGCTGCACGCGACGCGCGCAGGACGCCGCGTGGTGGTGCCGCGCGAGAACGGTGCAGAAGCGGCACTGGTTAGCGGCGCCGACGTGCGCGTGGCCGGATCGTTGCTGGAGGTGTGCGCGCATCTGGCCGGGCGCATCGATTTGCCGGCGGCGGTTGCAAGCGACGAATCGGCGACGCCGAAGACGTCTGTCGCCGATCTGTCGGAGGTGCGCGGCCAGCAACAAGCGCGACGTGCACTCGAGATCGCCGCGGCTGGAATGCATAATCTGCTGCTGGTAGGGCCGCCAGGCACCGGCAAGACGATGCTCGCGAGCCGCCTGCCCGGCATCCTGCCGCCGCTGGACGAACGCGAGGCGCTGGAACTGGCCGCCATCCGCTCGGTCGCTGGCCACGACAGTGATGTCGCATTGTGGAAAATGCGCGCGTTTCGCGCGCCGCATCACACCGCTTCCGCAGTCGCCCTGGTTGGCGGTGGCTCGGTTCCGCGGCCTGGCGAAATCTCGCTGGCGCATCACGGCGTGTTGTTTCTCGATGAGCTGCCCGAGTTCGACCGGCACGTGCTTGAGGTCCTGCGCGAGCCGCTCGAATCCGGACGCATCGCGATTTCACGTGCAGCGCGGCAGGCTGAATTTCCGGCCTGCTTCCAACTCGTGGCGACGATGAATCCGTGTCCGTGCGGCTATGCCGGCGATCCGTCGGGGCGCTGCCGCTGCACGCCCGATGCGATCGCGCGCTATCGCTCGCGTTTGTCCGGGCCGCTACTCGATCGCATCGACTTGAAACTCGAAATGCCGCGCGTGCCGCATGCGCAATTGCGCGACACGGCTCGCGGCGAAGACAGCGCAACCGTACGCGCACGGGTGATCGACGCACGCGCGCGCCAGCTCGATCGCGCCGGCAAGACGAACGCGGCCCTCGGCAACCGTGAAGTCGAACGCGATTGCGTGCTCGATGAGCGCCTGCACGCGCTGCTCGATCACGCGGTCGAGCGCCTCGGCCTTTCGGCGCGCGCCTACCACCGCGTACTGCGCGTGGCGCGCACGATTGCCGACCTCGCCCAATGCCAGCACATCGATGCGGCGCACCTGTCCGAATCGATCCAGTACCGGCGTTTTGAAGCGGGCTAGCCAGCAGGAGGAAGCGCCGGCACGCAGCAAAGTGCCGGCGGGGACCACGACCTGACAAGTTGTTCGTCGAAGCAGCGATAGGGGCGGCGGCAAATCGCGCGGCTGAATGAACCATGCCTGGGTTTCGATAAGGAGAACGGGATTTCCTGTTGAATCGAAATTCGCGAAATCCCCCCGCAAGGGTGTAAGGCGCCGTGCGCCAAGTTCTTTCGCCGGTTTTGCCCGGTGTATCACCCGGCATGCTTTGAGATCTTGCATCAAACGCGTCCGATCTTGACTGACGAAAACAACGCTGCATAGTTGATCCCGATTCCTGACCGCAGCTGTCGTCCCCTCCGGTTATGATCGACGCCGGAGCGTGGCCTCGATGAATGCGATCCATCACACCTACTGGTTGTTCGCCGGCGCCGCCGCGCTGGTGCTGGCCGGCATTTGCTCGAGCTTGATTGCGCGACGCTTTGGTGCGCCGTTGCTGCTGGTGTTCCTCGTAGTCGGGATGCTCGCTGGAGTCGACGGTCCGGGTGGCATACGTTTCGACGATGTCGAGGCGACCTACCGTATCGGTTCCTTCGCGCTGGCCATAATCCTGTTCGATGGCGGCCTGCGCACGCGGCGGGAGAGTTTTCGCGGCGTGCTCGCGCCAGCGCTGCTACTGGCGACGATCGGGGTCGTCATAACGGCGGTCTTGACCAGCTTCGCGGCGCGTTGGCTGCTCGGTCTCGATGTCGCGTCCGCGCTGCTGCTCGGCTCCGTTGTTGCGTCGACTGACGCCGCCGCGGTGTTTTTTCTGCTGCGTGCGGGAGGCTTGCACTTGCGCGCGCGAGTCGGCGCGACGCTGGAAATCGAATCAAGCGCGAACGATCCCGTCGCCGTGTTGCTCACCACTCTGCTCGCCGGCTACATCGCCATCCCGATGGGTCTCAGCGTGCCCGATCTGGCGTTCGAACTTATCGCGCAATTCGGCGTCGGTGCACTGGCGGGTGTCGGCGGAGGGTTCCTGATCGCGCTCGCACTGCGGAAACTGCCGTTACCCAGCGGCCTCGCCGCATTGTTCATGATCGCCGCCGCAATTGCCCTCTTTGGCTTGACCGGCGCCTTGCACGGCAGCGCGTTTTTAGCCATCTATGTGGCCGGAGTGGTTGTCGGAAACCGCCATGTTCCAGGCTTTCCCAGCCTGTTGTCGGTACTCGACGCCGGCACCTGGTTGTGCCAGATCGTGATGTTCCTTGTTCTGGGTCTGCTCGCCGCCCCGCACCAGATCTGGAAATCGCTGCTGCCGGCGTTGGGCCTTGCTGCGTTCCTGATGCTGGTTGGGCGCCCTCTTGCGGTGGCCGCATGCCTGGCGCCATTCCGCTATGGCAAGCGCGAGGTGGCCTTCATCGCATGGGTAGGATTGCGCGGTGCGGTCGGGATCTTCCTCGCATCGATCCCCATGTTGATGCACCTTCCCAATGCGGGGCTCTTGTTCAACATCGCATTCATCGTCGTGCTTGCATCCTTGCTCGTGCAAGGCTGGACGCTCGGACTGGCCGCGCGCCTGCTGGATGTCGCTCTGCCGCGCCGCGATCGCGCCATCCGGCGGGTGGAACTCGATCTTCCCGGCACACTCGAGCGCGAGCTGGTCGGCTATGCCGTCGCACCTGGCGCGTCGATTCTAACCGGCGCGCAAGTGCCAGGCTGGGCACAACTGGCGATGATTGTGCGCGGCGGCGCAATCGTGATGCCGGACTCCGACCGCACGCTGATACCGGGCGATTACGCGTATCTGCTCGCGCCAAGTGGCCGTGTTTATCGACTTGACTGGTTGTTCGTGCCGCCGGACGAAGCGCGCGCGGCGGAACGCGAGATGTTCGGCGAGTTCAGCTTCGATGCAAGCGTGCGTCTGGCCGATATCGCCGACTTCTATGGCGTGCCGGTGCGCGTGCGCGACGCGCCATTGACGCTGGCCGAACACTTTGCGCGTCATTACGAGCACACGATTGAGGTCGGCGATCGGGTCAAGCTCGGGGCGGTCACCTTGATCGCGCGCGAGCTCCACGATGAAGGGGTCGCCCGAGTCGGACTCAAGCTCGGCAGTCCGCTGGCGCCACGCGCCTGGCTTGGTGGCGCGCTCGGGCGCTGGTTGCGTCGATGACTGCGTGATCGGCGGCCTTGGCGGCTCGCGCGCGCCGCCATCTCGCGCCAATTTCCTACGCAGGGCGCTGGCAATTGCCCATTCGCTCTCACGTGCGCCGCTTGCAAGCTGCGTGCTCCGGCTACGCGACAGCCGTCGGGGGGCAGTCATGCGACGCATTTTCTTGTTGTGGATTTTTATCCATGGGCTGCCGGCCCTCGCTACTGGCTGCCCACCATGGACCAGCGCGCGCGCTGGCGACGAATTGCGTACCCTCGATCAACAATTGCAGGGGTGGGATCGGGCCTACCATCGCGATGGCGTTTCGCCGATTGATGACACACTCTACGATCAGGCGCGTGCGCGTTACGCGCTTTGGCGTGGATGTTTCCCGGCTCAGTCACCGCCGGTTGGCGATCCTTTGCAAACGATGGGCGGCAGCGTACGTTCGGCGGTCGCGCAGACCGGCTTGGAAAAGTTGGCCGATGCCGAGGCCGTCGCGGCGTGGATGAAGGCGCGCAGCAACCGCGACTTGTGGATGCAACCCAAGGCGGATGGAGTGGCGGTGACGTTGTTGTATGTCGACGGCGCCTTGCGTCAGGCGGTCAGTCGCGGAGACGGCACGCTCGGCCAGAACTGGACGGAGAAATTGCGCGCGATCCACGCTGTACCTGTGCAACTGCCGAACGCGCCCCCGCGCGTCGTATTGCAAGGCGAACTGATCTGGCGCCTGCCCGGTCATGTCCAGGCCAAGGATGGTGGCATGAATGCACGCTCCAAGGTCGCCGGCGCGTTGACGCGCGAATCGCTCGATGCCGCGACCGCCGCGCAGATCGGCTTGTTCGTTTGGGATTGGCCGAGCGGTCCGGCGGATATGCGCGCGCGCCTTGCGGGATTGCGTGCGTTTGGATTCGCCGACGCAGCGGATGACACGGTTGCGGTCGAGGACATCGATGGCGTGCGCGCGCTGCGCGAAAACTGGTATCGCTCACCGATGCCGTTTGCCGCCGACGGCATCGTCGTGCGGCAGGGACATCGACCGGATGCTTCGACCTGGCGTGCGCAGCCGCCGGAATGGGCCGTCGCGTGGAAGTATCCGGCGGCCAAGGCGCTCGCTGAAGTGACTGCGGTCAACTTCACCATTGGCCGCAGTGGGCGCATCACGCCGGTGCTCGAACTTGAGCCGGTGCGACTCGACGATCACACGATTGCACGCGTCTCGCTCGGATCTCTCGCACGCTGGCGGGCGCTCGACGTGCGCCCGGGCGATCAGGTTTCAATCTCGCTCGCCGGTCTGACAATCCCGCGTTTCGATGCGGTCGTGCTGCGCAGCTCGCAGCGGGTGGCGGTTGCGGCACCCGATCCGCGCGCGCATGACCGATTACAGTGCTGGCATCCCGCTGCCGGTTGCGAGCAGCAGTTCCTTGCCCGCCTGACGTGGCTCGGCGGCAAGCACGGCCTCGCGCTTGCCGGCATCGACAAATCGGGCTGGCAACGCTTGATCGATGCCGGTCTGCTTGGCGGCATGCTCGACTGGCTCGATCTGGACGCTGTCGCTTTGCGCGAAGCCGGGTTTACGACTGCGCGTGCAAATCTGTTGGCGCACACGTTTGCCACGGCGCGTCTGCGCTCGCTGCCCGACTGGCTGCGCGCACTCGGCGCGCCGACCGCCACGGGGGCCTTAAGTTGGGTCGACTTTGCCACCGACAACGGATCGGTCACTCGACGCGCTTTCGCCGCCGACCCTGAAGTACACGCGCTAATTACCCACTTGCATGCGGCCGGCGTGAGTGGTTTCTGAGAGCACCACGCCGTTCGATCGCCAGCGAAGCACTGGGAAGATCCGGCCAGCCATGTCGCGACGCAGGCGCGACGCGTGTCGCACGCGAAGCGCATGTCGCGCTGATCTGTTATCGGTCCGTCTTGTTCCGCAGCATCGCGCACGCATTGCGGTATGGACGCCGGCCGCTTTCCATGCGGATGAGCCGCCCGAACAACACACCTGGCTGGTTAAAGCGTCGCGCGAGCTGGCGGCAGCGAATTTCGTGCCGGGCGTGTCGGTTTCGAGGCGGGCGAACCGTGCTGGCTGCCGCCCGCCATGAAGCGTGCAGGAATCTAACGCGCGACTACCCCGCGCCCGCCAAGGACACGTGCCGGCAGCAAAATCATCGCGCGCAGCAACTGGAATACGCCCTCAACCGCGAATCCAAGCAAGCGGAACGGCAGCGCTATCAGCCAGACGATCGGATACAACAGCACGGCAAGCAAGGCGAGCGGCCAGCAAAAAACCAGCAACAGCAGCCACAGGAGAAAGGTCAGCATCGATATGCTCCGCAAGAGGAACGATTCAGGTCGCAAGGACCATCGTTGGCCAACATGGGGGCGACGTCGCGGGTCAAAAGGGGGAGACGCGATGGCTGTCCTGTACGCGAACGAAACCGCAGGACACGCGCGAGTCGACATGAAGATGGATGCAACGAAAACGCTCTGGACCATTGGCCATTCCACGCGTGACATCGATGCGTTCATTGGCCTGCTCACCGAAAACCGCATCGAGGTCCTGATCGATGTGCGCCGCTTTCCCGGTTCGCGCCGGTATCCGCACTTCCACACCGACGCCTTGGCTGCGTCCTTGCCCGCTGCCGGCATCGCCTATTGTCATGTTGCCGCTTTGGGTGGTCGACGCAAAGTGCGTGCGGACTCGCCCAATACCCAATGGCGCAACCCGGCGTTCCGCGGCTACGCGGATCACATGGCCAGCACCGAATTTCGTGAGGCCTTCGCCGCGCTCAGTGCGCTGGCGACGGAGCAACGCTGCGCAATCATGTGCGCGGAATTGCTCTGGTGGAGGTGTCATCGTTCGATGATTGCCGATGACCTGTTGTTGCACGGCTGGCATGTCGTGCACATCATGGGACCGGGCAAAACGGCGGAACATGCGTTCCGTGCGGCGGCGCACCTGATCGGCGACACGCCGGTCTACGACGGCGGCCAAGCGGCGTTGCTTTGACGGGAATCGAAATAGTCCGTCGGATCAAGCGCGCGGCACGGAACCTGAACCTGATTCGGCAACGCCCGTATCCATGCCCCCGACAAATGCGTGGGCTGACATCGATGACGTCACGCGCGCTGCGAGGACAAGCGCCGCGGCGAGCAACGTTGCCGCCAGCACGAACGCGATGCCAGGCAAATGCACGGGCGCGTGATCACTGATGAACAGCGCAAACAAATTGGCGAACAGGGCAGGGCCGAACACGCCGGCCAAGCTGGCCAGACTGCTCAGCGCGCCTTGCAGACGTCCCTGCTCGTGCGGATCGACTTGGTGCGTCATCATCGCCTGTGCCGGCGGCCCGGCCAGCCCACCCAGGCACAGGAACGGAATGCCGAGCACGAACAGCCACGCGGTCGGCGCGAAGCCGAAGAAAATGTATCCGACGATACACAGGGCGAGGCCGGCCAGAATCATGCGTCGCTCGCCGAGCGCCGGCATCAAGCGACGCACCAGCACCGCTTGCACGAGACCGCTGCAAAGACCGACCAGCCCCAGTGTGTAACCGACGATCTGCGGACCCCAGCCATACCGGTAATCGGTGTACAGCACGTACGTGGAGTTGAGCGAGAACTGGGCGAGGTTGGTCAGGAAAAACACCGCAGCCAGCCCGAACACCTGCGGATAACGCCGCAGCAGCAGCAACGCGCCGAGTGGATTGGCGTGGCGCCAGTCGATGCGCGACGTGCGCCGTTCCTGCGGCAGCGATTCAGGCAAAACAAAAAATCCATACGCGAAATTGGCGAGCGACAGCGATGCCGCAACCCAGAACGGCAAGCGGATATTCACGCCGCCGAGAAATCCACCCAGCGCAGGCCCGATGACGAAACCTATACCGAACGCGGCGCCGAGCAATCCGAACGCGGCAGCGCGCTTTTCCTTCGGGATCACATCGGCGATGTAGGCGTTGGCGGTCGAAAAGCTGGCCGCGCAGATACCCGACACGAGGCGGCCGATAAACAGCAGCCACAGCACCGGCGCCAGCGCCATCACGATGAAATCCACGCCGAGGCCGAAGCTTGAAATCAGGATCACCGTGCGCCGACCGTAACGATCCGACAGCGCGCCCTGGATCGGCGAGAACACGAATTGCATCAGCATGTACACGGTGCCGAACGCGCTTGACCAGACCGCCGCCGTGGCGATGCTGCCGCCGACCAGTTCGACGATCAGATGGGGTAGCACCGGAATGATGATGCCAAACGACAACATGTCGAGCATCACGGTGACGAAGATGAACGCCAGCGCGGCATGGCGCACCGGTTTTTCGCTCGACGTGCTCAACGATGGATTCCGTTATTTGCCTTGTGGAAGATGCACGCGGTGCGGCATCAACGGCCCGTGTCGATATCGATGAAGCGGAGGAACTCGGCGCGGGTGCGCGCATCCTCACGGAAGGAGCCGAGCATCTGACTGGTAATCATCGACACACCGCGCTTGTGCACACCGCGCGTGGTCATGCATTGATGCGTCGCATCGATGACCACGCCGACGCCGCGGGGTTTGAGCACCATATCGATGCAATGCGCTATTTGCGCCGTCAGTTTTTCCTGCACCTGGAAACGTCGCGCGTACGCGTCCACCACGCGCGCTAGCTTGGATATGCCGACCACCTTGTCGGTTGGCACATAGCCAACATGCGCGCGGCCGATGATTGGCGCCATGTGATGCTCGCAAAACGACTCGAATGGAATGTCGCGCAGCACGATCATTTCATCGTATCCGGCGACTTCTTCGAATGTTCGCGCCAGATATTCGGACGGATCGATCGCGTAGCCTGAAAACCAGTCGCGATACGCCTTGACCACGCGCTTGGGCGTGTCGAGCAGGCCTTCGCGCGTGGGGTCTTCGCCGGCCCAGCGCAGCAGGGTGCGCACGGCTTCTTCGGCTTGGGCTTGGTCAACCGGGGGTAGCGCTGTCGACTTTTTCATGGCTGGATCCCGCGATGGGGTGCGCAGTCTAGCAGGCACAGGATTTGATCCTGTCGCGCGCGACTGCGTGGAGCTGCAGCGCAGTTGCATGGCGGGCAGCGCGACTCTGTAGAGCGTGCAGGTGTCGTGGGAGCATCACGCAGGCTCGTTTTAGTCCACCCGACAAAACGCCGCCTTTAGATAGCGTGATTCGGGTACGTGCGCCTGCCACGGATGGTCCGGCCCGGCGCCGGTTACCTTGAGCACCTGCACGGTGCGACCCGCGTAGAACGCGGCACGGCGCAGCATGTCGAGGAACTGGTCTTCGCCGACGAGACCCGTGCAAGAACACGTGAGCAACAGGCCGCCGCGCTTCACCGCGCCCATCGCCAGCTTGTTCATGTCGAGGTATTTCTTCAGCGCGGGGATCACCTGTTCGCGGTCGCGCGTCATCTTGGCCGGATCGAGGATCACGACATCGAACTTGTCCACATTGTTACCAGCCCCGTCGCGCAACCAGTGGAAAATATCCGCTTGCACGAAGCGCACCTTGACGTGGTTTAGACGCGCGTTCTTCTCCGCGATTTCGAGGATTTCCTCATCGAGGTCGACGCCGACAACTTCCGCCGCGCCACCAATCGTCTTGGCCATGATGCCGAACCCGCCGGAGTTGCAACACAGATCCAGCACGCGCTTGCCGGCGCAGAATTCCGCCAGCAGCTTGCGGTTGTCGCGCTGGTCAGCGAAGAAGCCGGTCTTGTGCTTGGTGCCGGGGGCGGCGTGGAATTTCACGCCGTGTTCGTGAATCACCGTGGGCGCAGGTGCGGGTGGCACGGCGCAATCGAAGCTCTCCTGTTTTTGCACATGCACTTCGGCGTAAGCGTAAATTTCCGCGCCGGGAAAGTGTTCGAGCAGGCAGCGCCGGATCAGTTCGCGCAGCTTGTACATGCCGGCCGAGAAGAATTCGACCACCAGCGTGTTGGCGAAACGGTCGACGACCAGGCCGGACAGCCCGTCGCCTTCGGAATGCACCAGCCGATACGCATCCGTGATTGCATCGAGCCTGAGCAGCTCGCGGCGCAACGCTACGGCGTCGCCAATCTTGCGCGCGAAAAACGCCTCGTCGACCACCTCGTCCGGATCGGCCGTAAGCACGCGCAAGGCGATGCGCGAATGACCGTTGTAAAAACCGCGGCCGGCAAAGGCGCCTTCGCGATCGACGATGTCGACGATGGTGCCGGGTTTGGGTTTGGGTTCGGGCTTCTCGACCATCTTCTGGAAGATCCAGGGATGATTCGAGCGGCGTTCGATCTTGAGCTGGATCAGCGGCAGCGCATCCGCGTTTTCGCGAGTCATCTGCTTATGATAACCAAGCGGACGTGCGGTCGTCGGCCCGGCTCAGACCGCGCAACCCGCATCCCGTATTCTGCAAGAGAGGTGCGCGTGGCGGCTCAATGGCGCGATCTCGATGGGTAAATACCTGCCCGCCCCTTGCGCGCGGCGACGGCGCCCTCACTGTTCGAACGCATGGCCATTGCCGCTCCCATCCCTGAACCCGACCGCGCCAGCGTTGCCCGCGACCGCACCCGCGTGCGCTACGCCGTGCTCGGTGCCGGGGCCTTGCTGCTCGGCGTCTGGATTGCCTGGCTCGGGGCGTGGCTGCTCGGCTGGCCAATGACCGACCTTGGTATTCGCCCGCGCCAGTTGCGTGGCCTGGTCGGCATCCTCGCTGCGCCGTTTGCGCACGCTTCGTTGGATCATCTGATGTCCAACACCTTGCCGCTCGGATTGCTGGCGACCCTGACCCTGTATTGCTATCCGCGCGCTGCACGTCTGGCGTTGCCGCTGATCTGGCTTTTGTCCGGCCTGGGGGTGTGGTTGTTTGCACGCGATTCGGTTCACATTGGTGCCAGCGGCATCGTGCATGGCCTGATGTTCTTCCTGTTCGTGATGGGCCTGATCCGGCGCGATCGCCTTGCCGTGGTGACCTCGCTGGTGGTGTTTTTTCTCTATGGAAGCATGCTTCTGTCGGTTCTGCCGCATGAAGAACATGTAAGTTTCGAATACCACCTGGCCGGGGCGATTGCTGGCGTTCTGGCGGCGTTCGCCCTGCATCGACGCGACGCGCTGCCTCCGCGGAAACGCTACAGCTGGGAAGACGATGAACTCGAAGCGGACAACGAAGATACGGAACTTGAGCCGCCGCTGGCCGCGGATGTCCCGGTGCTATGGCAACGGGCGGACACCGATCAGGACGCCGATCGTGTGATCGCATTTCGTCCGCGCGACGTCGATTCGCAGCCGCCGACGATTCACTGATCACTTGCAGATGCGGCAACCCCACCCGTTTGTCTGTCCTCCGAATTTCCCCCTTGCACCAGTGAGGGCGGCAATCGACCGGGCTGATCTGATCGTCGCGTTCCGTCTCTACCGGCCGCGGGGAAACGTATCGCGCGGTCGCGATGGAAAAAAGCGGTCCAGCGCCCGTTAACGGCGCTTCACGCCCCCTGCATGCCAAGCGCGCTAAGCTGTCGTTCCTGCATCCGGAGCGTGTGCCATGAGTCCTGCCGAACCGCGCCGCGTCGAACATCTCGAGACCGACAAGGGCTACGTCCCGGTCTACACGACCACCGTCATCGACCAACCGTGGGCGAGTTACTCACCCGCCGATCATCAGACATGGGCGACGCTGTTCGAGCGCCAGCGCCAGATCCTCACAGGCCGTGCCTGCGACGAGTTCATCGACAACCAGCAACGCTTCGGCATGACGCCGGATGCAATCCCGCGTTTCGACGACCTCAACGAAGTGCTGGCCAACGCGACTGGCTGGCAGCTCATCGGCGTCGAAGGCTTGTTGCCGGAGTTGACGTTTTTCGAGCACCTGGCGAACAAGCGTTTCCCGGTGACGTGGTGGATTCGCAAACCCGAGCAGATCGACTACATTGCCGAACCCGATCTTTTTCACGATCTGTTCGGCCACGTGCCGCTGTTGCTCAATCGGGAATTTGCCGACTACATGCAGGCCTACGGCCGCGGCGGCGTCAAGGCGCATGCTATCGGCAGCGACGCGCTGGTCAACCTGACCCGACTGTACTGGTACACGGTCGAGTTCGGCCTGATCCGTCAGGACGGAAACCTGCGCATCTACGGGTCGGGCATCGTGTCGTCGAAAGGCGAATCGATTCATTGTCTGGAATCGCCCGCGCCAAACCGCCTCGGCTTTGATCTGCAGCGCATCATGCGCACGCGCTACCGCATCGACACCTACCAGAAAACCTATTTCGTCATCGACAGCTTCGAGCAGTTGATGGCGGCAACGCGACCGGATTTCCGTCCCATCTACACCGATCTCCTCGCACAACCGGCGATTGCAGCCGGAGAAATTCTCGCCAGCGACTGCGTGTTCCAGCGCGGCACCGGTGAAGGCTGGGCCAGCGGCGCCGATGTGTGACCCGGGCCAAGTCCTTGAAATCGGCGACGCAGCGGAACAACCGAACAACGTGCGCGGTCGATGACGTCATGAAGCTGGTTCGCGGCGTCCTGTTGCTCGCCTTGTCATCGCTGGCGCTTGTTGCCCACGCCGAAGTCAAGCAGTCGGCCGTCGATGGTTTCTTCATCGCATTCACCTATCCGGTCGCGGCAACCACACAGAAGACCTGGGCCGACATCGTGCAGCCACAGCGCTGGTGGAGCAACGAACATACCTGGTCCGGCAGCGCTGCCAATTTGAGTCTGAAGCCGGAAGCGGGTGGTTGCTTTTGCGAAAAGTGGAAAGATTCCAGCGTTGAGCAAGGTCGCGTGGTGATGGCGTTGCCGGGAAAGCTGCTGCGCCTGGAAACCGCGCTCGGCCCGCTGCAGGAATTCGCGCTCAAGGGCACGTTGAGTTTCTGGATCAAGGGAGGCGATGACGGCGCGACCGAACTCAACGTGGAATACCGCGTCAACGGCTCCAGCTCGAGCACGCTGGACGCGTTCGCGCCGCAGGTCGACGCGATGCTCGGCGCGCAGGTGGCGCGGTTGGTGCGCTACATTGACAGCGGCAATCCCGAGGAGCCGCCGCCGGTGATTGCGCCGGCGCAGGCAAACGCTCGCAGTGCGATTCTCGACGAATGGGCCAAGCGTGCGGCGGCGGACAAGGCTGCGGTAAGCCCGCCTGCAACAAAAGCCCACCATCCGGCTCCCAAAGCCAAACCATCGAAAATTCCCGACGGTTCGTGACGCCGACGTTGTGCACATGCATCGACGACGCAATCGCTCGCGATTCGCCGATGCGCCATCAGCCGTCGGGAGTCAGGATTTCCCGATGCGTGTTTTTTGCTGTGCAATAAACGCGTCGATGCTTTCTTCCAGCACCGGCAAGGGCACCGACCCGAGTGCCAGCACGGCGTCGTGGAACGCGCGCAAGTCGAACTTCGCACCCAGTTCCTTCTCCGCGCGGGCGCGCAGCTGAACAATCTTCATCTCGCCAAGCTTGTAACTGAGCGCCTGACCCGGCCACGAAATATAGCGGTCGACTTCCGTTTCCACTTCGTGTTGACTCAGCGCGGTATGGCGCGCGAGATAGTCGATCGCCTGCGCACGCGTCCAGCCCTTGTGATGAAGCCCCGTGTCGATCACGAGGCGCGCGGCACGCCACATTTCGTACGTTTCGCGACCGAACTCCTCGTACGGCGTGTGATAGATGCCCATTTCCTCGCCAAGCTTTTCGCAATACAACGCCCAGCCTTCGCCATAGGCTGAAATATAGCTTTTGCTGCGGAAATCCGGCAGGCCTTTGTGCTCCTCTGACAGTTCGCCTTGCAACGCATGTCCCGGTGAGGATTCGTGCAGGGTCAGCGCGGGCAGGTTGTACAGCGGGCGCGAGGGCAAGTCATAGGTGTTGACCCAGTAGGTGTGCGCGCTGCCGCGGCCGGCGGTCCAGAACGGGGCAATCGCCGCCGGCACCGGATCGATGCCGAAACGTCCGCGCGGCAGCAAGCCGAAATACTGTGCGATTTTTCCGTCCACTTGCTTGGCGATCCAGGCCGCCCGCATCAGCAATTCATCCGGCGTCCTGGCGTAGAACTGCGGGTCGCTGCGCAGGAAATGCAGGAATGCCGGAAAGTCGCCCTTGAAACCGCTCGCCTTCATCGTGGCCTGCATGTCGGCGTCGATGCGCGCGACTTCCTTGAGGCCGATTGCATGAATCGTTTCAGGGTCGAGATCGAGCGTGGTGTATTCGCGTATCTGCTGACGGTAATACGCCTTGCCATCCGGCAGCGCTTCGGCGGCCAGTGTCGTGCGTGCATGCGGTACGTATTCGGTGCGGAAGAACGTCAACAGCTTTGCATAGGCCGGAATCACACGCGTGCCAATGGCGCGCTGTGCATCGCTGCGCAGCATTGCTTGTTGTTCGGCCGAAATGTTTGATGGCAATTGCTTGAGCGGCACGTAGAACTCGCTGTCCATCGGCGACGCTGCGTCGGCGTAACTGGCGATCGATCCGTCGCGGCCATCGAGCACCGCGCGCGGCACGCTGAAACCACGCTTGAGACCGGCGCGCATATTGACAATCTGCTGATCGAAATAGCGCGGTATGTCATTCAATTTCGCAATGTAGTTGTGCGCCTCCTGCGCATTCTTCAGTGGCCGTCGCGTCATGAAACCGAGGTCGGACCAGAACTGCGAATCGCTGTTGAACGGCATTTCGTAGCCGTGAAAGCGGATGTCCGCGGCGAGATTTTCAATCTGCGGCCGGTATACCGCGAGGTTGATCCGGTTTTCCGCCGACAGCTCCTTGGCGGGAATGGCATCAAGTTGGGTGAGCACATCGTTCCAGTACGCAAGACGCGCCGCTTGCGCGTTCGCATCGACCGCGGGCAGGCGGTTGTCGTTTACGTTCGCCGCGCTGTCATCTTCATCGGCACCGGGGAACTGAAGCTGGCGCCAGTTCCATTCCTGCGTGTAGAGCGCCTTGAAGCGATCGTCGGCGGTCGTCGCGTGCGCGACCGATGTCAATGCCAAACCCAGGCACAGCAGGCAACCGAACCAACGGATCATCGCGACGTACTCCTGATGCGCAAAGACCGATGATCGCACCGAACTACCCGTGCGCGAATACCGATTGGCACGACAGGGGCTCATGCGGTGTCGCAACTGGCGCGTATCGACGCCAGCCGCGACAATGCACGACCTCGTCTTGCGCGGATAGCAATCCATGATGCCTACCGCTTCCCCCGCCAACCGGGTCACCTTGAGCCGCTTTCTGATCGAGGCCCAGCGCGAAAAAGGCCAACTCGACGGCGACCTGCGCCTGTTGATCGAAGTGGTCGCCCGCGCCTGCAAACGCATCTCGATCGCTACCGCCAAGGGCGCGCTCGGCGGCCTGCTCGGCAGCGCCGGCACTGAAAACGTGCAGGGCGAGACGCAAAAGAAGCTCGATGTGGTGTCCAACGAGATCCTGCTTGAAGCCAACGAGTGGGGCGGTCACCTCGCCGCGCTTGCCTCCGAGGAAATGGACGATCCGTATCCGATTCCGCATCGCTATCCAAAGGGTGAATACCTGCTCGTGTTCGATCCGCTAGACGGCTCGTCGAACATCGACGTCAACATCTCCGTCGGCACCATCTTCTCGGTGTTGCGCTGCCCGGAAGGCTGCGAGCCGAACGAATCGGCATTCCTGCAGCCGGGCACGAAACAAGTCGCTGCCGGCTATGCGATCTACGGATCGAGCACGATGCTGGTATTGACCCTCGGCGAGGGCGTGCACCAGTTCACCCTCGACCGCGAGCAGGGCAATTTCCCGCTGACCCAGTCGAATCTGTGCATTCCGGAGGAGACCTCGGAGTTCGCGATCAACATGTCCAATATGCGCCACTGGGAAGCGCCGATGCGACGCTACATCGACGAACTGCTGGCTGGAAAGAGCGGGCCGCGCGGGCGCGACTTCAACATGCGCTGGGTCGCATCGATGGTTGCCGATGTACATCGCATTCTCACACGCGGGGGGATTTTCATTTACCCGCGCGATGCGCGCGAGCCCGACAAACCGGGCAAGTTGCGCCTGATGTACGAAGCCAATCCGATGGCCTTCATTGTCGAACAGGCCGGCGGTTCGGCAACCACTGGATTCACGCGTATCCTCGACATCCTGCCGGAGAAGCTGCACCAGCGCGTACCGGTGTTCCTCGGCTCGAAGAATGAGGTGGAACGGGTCACTCGTTATCACCGCGACGCGACGACGTGATTTTGTGGGAGCGCCGGCTGCCGCGATGCTCGCACGGTAGCGGCGGCGCGGCGGTGCCGTACCGGCAACGGGACATTCATGACCCTTCCTGATTTCATTGAAGTTTACGACGACGCGCTTGACGCGTCCTTCTGCCGCGACGTGATTGCTCGCTTCAACGCAAGCGGACAGGCGCTGCGCGGCTCGACTGGCGGTGGCATCGACACGCGTCTCAAGGACAGCTGGGACATCACACTCGCCGATCATCCGGAATGGAAGGATGTCGAGAATCGCTTCAATACAGCGATGCTGCGTGGCGTGATGACGTACGTGCGCAAATACGCCTATGCCGCACTCGCGCCGATGACTCTGCGCACGCCGGATCCAGCAACCGGCGAATTGGTGCTGCTCGATCCGGCGAGGGTCGCGGCGCTGCCGGACAATCTGCTGCAGGGGCTGGTCACCAAATGTTTTCGACCTGGCACGATCAATCTGCAGAAATACCACGCCGATCAGGGCGGCTACCCGTACTGGCACTGCGAGCTGTATCCGAAAGCCGACAACGGTGAAACCCTGCATCGCGTGCTGCTGTGGTCGGTGTACCTCAATGACGGTTTCGACGAGGGCGAAACCGAATTCCACTATCAGCAGCGCAAGATCGTTCCGCGCACCGGTTCGCTGCTGATCGCGCCCGCCGGTTTCACCCACACGCATCGTGGCAACATGCCCAGACGCATCGACAAGTACATTGCGACTTCCTGGGTACTGTTTCAACGCGCCGAGCAGCTTTATGCAACACCGCGTGCGCCCCGCTGAATGATGTCCTTGCGACAGGAGTTCATCGATGAATCCGTTCCTGGTCTACGGTGCGAACGGCTATACCGGCACATTGATTGCCGAAGAAGCCGCACGACGCGGCCTCAAACCGATTCTTGGCGGACGCAATCGTGATGCACTCGATGCGCTGGCGCAGCGTATTTCCCTGACGCGACGCGTGTTTGAGCTCTCCGATCCTGCTGAAATTGCACGCAATCTTGAAGGCATCGATCTGTTGCTCAATTGCGCCGGACCGTTCTCGCAAACCTGCGCGCCCCTGCTCGAAGCCTGTCTCGAACGCAAGATTCATTACCTCGACATCACCGGCGAGATCGATGTGTTCGCGCACTGCCATCGCGCGCAGCCGCGGGCGCACCGCCAAGGGATCGTGATTGCGCCGGGCGTCGGGTTCGACGTGGTGCCGACCGATTGCGTCGCGGCGCTGCTGAAACAACAACTGCCCGATGCAAGCGAACTCGTGCTGGCGTTTGAAGCCGGCGGCGGCAGCAGTCCGGGCACCGCAAAGACCAGTGTGGAAGGTCTCGCCATGGGCGGCCGTGTGCGGATTGCGGGCGAACTTGTGGAGGTGCCTTTGGCATGGAAGACGCGCTCGTTCGAGCGCGATGGCGTGCAGCGCAGTGCGATGACGATTCCGTGGGGAGACGTCTATACGGCTTTCGTGTCGACCGGCATTCCGACTATCGAAACCTACATGGCGTTGCCGACGCGGACGATCGCCCGCATGCGCTGGCTGCGTCATCTCAAACCGCTGCTCGGTCTGGCGTCCGTGCAGACATTCCTCAAATCACGTGCTGGCGCCGTCTCCGGGCCGGACGAAAAGCGGCGCCAGGCAACCCGCAGCACGATCTGGGGGGAAGCACGCAACGCGGCCGGCGCCGAGGCGCGACTGCAGCTCGACGCGCCCAATGGCTACGCCTTGACGGTGCAATCAGCGCTCGGCATCGCGGCGCATGTGCTGGACGTGAAACCGGTGGGCGGCTACTACACACCTTCGATGTTAATGGGTGCCGACTATGTCCTGCAATTGCCCGGTGTCAGCGTGATCCAGTAAAAACGTCAGCCATACTTGTTGCTACCTCACCATCCACTCAGGAGATTCACCCATGCGCATTGGACTCATTCTCGCGGGCATCCTTCTCATCGCAGTCGGCTTTGCCGGCTTTACCGGAAAAATCAATTTCACCCAGGACAAGGAAGTCGTGAAGATCGGCGGCCTGTCCGCGTCGGTGAAACAGGAAAAGTCGGTGCCGCAGTGGCTCGGCGGACTCGGCGTGCTGGTCGGTCTTGGCCTCGTCATTGCGGGCGCGACGCGCAAGTAGACCGATTGCCTTCTCCCGGCGTGAAGGGTTTTGCCGCCCACTGACGTAGCTATATAGGTGAACCTTGCCTTGGAGCGCACGTCAATGACCGCTACTACCCGATATGCCGGCCTGCTGTTGGCACTCCTCAGCTCGACCGGGCTGGCGCAGACCTTTGTCCTCGACCCGTACTTCGGCAGCGGCGGTATCGCCACTTACGACTGGCCGGTCAGCAATGGATATCAATGGAATGCGATTGACGCATGGGCTGTGCGCTTGCCTGACGGGAAATGGGCGATGGCGGCCCAACTTCGCGATGGCACCAGCCAAGTCGCGGCGGTCAACTGGTTCAACGCCAATGGTTATGTCACGCCGGCGGAGCCGGGGGCCGGGCCGTACACGCCGTATACGTTCGGACTGTGGAATCTGGCCGGCATGGTTCTTTCTGCGGACAACTCGGTGGCGCTCGGCACCAGTTTCCATGCCAGCCCCAACGATCTCGATTTTCAGATCAGACGCAGTCTGGCGGATGGCAGTTCCGGCTACAGCGGATGCAACGGCGGCTATCTGCAGCCGGTGTCGTTCAACCTGACACCGCCAACGCCCGACGATGTGATGGGTGCGTTGACGCAGGACTTCAGCGGTCGTCAGGTGATGGTTGGCACGCTCGCCACCAGTGGCGGCGAGAGTCGCATCGGCGTGGCGCGCATCCAGCCGCAGTGCGGTCTCGATTCCACCTTCAATGGAACTGGCAAGCAAGTGATCGATCCGAATCCGTACACGGTCTTTCCACCGCCCCGCCGTGCCCGCGCCAACACCGTGCTGCACGATTCTTTCGGTCGCATCCTGATCGGTGGTGGCGTTACCTTTGGCTTGAACAACACCGACGACGGCGCCTGCATCGTCGTACGCCTGCTCAGCGATGGCCAGCGCGACGGCAGCTTCGGCAATGCTGGTGTCGCCTACATCAACAGTTTCACCCAGGCGTCGGGCAATATCCGCTGCGACGTGCGCGGGCTCGCCGTGCAGGCGAACGGCCGCATCGTCGTAAATATGGATTGGACCTTGACCAACAACCAGGGCACCAGCCAGCGCGAATACATCCAGCGACTCAATGACAATGGTACGTTCGATTCCAGCTGGCTGGACCCGTGCTGCACGGTCGGTTACAGCAACGTCGATGTGCGTAGTGGCGGCGCAGCCGTGCTCGAGGGCGACGGCATTGTGCTCACCGTAATGTCGTCGCTGACCAATCAGGTCGGCGTCGACGACGCGGATGCGCAGTTGATCGCGTTGAGGATGAGCGATGGCGGGTATGCCAGCGGCTTCCTCGCCGGCGGACAACTTCCGCTGGGTCTGGTGAGCACCAGCTACCATCGCATCGTCGTCGATTCGGCGGATAGTTTTACGGTCGTGGCCACCTCCGGCCCCGACTTTCTCAGCCACAACCGCGTGCACCTGCTGCGTTATCGACGCGCGAGCACGATTCCCGACGATACGATCTTTCGCAACGGATTCGATGCGTAAGCGACCATGCCCGCGACACAGTTGTTGCACGTATGGGGAAGGGTGATCACCCGGGCGGCGGGCCGCAAGACAGGAGGCGGCCTTGCTTTGTGTAAGCGGTGGCAGCCGCGATGCGCTTGCATCTAGTCTTGCAGAAAAAGAATCGGTGCTGCCGCCCCTCCCAAGGTTTTCCCTGTTTGCGCGCTTCAGCGCAATCCGGGTTCTTCGCGCGGTTTGGCTTTGCGATCGCCAATGATCGCGCTGACTACGATCGTGAGGCCAAGCACCGCACCGATCAGAAACATCGCCATTGCCAACGCCGGATAGCCGAACAGCCGCGCGCCGGTGTCCACGCGCATCAGCAGCGCCGAAGCAATCATCAACGCGGCAACGATCAAGCCGGTTGCGATCCGGTTGGCGATCCTCTGCAGGCACTCTATCAAGTGCATTTCCTCCAATCCGGTGACGCAGACCTTCAACCGGTTCTCCGACAACAGCGACAGAACATCACTGACCTTGCGCGGTGCTTCGCGCACGAGGCTTTGCAGTTCGATCATGTCGCCGGCAAGTCCGGCCGGCGAGAACATGCGACGCAAGCGTCCACGCATCACGTGTTCGAGGTGTGCCTCGACTATGCGTTTGACGTCCAGCTCCGGATCGAGCGCCTTGCACACGCTTTCCAGATTGAGCAGGGTCTTGCCGAGCAGGTTCAGTTCCGGCGGAGAACGAAGGTTGCACGCCGTGCCGATGCGTGTGAGGTCGAGCATGAGGCGTCCTTCCGACACCGATTGCGATCCGGAATGTGCCGCGTAGCGCGCGACCAATTGGCCGATCTCGCGCTCGTAACGCTCGCTCTCGAAATCTTCCAGGCGTGTGCCCATCGCTATCGCCTCGCGCGCGACCTCTTCGCCGCGTCCATCGACCGAGGCAAACAGCAGTTTCAACAATTGGTCGCGCCGCTTGGGTGGTACGTGCGCGACCATGCCGAGATCGAAGATCGCCAAACGTCCGTCGTCGGTCACCAGCAGATTGCCCGGATGTGGATCGGCGTGGATCTCGCCATGCACGAACACCTGGTCGAGATAGCCCCGCATCAGCGCCGCTGCGAGCGAATCCAGTTTCTGTTCGGTGCGTAACACGCCGCCCAGCGCGGTGACCTTGGTTCCGCGTACCAGGTCCATTGTCAGCACGCGCGTCGCGGTCAGACTCCAGACCGGTGCCGGCACGATGAGCTCGGGATATTCCGCAAAGTGCTCGCCAAAGCGTTCGAGGTTTTCCGCTTCCACGGTGTAGTCCAGTTCCGCCAGCAAGGTGCGACGCATCTCCCGCACCCAGTCGCTGAAATGCATGTGTCGACCGATCTCGGTGCCGACGTCGACCTTGGCCGCAAGCGAGGCGAGCGCTTCGAGGTCCGCGCTGATCTGCTCGACCATGCCGGGACGCTGCACTTTCACCGCTACCTCGCGGCCGTCGCGCAGGCTTGCGCGATGCACCTGCGCCAGCGATGCGCAACCCAGCGGCTTCTCGTCGAATGTCGCGAATGCCTTGCTGATGCGCACTCCGAGCTGCGCCTCGACCACCTCGCGCACGATGGAAAAATCAAGCGCCGCAACATGATCCTGCATCCGTTCAAGCGCACTGAGGTACGCCGGCGGCACCATGTCCGCGCGCGTCGACAGCGCTTGGCCAATCTTCACGAAGGTCGGTCCGAGTGCTTCGAGGTCGGCGACGAATTCTTCCGGCTTGCCTTCGGCCGGCGGTGGTTCGGCCGGCGTTATCGTCGTGTCGAGATCAAGTCCGCCGAATATGCCGGCGTTGCGGTACTTCAGCAGGAAGTGCACGATTTGTGCGGTGCGGGCAAGGCCGCCGTGATGTTCGCTCATGAGGAATGCGCCAATCGGTCCGGTGATCCTCTCCCGGGCGGAAAGGGTCTGTAGCGATAGCATCGGACGATCGACCTGAACGGGCGGCAGACGCTGACCCGGGCGTGACCTGCCGGCAATGTCGAAGATGCGGCGCGCCGGAAAACGTTCGCGCTGTGGCGCTGCCGGCCCCCGGCGCTTCGCCCTTGATCAGGGCTTTGGAATCCGGATGCGGCTGATCATGAGCGAGCCCGAGACACCGAAGCACAGCGTCAGCGGATGCAGGACGCCCCCTGCAAGCAGGATCTTCCCAAGCCACAGGTTTGAACCCACGGCACCATAATACGCGGCAGCTGCGAGCAGCAGGACCAGCACGAACGAGGTGGGAATCGGCGTGCCCTCGAAGTACGTCACCTTGCCGGTCTGCTCGGCAAACGTCTCCGCTGTGACGTTGTAGCGAGCCAGTCGCGACACGCCGCAGGCGACGAAATATGCCAGCAGCACACGATCGTACAGCCCGCTCATGCCGCAGGCGTAGCCGAGGATCGCAGGTGCGACGCCGAAGGAAATGACATCTGCCAACGAATCGAGCTCGCGCCCCATCGCCGAACTCGTCTGCCGCCAGCGTGCAATGCGTCCGTCGAGCACGTCGAACACCAGCGCCGTGAAAACCAAGGCCGCAGCAAAGTAGACGTGCACGACAGCACCACTGGCCAGAAACGTCATTGCCGAGAAAAGCGCGCCGGTACCGCAGACCGCGTTGCCGAGCGTGAACCAGTCCGCCAGATGGAATTCGCGGATCATGGAAAGGGGTTTGGATTTGGGAGGGGTTGTCACGGGTTGTGCCGCTCGCTGTGCTGCATTGAACCTCGAATGCTGCACGTGACCGCCCTCCGGTTCAATAGGAGAGCAGCAGCCGATCCGTGACCATACGCGCCTCCACGCCATGTCAAAGGATTGCAGGACATCGCAAAACAGTGGAAACGATCGGGGATCAACGGGTCGCAACAGCCCAAACGCTGCAATCCACCGGGCCTGCGAATGCAATGAGTTTTCCGCGCGGATGTCACGCGCAAGGGTTTTTCCGTCGATGATCTGCAAGGGGTGCCCGCTACAATCCCCCGATGGATGTTTCCCACCTTCTCGACGGCCTCAACGATTCGCAACGCGAAGCGGTCACCGCGCCAGCGGGACACTACCTCGTGCTCGCGGGTGCGGGTTCTGGCAAGACACGCGTGCTCACCCATCGCATTGGCTGGCTGTTGCAGGTCGAGGGCGTCTCGCCATGGTCGGTGCTTGCGGTCACCTTCACCAACAAGGCGGCCGGCGAGATGCGCGGACGCACCGAAGCGCTGATCGACGGTGGCGCACGCGGGCTTACCATCGGCACCTTTCACGGCATTGCGCATCGGTTGCTGCGGCGCCACTGGCGCGAGGCCCGCTTGCCCGAAACATTCCAGATTCTCGATGCGGACGACCAGCAGCGCCTGGTCAAGCGCACGATTCAGGGACTTGGCCTCGACGAGGCGCACTGTCCGCCGCGCCAGGCAACCTGGTTCATCAACAGCGCGAAGGATGAGGGCAAGCGTCCGGATGCTCTCGACGCTGGCTACAACCAGACCAGCCGCGTGCTGATCGATGTGTATCGCGCATACGAAGCGGCGTGCCAGCGTGCCGGACTTGTGGACTTCGCCGAACTGTTGTTGCGTGCGCACGAGTTGTGGCTGCGCGACGACGCCCTGCTCGCGCATTATCGCGAGCGATTTCAGCACCTGTTGATCGACGAATTTCAGGATACCAACACGCTGCAGTACGCGTGGATTCGTGTGTTGGCAGGTTCAAGCGGACACGTGTTCGTGGTCGGCGACGACGATCAAGCGATCTACGGTTGGCGCGGTGCGCGGGTCGAGAACGTGCAGCATTTCCTGCGCGATTTCCCGAGCGCAAAAACCATTCGCCTGGAGCAAAACTATCGCTCAACCGGCAACATCCTCGCCGCAGCGAATGCAGTGATCGCGCACAATCCCGATCGGCTCGGCAAGCAGTTGTGGACCGCAGACGATGCCGGCGGCGCGATCGAACTCTACGCGGCCTACAACGAGCAGGACGAAGCGCGCTACGTGATCGAGCGCATTCGCGCGGCCTTGCGCACGGGCGCGAAGCCGTCGGATGCGGCGATTCTGTATCGCTCGAACGCGCAATCACGCAATTTCGAAGAACAGTTGATTCAGCACAAGGTTCCGTATCGCATTTACGGAGGCCTGCGCTATTTCGATCGTGCCGAGATCAAGGATGCGCTGGCGTATCTGCGTCTGGTCGCGAATCGCCACGACGACGCGGCGTTCGAACGCGCGGTCAACACACCGCCGCGCGGCATCGGCGGACGCACTCTCGATCTGTTGCGCCAGCGTGCGCGGCGCGAAGACATGTCGATGTGGGAAGCGGTACTGGGCGAACTGGGTGCAGGCACGCTGGCGGGACGCGCGACGAATGCGTTGCGCGCGTTCCTGGAACTGATCGAGGGCCTGGCGAACGAATGTCTGGTTCGCGCGACGCCAGAGCGCGCCCTCGCCCCACCCCTCACCGCCGAAGATAACGCTGTCAACGGAGGCGCAGAAAATCGGGATGAACCGCTCGCATTGGCGGAACAGATCGAGCATGCACTCGCGCGTTCTGCCTTGCGCGATTTCTACGAAAAGGACAGTCGTGGCAGTGCGGAGTCGCGCGTCGAGAACCTGGACGAACTGGTCAATGTCGCAAGCCGCTTCCGGCGCACACCGGAGGATTTTGAAGCGGGTCTTTCCGAACTGGCGGCATTCCTGTCACACGCCGCGCTCGAGGCCGGCGAAGGCCAGGGCGAAGCGTGGCAGGACTGCGTGCAACTGATGACCTTGCATTCGGCCAAGGGACTGGAGTTTCCGACTGTGTTCCTGGTCGGACTGGAAGACGGCCTTTTTCCGAGCCAGAAATCGACCGAGGAGCCCGGTCGCCTCGAAGAGGAACGCCGCCTCGCCTATGTCGGCATCACGCGGGCGCGCGAAACCTTGCTGCTGACCTATGCCGAATCGCGTCGATTGCACGGAGTCGAATCGTATGCACGTCCATCGCGCTTCCTCGCCGAAATTCCTGCCGCTCTCGTGCACGAAGTGCGTCCGCGCGTGCAGGTCAGCCGACCCGCATTTGCGGGACGATTTTTCGATTCAACGCCGGCCGCTGCGGCGCCGTTCAAACTCGGCCAGCGCGTCGCGCATGCGAGCTTTGGCGAGGGAGTGGTGCTGAGTTACGAAGGCGCCGGCACGCATCTGCTGGTTGAAGTCAATTTCGCCGGCGCCGGGCGCAAGCGACTCGTGCTTGCCTATGCCAATCTCGCTGCGCTGTGACGCAGTTCGTGGCGCTTCGACGCTGCGGCGACAACCGCGGTGTCGAAGCGCCTGTGTCCACGGCTGCTATTCAACCGCGGCTGCCGCGCGAACGGAACTCCGCTAGTCGGCCGTCCACTTTGTCCAACATCGGCTCGATTGCCTCGCGTGCTTTTTCGGCGGCATTGAGGCTGGTGAAGTTGACCTGCTCGGCGCCGCTCGTCCACAGCACGCTGCCATCGGAGACGCGGTAGGCCTTCACTCCAAGCTGCACCGTGTAAAGCGTCGAACTCTGGCCGTAATACTGCATTTGCTGCGTACCGACCGGCCGCGCACGCACGAAAACCACTGCGTCCGCCTTGCCCGCAAGCGCGCGCAAGTTCGGACTGTCTCCTTGACTGCGGCCGCCTTCGATCACGCGGAAGCCGCGGCTTTGCAGCAGGCTGACCAGCGCCTCTTCTGCGGGCGAGGCAATCACGTCGTCCCCTGATGCGATGACGGCAACTGTCGGGACATGCGGTTTGGGCGCTGCAGCCGGATGCTCAACCGCCGCCTTGGCAATGCGTGGTGCAGGTGCGTCGACGGCAGCGTTCGCTGCCGCTTGCGCGGCGGGGAGTTCGTGCAAGGCCTGCATGCCCGCTTGCGACGCGCGCGCAGCAGGCGCTTCCGCCCCAGCGGAATCGGTCGCGCTGGCCGGTCGCGCAACAGCAACCGCCGCATTGTTCGTGTTTTCCGGACCAGCTGCGGGCTGCGATGCAGGTGCTGGAGCTGCGCTGGATCCCACGGTGTCGATAGGCGTGGATGCGGTCGCAACGGACGCCGATGACGTGATCGAAGCCTTGATCGAATCGCTCGCCGATGGCGTCGTCACGGCGGTCGTCGCGACAGCGCCATTGGTTGCGGCAGCAGGCGCCCCGAACACGCCAGCCAGGGTTGGATTATGCGTCCGCCAGGCATACGCGCCGCCGCCGATACCGAGCAACAACAACGCGGCAATCGCCCACGGCAAAGCCGATTGCCGCGACCGCACGCTCACTGCCGTTTGCCGATCCAGCACGGATTGATGTGCCGCTGCGCCGGCAAGTGGCGGCGCCGCTTGAGGCGCGGGGGTTATGTTCGTGTTGGCAGCAGCGCGCATTGGCGTGGCCGGCGTGCTCGCCAATGCGATCTGCGCGGCGCTCGGTGTCTTTTGCCCGATCAACGTCGCCGCAGCCGGCGACATCTTCGTCTGTGCCGTGATCGGCCCGCCCTTGGCTACCAGCGGATGCTTGCTGATGTCCGTGGCCAGCTCGTGACAATTCTGGTAACGATCCGCGGGGTCCTTGGCAATCATCCGGCCAAGAATCTGCGCAATCAACGGATCCGCATCGCTGTTGATCTGGCGCACATCGGGGATGTCGGCCTTGACCACTTCAAGCATCAGACCGAGCGGCGATTCGTCGTTGAACGGCATCTTGCCGGTCAGCATTTCGAACAACACGATGCCGAGCGAGAAGATGTCCGAACGCTGATCGACCGGCTTGCCAAGGCAGACCTCAGGCGACAGGTAACCCGGCGTGCCGACGAATTCGCCGGTCGTGGTGAGCTTCTTGGACAGGTCCTGGTTCGACAGCGCGATACCGAAGTCGGCAATCTTGACCGAGCCGCGATTGGAGATCATCAGATTGCCGGGCTTGATGTCGCGATGCACGACGCCGCGGTCGTGCGCAGTCGACAGGCCCATCGCAGTCTGCTGGATCACCTTCGCCGACTGCTCGACGGTGAGCTTGTGATCGCGCTTGAGCATCGAGCCGAGCGATTCGCCCTCGACGAACTCCATCACGAAGTAGGTCTGGCCTTCGTCTTCGCCGATGAAGTAGATCTGGATGATGTGCGGATCGTTGAGCGCGGCCATGCTGCGCGCCTCGCGCAGGAAACGCTCCTTGATGCCCTCGTCGTGAGCCAGCGAATCGGCCAGCACCTTGATCGCGACGTATCGATTGAGCGAGGATTCATAGCCTTTGTAGACAACGCCCATGCCGCCGCGGCCAAGCTCGGCGACGATGTCGTAATGGCCCAGACGCGTTCTCATGATCCTTCCCCTCAGGGCGAATGCCCTCGATTGAAGCGAATCCTAGCACCGGGCCCGTGGCCATGCCGCGGAACCCCTTGGCGGTCGCTGCGAGACGTGGCGCACAGGCTGGGCGTGATGCAATCGACACTGCGCGGCTCGCCAACGACGAATAGGCCGCGCTGATGCCATTACTGGGCGCGCCGTCCTACCATGCGCCTTCCGCCTTGATGGATGCTGCCATGGCCCCGGACGCTCGCCGATCTTGCTCCGGCTGCACACCATTCGGAGCGACAGCATGATGCGTCTTGGTACCAATCGAAACCGGGCGTGGGTATGGATTGCGCTGCTGCTGCTCGCCGGCAGCCTGCGTGCGCTCGCGTTGTGGGCGCACGACCCGCTCTACGCGTACGCCAACAGCTACGATCAAACCCGTTATACAAACTGCTTTCATTTCTACCCGGATCGCCCGGCTCGCATCGCGCCGTTGCAGAACAGCCCGCAGGCGCCGTTTGCGAAGTTCCGTTTCATCGCGATCGACGATCCGATGTGTTACTGGTCGAGCGAACTGGTGTTTACCGGTGCAACCGCGCTGATCTGGAAAATCGGCGAGCTGGCGGGCGCCGGCGAGATGCACGATGTGCGCTGGGTTGGGGCGTTGCGCTGGCTGGTGCTGCTGGGGTTGTCGAGCGCAATTTCGCTGGCATGGCTGCGCCGCGGCGACACGCCCGCGGCGCTCGCCAACGCTGCGCTGGTGCCGTTGTTGTTTGCCGATCCTGGCAATACGTTTTACCTCAATACGTTCTACGCTGAAGGCAGCGCGCTGCTCGCAGCTTACGCATTGTTTGCGCTGATCTTGTTGTGGCGCGATGAAGAGCGCAGTCGCACGCGCACTGCGCTGCTCGCGCTGGCGGCTTTCGCGCTGGCGGCAAGCAAAATCCAGCATCTGCTGCTGCCACTGACGTTGGCGTTGGTCGTGATCGTGCTTGATCGCGTCCGCTTGCACCGCTTCAGTTGGCGCGCCGGTGCCGTGCTGCTCGGCGCATTTGCCGGATTCTCGCTGCAGTTCGTGCAGTTGCATCGCGACGGCACGATGATGGACGCGATCGATCAATACAATCGCGCAGATGTCGTGTTTACCGCGCTGCTGCCCTTCGCCGATGACCGCCGCGGGCTGCTCGAAGAACTTCACATCGATCCGGCGTGCGCGATTTACAGCGGTCGTCACGCGTGGGAGTTTCCGGATTTGCCCGAGCGCGTATGCAGCGGATTGGTTGATTTCAATCGCGGCAAGGAACTGGGGGCGCTGGCGCGTCATCCGCGCCTCGCGCTTCGTCTGGCCGGGAACGGCGCGCTTGGTCTCGATCCCTGGATCGCGAAAAATCTCGGCGAAGTCGAAGGCGGGGATTTCGCGGTCGCCACCTCGCCGCCGAGCATCGGCCGCCTGCTGCACGCCCATCCCTTGTTGCAACTTTCGTTGCTGGCGCTGCCATTCCTTGGGTGGGTCGTGTTGCTGTTCCGCAATGGCTGGCAACGTGGCAGCCGCGCGCTCGACTACACCGCGCTGACCGCAACGACGATGCTCGCCACGCTGGGCATCGCCGTGCTCGGCGACGGACTCGCGGACACCGCCAAGCAGGGTCATCTGGTCGTCAATGCGGCGCTGGCATGGTTGATTGTTGCGCTGACGATGGTCGCAGCCGGCAGGGTGAACCTCCCGCGGAACATCGGCAGAAATAAGGCTCCTGATCTGTGAGGTGTAAAAAAGTATCGCGGCAGCCGCCGATCCTGCACGAACAGTGAGAGCCTGGGGCAGCGCCGGAAAGCGCGATGCGCTAGCCGCGACACAAGAAAACCACTCGAACTGAAGCCGCTCGCGCTGAACGGATCGGAAAAATCTGCCGGAGTTTGCGTCAGTCAAGACGGCGGGTGCGGCGCTACCGCATCGTTCACGGCGCCGGTTCGGAGCTCTCGCGTCGCACACGTCTACCCTGAAAGGGTGCGTAAAATCGCTGTAACGCGGCCACATCTGCCTCCATGTCGTCACTTGGCTGAAACAATCCACCAAGGGTGATCGTGCGGCTCGGATAATCGAACGCGACTGGCAGGATCGGCACGCCGGCGGCATGCGCAATCTGCCAGAAACCGGTGCGCCAGTGACCCACTTGCTTGCGCGTGCCTTGCGGTGCCATGCCGACCCACAGGCACCGGCTGCCTTGAAAGCGCTCGACCATCTGTTCAACTACGCCGTGCGGACTGGCGCGATCGATCGGAATACCGCCGAGTCGCCGCAACGTCCATCCGAGCGGACCATGAAACAGTTCGCGTTTGCCGAGAAAAACAAGGTCGAGGCCGAGCGCAACCTTGAACAGCAATCCCCACACGCCATCCCACCACGAGGTATGCGGCGCGGCAATTAAAACCAATCGGGGTTGATCCGGAAACGCACCCAGCATGTGCCAGCCGCAGTGGTGCAGCAACCATGCGCACAGACGCCGTCCTGCATGCTGTGGAAATTGCGGAATGGCCTGCGGCAGCACCATGTCCGCAGTGGTTTTCACTCGGCTTGCCACGCGCTGCCGCCGCGATTGCGCTTGATCGCCGCGCGGTTTTTTTTCGCATCGATGCGGCGTTCTTTGGATGCTCGCGTCGGACGTGTGGCGATGCGCCGTTTTGGCGCGACCAATGCGGCGCGGATGATCTGGGCGAGCCGTGCGCGCGCGTCTTCGCGATTCTTGCCCTGATCGCGAAACCGGTTCGCCTGGATCACGAGTACGCCAACGGCGGTCAGGCGTCGATCGCGACGCGCGAGCAAGCGCGCGCGCACCGCATCGGGCAGCGCGCGCGAAGCGGCAATGTCATAGCGCAGTTCGACCGCACTCGACACCTTGTTGACGTTTTGGCCGCCCGGACCTGCCGCGCGCACGAAGCGCTCGACAAGTTCGTCATCCGGAATCCTGAGGCTGTCGTCGATCTCGAGCATGCCGGCATTCTAGCCGGCATGCGGTTTTGAATTTTCCGCCGTGGCGGCGTCGCCAAGTTGCGTGATGTCAGTGCCCCGCCGCCTTGTTCTCGACATTGCGTGCCAACGCGCGGCCGGTCGAAACCATCTTGTCCATGCTGCGTGCAAGTTGTTCGAGCTGCGCGCTGTCGCCGCTCAGTTTGACTTGATCGACTTTCGTGCGCGTCTGACTGAGGTTGTTGCCGCAGAAATCCGCGTAGCGTTCCAGACGGCCATCCTTGGTGCCCGACGCCATCAATTCCTTAGCCTTCTGGCATACCTCGCCGGCCTGCGTCAGCACCGTTTCGATATCCGGAGCCGGACCTTGTTCCTCGGTGGCAACCGCAGGCGGCGTCGGTGCGGGTACGGACGTAGCAAGCGTCGATTGGCTGGCATCGACGCTGGCATCCGCGCCTCCACGTCCAACCAGCATTGCCATGGCACGCCGAGTCGCAGCCGGCGTGCTCACTTGCGCGAAATCAAGTTTGGTCGGATTGCGCGCGGCGTCAGCCAGCCAGCCATCCAGACGCGAGCGGCATTGGCCTTTCGACGAATCCATGTTGGCGGCAGCGGGCAGGTTCTTGGTCAGCTCGCTGTCGCCCGACCAACTGCGCAGGCACATGACGGCGGACGCATCGAGCGGCGCATCGACAGCGGTCGCGCTGGCATCCTGGCGATGCAGGAGCGTGGTCAATTCCGCGTTGCTCGGTTCGCGCGCGGCGCAGGCAGCCAGAGCCACACTGCAGGCCATCACGATCAGGTTGAACTTGTTCATTGTCACCTCTCCATGCGAAAAACAGATCAAATTTTGCGCCACGCCATGCCAAAAGCGAACAACGCGGCCATGCCCATGATCGCGCTCGCCCACACTGCGCCAGTTAACATATGGGTCGCTGCCGCAAACAGCGCCACCAACACCGCACCGACGCCAAGCGAAACCCCGAGCGACAGCCAGATCGCGCTGCGCCGGCCGCGCCGCAAGCCCAATTCCAGTCGCTTCAGATCATCGGATGCAACACGAAGTTCCAACGTGCCGCGGGTCGCCTGTGCCAGATAGTCATGCACAAGCTGGGGCATATCGGGCGCCGCGGCCATCCATTCGGGTAGCCGTCGGCGCAGCGCCTTGAACAGCGCGCGCGGACCGCGGCGCTGGCGCCAGATGCGTTCGAGCACCGGTTTTGCGGTGGCCCAGATATCGATCTGCGGATGCAGCAGGCGCCCGACACCTTCGATATTGAGGAGGGTTTTCTGCAGCAGGATCAGTTGCGGCTGCAGGGTCAGTTCATGGCGGCGCGCCATCTGGAACAGTTTCACCACGACTTCCGCCAGTGAAATCTCGCTCAACGGTCGCGTGAAATACGGTTCGCACACGGTGCGCACGGCCGCTTCCAGTTCATCCAGCCGCGCAGTCGTCGGCATCCATCCGGCACGCACATGCAGCTCGGCGATGCGCGCGTAATCCTGGTTGAAGAGGGCGAGGAAATTTTCCGCAAGCCAGTACTGATCGCGCTCGGGCAGCGATCCCATGATGCCGAAATCGAGTGCGATGAAGCGCGGATCGTGCGGGCGCGATGGGTCGACCCAGATGTTCCCCGCATGCGCATCGGCGTGGAAGAAGTTGTCGCGGAACACCTGCGTGTAAAACAACCGCACACCTTTTTCAGCGAGGGCGATGCGATCGATGCCGGCCGCATCCAGTGCGGCCAGATCATCCACCGGAATGCCGTACACCCGCTCCAGCACAAGCACACCTTCGCTGCTGTGAGACCAGATCACTTCGGGCACGTACAGATCATTCGAATCGATGAAATTGCGCCGCAACAGCGACGCATTGGCGCCTTCGCGCGCAAGGTCCAGTTCGTGGGTCAGAGTGGTTTCAATCTCCGCCACGATGTCGTGCGGGCGAATCTTGTCGGCGTGCGGATGCAGGCGCTGTACGAGATTGGCGAGCGCGCGCAGCAACGCCACGTCGGCCGCGATGCGCGCATGGATGTCCGGGCGCAGTACCTTGACCACGACCTTGCGCTGATCGGGCAAAGTCGCTGCATGCACCTGCGCGATCGAGGCGGACGCCAGCGGCGCATCATCGAACGTCGCGAAACGATCGGCAATCGGCGCGCCCAGTGCTCGCTCGACGGCGGCCCTCGCCAATGCACCCGGGAACGGTGCCACCTGATCCTGCAATTGCGCCAGCGCAAGCGCGACATCGATCGGGATCAGATCGCGGCGCGTCGACAGGATCTGCCCGAATTTGACGAAAATCGGGCCGAGGTCTGTCAGTGCGAGCGCCAAGCGTTCGCCGCGCGGCAGTTGCGCCAATTGCGCGCGTGGCCGCGGCAATATGAAGCGTGCGAAAGCCAGCGCACGCGAGCGATGGGTGACATCGATCAAATCGTCGAGCCGATAGCGCACCAATACGCCGGCGATGCGCAGCAGACGCGGCAACTGGCGCATGGTGGTCACGCGCGCGTCGCCTGCACTCGATGCACACGCGCATCGAGCCGGTCGGCGCGCTCGCGCAACGCATCCACCTCGTCGAGAAACGTGTCGAGCTCCGCCTTGGCCACCACGTCGCGCCCTTCCTCGCTCAAGAATTCGGCGGCGTCTTGCGCGAGCGCATGCGCCGCGTTGCGCGCGCCCGCCAGGCCGCGTCGTAGCGATCGCGCGATCTGGAAGCCGAGCACATCGCCAAAGACGCGCGTGAACACTGCGTCCACGTCCGGCGCAAAACGGGTGGCAATCTGTTGCAGCCGACGCGCGAGTTCGGCATCGCCGCCAATCTCCACCATGCCGGGCGCCAACCCACCGTCGTGGCGTCGCGCGAAGGCGAGCGCTAACAAGCTGGCCGGCGTTGCGGCGACGCGCAGCGCGCTGTCGCCGCCAAACGCAGGACCGACGCGCAATCGTCCGTCTGCAACCTCGACGCGCAAAGCCAGCGCAGTGTTGCGGATATCCAGCGTGACCGCGCGCCCTTCAAGTGCGGCCATACGCGCGCGCGTATCCACATCCAGATCAACGAGGCGGTTCAAAGCCGCTTCAAGCACGCGCCCCAAGCCGGCCAGCAGAGGATTGGGCGCGCGTGGTGCGCTGGAGATGTCGGAGTCGGGCATAAGCGGCGATTCTACCTGCCCGCGCCGCTTGACCGTGATGGCATGCGCGCTATCGCGCTGGATCACAAGCGAGCATGCAACTGCCTTGTAGGTTCGCACATTCTGTCGCTTAACCTCGCGCTCAGCCCCGCACGACTAAGGTGTGCGTGACCACGTCTGGCTTCGTTGCGAGGACACTTGGATGTTTCGGACCTTGTTCACCGTGTTGTGCCTGCTGGGTTTCGGGCGCGTCGCCGATCTACATGCGGCGGCACGGGATGTGACCGGCGTCGCGCCCTCGGGCGCGTGGTATCACATTGCGATTCCTGAAGGCTGGCACGCGGGCGATGCGCTGGTGTTGTATCAGCACGGTTTCGATTTCACCGTGGCGACGAATCCGCCGGGTCTCGGCCCCTTGCGTGATGTGGTGCTGGCCGAAGGCTATGCGATCGCGGCCACCAGTTTTCACCAGCGCGGCTGGGCGCTGTTCGGCGCGATCAGTGACAACCGTGAGTTGCTGGATGTGTTCGAGAACATCGCCGGCGTACCCGGCGAGATTGTTCCATTCGGTGGTTCGATGGGCGGGCTGATCGCCTTGAAGCTCGCCGAAGCGCGGGGCTTTCCGCCGGTGCGCGGGACGTTTGCCCTATGTCCGGCCGCAGCGGGCGCGCGCCTGTGGGATTCAGCGATTGATTTGCGCCTCGCCTACGATGTCGTGTGCCACGACGCCGGCGACTTGCCCAAAGGCGCCGAACCGTTGCCGTGGGCGTTCAACCTCAACATGATTCCGGACGATCTCGGCGACCTCAGCGATCAGGCGCAAGTCGCACGCGCGTTGTTGCCACTCAATCAATGCACCGGCGTAAACCTGCCGAGCTATCTACGCAACGACGCGATGCAGCGTCGGCTCGATGAACTGATGGCGTTTGCACATATCACCGACGAGCATTTCTTTGTCACCAACATCGGTTATTCGACCTTCGTGATGAGCGATCTGGTGCGTGCGCCGGACAAGCTGGGCGGACGCAATCCGTTTACCACCGTCGGCGTGGACTACAGCAGCGATGCGGCGATCGATGCCGGGATCGCCCGCATCGTGGCCGATCCGGTCGCCGCCCTGGAATTGCATCAGGTGTCGGATTTCCGTGGCCTGATCGGCAGCTCCAAAGTGCTCACGATGCACACCAGCCGCGACCAATTGGTGATCCCGGGCAACGAAGACTTCGTTCGCCGCGCCGTGCCCGCCAACCAGCTGACCATCGCCATCGTCGACGAGGACGCACCGACACATTGCGGCTTCACCGCCGCCGAAGGGCTGGCCGGCTGGGAAGCATTGCGCAGGTGGAAAGATGGTGCGCCACAACCGGATGTGGCCGATTTGCAGAACGCCTGCATTGCGCTGCAGAACGCGCATGGCATAGCCGGTCCCTGTCGATTCGACCCCGCGGCGCAGGTGGTGCCGTTCGATGCAATCGTGCGCCCGCGCGCGACTGATGTTGCATCGCCGTTGCCGGTCGAGGCGCATTCGCCGCATGCCTATCCCGCGATCCTGCGCCAGGCGCACCGCGCACGCGTGGCCATTCCCTAGCCGCACGCAAGCCTGCCATTTTCCTGGGCGGGTGCCGCCTTCGCGAGCAAATGCGCTCGGGCGGCATTGGCTCAATGATCCTTGATCGGATACGTCTCGACCTTGCCGTCGCTGTCTTTTTGCTCGATGCGCATGGGCGGTCGGGCCGTGTGCGCGACGGGACCGCAGTGATACGCACCCCAGCTTTGCTGGCCATCGCGCGGATCGCCGAGCGGAACGATCGTGTCGGCGCTCAAGCCAGCGGCTTCGTTACGTGCCATCACTTCCAGTTCGTCACTCACCTTGAGTCCGCTGCGATCGACCGGTCCGAGATGATCGAGCACTGATACGGTGACGCGCCCCATGTCCTTGCAGCCAGGCACCTTGCCATCCCACGCAGTGCGCACCTTGTCGCCCCCCGAGTCGAGCTTGATGCCCCAACTGCAGGCGGCCAGCGGCAGGCTCATCAGGAAAATCAGCGGCAGGGTTTTCATGGGCAGCTCCGATCGCGGGGTTGAGCAACGATTGTAGGCTGGGCGCGCATCAACGCACGCGCTTGCCATCGGCGTTGATGACCTCGACGACGCCGATCTTGAGCGCGCGGATCGGCTGCTCGATTTTTTTCAGATCGCCGACCACGATCCAGGTCAACGCATCGGGCCTGACGATTTCCCTGGCCGCCGCCTGCACCGCGGCGTCCGCTTGCGCCTCGATGCGCGGCTTCAAGGTTTGCACGTAGTCGTCCGGGCGGTCGTACAACGTAATGCCGGCCATTGCACCGAGCACCGCGCCCGTGGTCTGGTATTCGCCGGGCAGGCTGCGCACGTCGCCAACCTTGATCTTGTCGATCTCGGCATGCGTCAGTGGTTTGGCGCCGATCAGCTCCTTTGCTTCGCGCAGGATTTCAGCTACGGATTCGCTGGTCTTGTCGGTCTGCACCGGCGCATACAGAAGGAACGGCCTTTGCCCGATTGCGTTGGAAAGAAAACTGCCAGCGCCGTATGCCCAGTGCTTTTCCTCGCGCAGATTCATGTTGAGACGCGAGGTAAAACTGCCACCGAAAGCACCGTTCATGGTCTGGATTTCAAGATTGTTGGGGGCCTTGGTCGATGGAGCGACGACGCCGGCAAGGATCAACGATTGCAGCGCGCCAGGTTTGTCCATGAGGTACACGCGTGGCTGCTTCGGTGCCGCGACAGTCGCGATATTTTTCGCTGGCACGGCGGAATCGGGGGCTGTCCAGTCGCCGAAAACCGCATCCAGTTGCGTCACGATAGCCGCCAGCGTGGTGTCGCCGGCGACCAGGATCGTCGCATTGTCCGGGCGGATGAAATCGCGCACGTAGGCGCGCAGGTCGTCCACCTTCAACGATTGAATCGAGGTTTCAGAACCCGAACCGGTAAAGGGAATCGCGTAGGCGTGGCCGGCGCCATACAACAGCGGCGGCAAGGTGCGCAGCGCAAGTCCTGTCGGCTGCGTTTTCTCCTGCGCGATGCGCGCCAGCCACTGGCCGCGCACGCGAGCGAGGTCGGCGTCGCGGAACGCGGCGTTGCGCACGATATCGGCATACAGCCGCAAGGACGGCTCGAGTTGCGAGTCGAGCGCGTTGAGCTTCACGCTCGAACTGTCCAGACCGGAAGCGGCACCGATCTCGGCGCCGAGACGCTCGGCGCGGCGTGCGATTTCCAGCGAGTCGAGATCCCTGGTGCCTTCATCAAGCATCGCCATGGTGAACGCGGAAGTGCCGAGCGTGCGCCCTTGATCGGATGCATAACCCGCGTTGAATTGCAGCTCCACCTGCACCACCGGAATGGTGTGGCGTTGCGCGAGCACGACCGCAATGCCGTTCTTGAGTTTGCCGTGTTCGAGGGTCGGGAACTTCAGATCGGGAAATTGCGCGACGAGCGGCACGCCCTTGCTGCGCTCGATGTCCGAGGCGACCGTCTTGAAGGTCTGCGATGGCGGCAGCTTTGCCTCGGGCCGACCGTCAATCGCCGCGCGGCCTGATTTTTCCATCTCGTCATCTTTGGAAAAATCTGCCGCCTTGGGCGCCGGGCTCACTGTCAAGGTGTAGTCGCCTATGGCGATCCATTGCTTCGATGCGGCCAGCACGCTTGCCGGGGTGGCTGCGGCAATGCGCGCCAAATCGATCTTGTACGCGGCTGGATCGCCGCGATAAACCTGGCCTTCGGCGAGAATGCTCGCCTTGCCGTTGACCTTTTCCAGACTGCGGATGAAACCGGCGCGCGTATCGATCTTGACTCGCGCAAGTTCATCGGCGCTCGGGCCGTCCTTGAGGAATCGGCGCCACTCGTCGGCGATGGCTGCTTCGACCTTCGCGGGATCGACGCCGCTCTTCACATCGACTTGCAGTTGCAGCATCGAGGCCAATGCGAACGACTGCACGCCAACTGAAACGCTGTCGGCCAGCTTGTCCTTGTAGACGAGTCGTTCGTACAGGCGCGAAGTCTTGCCACCTCCAAGCACTGCAGCAGCGAGTTCCAGTTGCGCTTCGTCCGCAGTACCGGATGCGGGCACATTCCATTCGCGATACAGCCGCGTCTGTGCGACATGATCTTGCATCGTGTCGCGCGTAGCCGTGTTGCGCTGCGCCGTCCAGGGTTGCTGGCGCGCCACGGGCGGACCTGCGGGAATGTCGCCGAAGTACGCGAGCATTTTCGCCTTCGCCACGCCAGGCGTGATGTCGCCGACTAGTGCGACGGTCACGTTGGCGGCGCCGTAGTAGGTGCCGAACCACTGCTTCACGTCAGCCAGCGAAGCGGCATCGAGATCCTTCATCGAGCCAATCGTGTCGTGGTGGTAAGGGTGATTGGCCGGGAATGCGTTGGCCATGATGCGTTCGTCGACGCGTCCGTAGGGCTGGTTTTCACCTTGGCGTTTTTCGTTCTGCACGACGCCGCGCTGCTCGTCGAGTTCATGCTGGCCGATCGCACCGAGCAGATGGCCCATGCGGTCCGATTCCATCCACAGGGCCATGTCGAGCGCGGTCGTCGGCACCGTCTCGAAATAGTTGGTGCGGTCAAACCAGGTGGTGCCGTTCTGATCGGTCGCACCCGCCAGTTCGAACGGGCGGAAGAATTCGTCCTTGTGGTTTTCCGAACCCTGGAACATCAGATGTTCGAACAGATGTGCGAAGCCGGTCTTGCCGGTCGGTTCATCCGCGGAGCCCACGTGATACCAGACGCTGACCGCGACCACCGGCGCCTTGTGATCTTCGCTGACCACCACGGTCAGCCCGTTGGGCAGGGTGAAGCGCGTGAATGGAATATCGACACTGTCGACCGCCGCGGCACGCGCGCCTGCACCGAGACCGAGGCCGACGAACATGACGGCCAAGCCGGCGATGAAATGATTGCGCATCGGAATTTCCTTCAGTGCAGTGTACAGACGGGTTCGACAGCTTGGATCGTGCAAAGGCCGGCAACGAATGTGGGTCACGAATGCATGCAGACCTCGCACCGTGCAACAAAGTTTCGCGCCGCAGCTGCCCGCAATCGTGCCATGCATTGCATGGAGATATCTCGCCTCGCGCACCAGCGCATCGGGTCTGTCCGCGGACACGCGGCCAACGTCCGTCATGCGTCCGGACAGCGCGCCGTGACTTCCGGCACGGCAACGCAATGCCTTGATTGCGCATCCAAAAACCCGCGATGACAGGCGCGCACGCGCTGGCATGGCGATTGCTCTACCCCGCATGCATCACTGCTCGCAGGAGAACACCATGAAAACCCGCACACCCTTGATCCGCGCCGCAATTGGCATCGCCCTCGTCGGCGCAATCGTCGCATTCGCGCATGGCTCGATTGCGATTCCCACGCCGAAGCCCGCTTTGATGTCGGTTGATATCCAGTCAGCGGTACACGCAACTTTACTGCCGACCGTGAGCGTGCATGTCGACGCGATCCACCCCGATGAAGCTGTGCTGAGCGTTGCGACAACCGAGCCGTTACCGGTGACCTTGCTGCCGACCGTGCATGTCGGCGCGCACGGACCTGCGCTGGCCGCACTGGCGCCTGCCTTGCGCGCGCTCGCGAAAGTCGAGCGCACGCGAGTCGAACTTCTCGACATGTAGCGGGACGCCATGCAACGGCTCGATGACGCGGCGGCTCGGGCGCGGCGAGGCGCTCCCGCGTACGTGCCGTGCTTGCGCAGGCACATGCGGCAGACCTGATAATGCGCGTGTGCTGCACGTCGTCCTGTATCAACCCGAGATTCCGCCCAATACCGGCAACGTGATTCGCCTGTGCGCGAACACCGGCGCGGCGCTGCACCTGGTGCGCCCGCTCGGCTTCGAACTTGACGATGCAAAGCTGCGGCGTGCCGGACTCGATTATCACGAGTTCGCAACCGTCGCGGTGCATGAGGATCTCACCGCCTTCATCGCGACGGCGCAGCCGCGCCGGCTGTTCGCGTTGTCCACACGCGGCCGCGTGTGTTACGACACGATCGACTACGCAGATGGAGATGCCCTGCTGTTCGGCCCGGAAACGCGCGGTCTGCCGCAAGCCATTCTCGAGGGCATCGCGCCCGAACTGCGTCTGCGCCTGCCAATGCGGCCGCACAACCGCAGTCTCAACCTGTCCAACACCGTTGCGATCGTTGTCTACGAGGCGTGGCGGCAAGCGGGATTTGGCGGCGCCGCGTAGCTGCACGCGCCCCGCCAGGTCGGACGCTGGACGAGGCCTGCCGCACAGACCGCTTCCGGCTAAGGATATTCCGCTTTTTGATCGCGTGAAATAAGTGCGGTCATGCCTTCTATCGGAGTGAGTTCCGCGCGCAACACGCGTTGCACAAGTGAGCTGATCGGCAATTCCACGGCGTGTTCGTTGGCGAGCTTCATCACCGCATCGACGGTCTGAACGCTTTCGACAACCTGGCCGATCTCAGCGATCGCTTGCGTCAGACTGACGCCGCGACCGAGCGCGAGACCGAGTCGACGGTTGCGCGAAAGATCACCTGTGCAGGTCAGCACCAGATCACCCAACCCGGCCAGACCCATCAACGTTTCCGCACGACAGCCGAGCGCTTCGCCGAGGCGCAGCATCTCGGCGAGCCCGCGCGTAATCAAGCCGGCGCGCGCATTGAGACCGCATTGCAAGCCATCGGCCACCCCGGTCGCGACGGCAAGCACGTTCTTCATCGCGCCGCCAAGTTCGGCGCCAATCACGTCGCTGCCGGTGTAGGCGCGAAATTTCGGCGAGTGCAGCTTGTGCGCAATCTCCTGTGCAAACGCCGCGTTCCCCGAATGCACGGTCAACGCGGTCGGCTGGCCCAGCGCGACTTCGCGCGCAAACGAAGGTCCGGTCACGATCGCCGCCCGATTGTGCGGCAGACGCTCGGCGACAAGCTGATGCAGGAAGCGCCCACTGGCCGGATCAAAACCCTTGGTTGCCCAACTAATGCCGACGTCCGGCGCAACCCACGGCGCAATCGCGTCGAGCAATTGCGCAAAGGCATGGCTTGGCACCGCGATCAGCAGCGTGCCGGCATCGCGCACGCTGGGCTCGATCATCGCCGACAACTGCAAAGCGGCGGGCAGTTCGAGTTCGGGCAGATAACGGGTGTTGCGGCGCGCGCGCGCCATATCGACCACGGATTGCGGCGTGCGCCCCCACAGCGTGGTCGGCACACCGTTGCGCACAAGTTGCACTGCCAGCGCAGTGCCCCACGAACCGGCGCCGAGGACCGCGACCGATCGCGAGGAGGACATGGCGGGCGACGCGCCCAGCGCTTACTGCAGTACGCGATCCGCGCCTTCGGCGGGCGCGGCGTCCCGCCGGCGCAGCTGTTCGGCGTAAAGCGCTTCGAAGTTGATCGGCTGCAGGAAAAAGGGCGGGAAACCGCCATTCTGGACCAGGTCCGAGATGATCTGGCGCGCGTACGGGAACAGCGCGTTGGGACAATATGTGGAGAGGATGGCGTCGCGGTTGGACGCGTCGAAACCGGTCAGGCCAAAGATGCCAGCCTGATGCACTTCAGCCAGATAGACGGTCTTGTCCTCGATCTTGCACGTCGCCGTCACCGTGAGCACGACTTCGAACGCATCATTACCCAGCGGGGCCACGCGCTGGCTAAGATTGAGCTCTACATTCGATTGGCCCTGCTGCTGAAAGATCTGCGGCGAAGCAGGCGCCTCGAACGAGACGTCTTTCACATAGACCCGCTGCAGGTTCAGTTGCGCCTGGCCATCGGGCGGCGGGGTTTGGCCATTCGCGGCGCCGTTGCTGTTGTCTGCCATGGGGAAAGTGATCGCCAGAAAGAAAAAGGGCGGCGATTATCCCACGGACGCGCCAAGGACGCACTTTGCCGTTGCGCCTGCATTCGGTATGCGGACAGCTTCGGCGCGCCGCACCCGACCGATCCATGGCGCCTCCATGCGACGCGCCAATGGGTGCAGCAGATCAGGCACGGCCTTTGGCCAACGGCATGTGCGCTTCGTTCCATGCGCCAAGTCCGCCCTCAAGCCAGAACACGTGCAGGAATCCGGCTTTCTTCAAACGCCGTGCGGCTTGCGCCGAGGCTTGGCCGTTCTTGCACACGACCGCCACGGGCAACTCCCGCACTTTCACCAAATCCTTGCTTTCCGGATCAAACTGGCTCAACGCCACCGCCTTCGCGCCGGGGATATGGCCTTTCTCGAAATCAACCTGACTCGACACGTCGATCAACAGGGCGTTGTCGCGATTGATCAGCTGGGTCAGTCCGGCCGGCGTCAACGCCGTGTAGCCACGCAGCAGATGTTGCGCCTCGCTCACGGCCAGGGCGATCAGCACCCCGATTAAACCGAGTGTCAGGTAGAAATGATTGCCCAGAAACTCGGGCAGGCGGTGCAGAACGTCGGACATGGTTTTCGAATGAGGATGAGGGGCGCGGCCGGGGATTATCGCCGAGTGCAGTGCGGCCGGCAAAAACAATACCGATGCGTCGAGACCGATTGCAATGGAAGATGCAAACCGCTGGCGCCGTCTGCGCGGCTCTCCAGCGTCGCGTGCCTTACTCGGAGCGGCTGATATCGGGCAAGCCCGACGTCAGCCACCAGTGCTTGGCTACGTCGTCGTAACGCCACACCTGATGATCGATGACGCTGCGGGCGTGTTGGGTGTTGATGTTTACCAGATCGATCTTCACGGTCTGGCGCACCTCCGTATCGCCCACTGGCACTGCTGGCTGCTCGTCGTAGCCGCTGACTTGCACCTGTTTGTAACGCGCCAGTTCGAGCGCGGTCGGCGGGTGTTCCTTGAGCATTTTGGGATCGATGAACGCCTGCGCCTGGGCCATGTCGCCCCAGCGGATGGTTGCCGCGTACGAGCGCAGGGTGTCGTCAAGCACCTTTTGTTTCGAGCGCATTTTATCGGTCGCGCAGGCGCCCAGCGAGGTGGCGAGGGTCGCCACGGCACAAGCAATCAGGTAACGACGCATGATAATTCTCCCGCACGTGGACCCAGTCGCCGCAATGTAGCGTGCGCGTCAGGCTTTCGCGAGCGCTACAAAACGCGCCTCCAGCGTGGCGGCGTCGCTGCCGTCGGCCAGCGGCACCACGCAGCGCACGCGCAGGCGGCCCTTGCGCTGCTGCGACAGCGCATCGAAGAACGCCGCGAATGTCTCTCCTTCGCCCAGTTGTGCGGTGGCGACGAAGTCGTCCCACAGCGGCGCGAGATAGTGGATTGCGCTGTCTTGCACGTAGATATCGCAGGGCAGTCCGCGCGCGTGCGTGGCGAGCTTGACCAACGCCCAGCCGGCCAACGTCATCACGCTGACGAGACTGCCGCCAAACGCGCAACCCTTGTCGTTGATGTTCGGTGCCAGTGGCGCGGCAATGGTCAGCGAATCCCCGTCGTAGTCAGCGATTGACAAGCGCATCGCACTCGCCAGCGGAATGGTCGCGAGCAGTTCGCGTTCAAGCGCCATGGACGCGGCTCGCATGTCGTTTGCGGAAGATGGGTTCACCGGGCGATTACGCAGGAATGGCGGCGCAGTGTGCGCAACTGAAGCGCGCGACTCAAGTCGACACGCGTATCATCTGTGGGGTACGTAGAGCCGCACGAACAACATGTCCGATTTGCATTCCGCATCTGCGCTGGCTGGCGCAACGATCGTGCTCACGCGTACAGCCGATAGCGCCGCATCGTTACGCTCGCGCGTTCAGGCGCGTGGTGGCCGCGTAGTGTGCGTGCCCGGGCTGTCATTGCGCGCAACGACCGATGCGGGGCCGCTGCGAAAGCGCGTACAGGCGGCAATGAACCTCGCGCACGCGGCTATTTTCATCAGTCCCGCGGCGGTGCGTTTCGCGTTTCGCCTGCTTCCTGCGCTTGCCGGGATGCAACCCGCGCGCGTTTTCGCCGTGGGCGCCGGCACCCAACGCGCCCTCGCGCGCCATTGCGTGCGCGCGCTTGCCCCCGAAGGACGCAGCGACAGCGAAGCCTTGCTGGCCTTGCCCGAGCTTGCCGATGTGCGCGACCGGCGGATTGTGTTGATCGGCGCTGCCGGCGGACGTGATTTGCTCGCCTTAACGCTGGCCGCGCGCGGCGCGCAGATCGAAACGATGCATGTGTATCAACGCGACCCGCCACGACTGCTGCAGCGTCATTTCGACGGCCTTGCGCACGCTGCTGACCCGCTCCTCATGCTGATCTCCAGTGCGGCGGCGCTGACCCATCTGGTTGCCCTGCTACCCACCGCACTGCTCGCGCGCCTGCGTCGGCAGACGTTGGTCGTCAGCAGCGCGCGCCTTGCTGCGATCGCTCGGGAAAAAGGTTTTGCGCAGATCTGCGTGGCGGCTTCCGCTTCCCCGGATGACTTGCTCGATGCCGCACAAAAAGCGTTGACGCGGCACCGTCTGTGACCGCGCAAGCGCTGCCGCTCGCGCGCAGTTGGGTTAGCATGACGACATGAGCGAAGACATTGAATCCACATCAACGTCGGCCGCCACCGACGCACCGATGCACACGTCCGAAACCTTCCCGTCGGAGAAGCGTCTGGCGGATGCGCCACGCGGCACCGGGCTGGCATGGCTAGCCGCGTTGCTGGCGTTGATCATCGGCGCGGTAGCACTCTGGCGCGTGGTCGTGATTGAACACGGTCAATCCGCGACGCAGGCGAGCTTGCGCAATGAATTGGGCGCACGACTGGACGCTCTCACGCACGGCGTCGAGCAGCACAAGCACGACATCGACACCCTGCGCGCCCGCCTTACCGACGCCGATGGCGTCAACAACAGCCTGCGTGAGGAAGTGCTCGGTCTTGGCGAACGGGCGCGTCATCTGGAGGATGCGGTCGCCAATCTTGCCGATCAGCGCCTCAGTGGACGCGACGCGCTGGCGCTGAACGAGACGGAATTCCTTTTGCAGCAGGCACTGGAGCGCCTCGCATTGTTTCACGATGCACAAGCGGCGATTGCCGCGTATACATTGGCCGATTCGGCGCTCGCATCGGCCGAAGATCCGGTATTCGCTTCGGTGCGCCAGAGCATTGATGCGGAACGTCACGCGCTCGAAGCGAGCAAACCGGTCGAAACGCAAGGATCCATCGCTGCGATCGAACTCGTGCGCGCGAGCCTCGCCACCTTGCCGGGGCCGCAGGCGGCAGTCGCACAGCAAGCCGCGGCAACCTCGCGCTGGGCACGATTTGTCGCTCAGTTCGTGCATATCAGTCAGCGCAGCGATGTCGATCCGCTGGGCGGTCGCGATATCGGCCTCAAACGCAGTCTGGCCGCAATCGATCTCAATGCTGCCGCCGCGGCATTACTCGCGCGCGATGCGGACGGCTACAAGTCCTCGCTGGCGCGTGCCCACGCGGACATTGCCGGCAGCTTCGATACGCAGTCCACTGCGGTGAAAGAGGCGCTGGCCGAACTCGACCATCTGGCCAGCGCATCGCTGGCGCCCGCCGTGCCGGAACTGGGCAACGCGCTGAAGGAATTGCGCAACCTGCGCGCCACCCGCGCGCTGGCGCAGCCAGCGGCGACAAAACCTGCTGCGGCGCCTCCGACGAATCCGACTGGCGCCATGTCGACCACTCCCGAGGCTCGCCCATGAAACTGTGGCGAAGTGTTCTCCTGCTGCTGATCGTGACACTGATCGCGGCCTTTGCATGGCACTGGCTGGCTGCCGATCCGGGCTACGTGCAAGTGCGCATTCGCGATACCACGATTGAAACCAGCGTCGTCGTCTCGATTGCCAGCCTGTTGTTGTTGTGGGCGGTGCTGACGGCCGTCTGGCAACTGGTGCGGTTTCCGTTTCGCTGGTGGGGTCGCTCGGTCAAGCGGCGCGGGCGCGAACATCTGGCCGGCGGCCTGACTGCGTTTGCCGAAGGCGAATATGTGCAGGCCGAGCGTGATCTCGGCAAGGCAGCCACCCATTCCGCATTCCGCACGCCAGCGCTGCTCGCACTCGCGCGCGCCGCGCACGAAAGCGGCGCGCCCGAGCGCGCAACGCAGGCGCTCGATGAGGTGGGTGCCGGAGGTGCGCGCGCAGCCGACGCTTTGCGCGCGCGTTTCCTGATGGACAAGGGCCAAAACGCCGAGGCGCTGGCGCTGCTGAAGGCGAAGGTCGCGACAAACGATCTGTCGCTGCGTGGATGGCGCCTGCTGATCGATGCGGCCCTCGCCGTCGGCGACACGCAGGCAGCGCTGGACGCGTTGCCGCAGCTCGCGCGCAGCGGTTCGCTGACAGCGGACAAGCAGGCCGCGCTTGAATCGCGCGTCCTCGGCGCAGCCCTGAGCGGAGCACCGGATGCTGCGAGACTTAATGCATTGTGGAGCGGCACGAGCCGCGCGCAACGGCGTCGACCAGACCTGGTGGCTGCGTTCGCGCGTCGATCCGCCGCGCTTGGCCAGATCCTCGCGGCCATGGACGAAATCGAATCGGCCGAGCGTCGCGAGTGGAACGACGAACTGGCCACCTCTTATGCAGAACTAGGCGATGGCGAACTTGCCACGCGCACGCACAAGGCCGAGGGCTGGCTTGTGCTGGCGCCAAACAGTGCGCCGCTGCTCGCCACGATTGGCCGTCTATACGTCCAGCAGTCCCAATGGGCACGCGCGGAGCAAGCTCTCGAACGCTCGCTCGCGCTGGTCGAATCGCCGCTGGCGTGGGAAGCGCGCGGAGATTGCCGGCGTGGCGAAGGCGATCTTGCCAACTCCGCCATTTGTTATGCGAATGCGTTACGCCTGATGCGAGGCGAGGCGAGCGTCGCCGTGGGTGCGCCGACCTTGCCCGGCTCGCTCGATACCCACTCGATCGCGTTCGAGGAACGCAGCGAACATGGCGTGCCGCGGCTGCCGGGCGTCAAGTAAGACGCTGGTTGTTTCGCGTCACTTTCAACACGCGCTGGCAGTCTGGAGGCGCGGGCGCGGCCGACTGCCGCGTACGGGCGGGCCGCAAGTGCCGTCCTCCGGACCCGGGCTCAGCGCGGCACTGATTCGACGCCCGTCACGCGTCCGTCGATGAGGCGCACGATGCGTACGAAGCGGCGGTCGCCGAAATCGTAGCGCCATTCCTCGCGGCGTTCGTCGCGCCAGCGTTCGATCCCGGGCGCGGGGCGGCGCACCAGCGTGTCGACATCACTGCGGCGTGACGCCGGCTCGCCGCAGCGCGCAACGAGTTCGCCAGCGCTCAAGTTCGTCAACGCACGGCTCGGATTGCAGTCTTCACCCATCACGTTGACGCCGTAACCGAGTGTATCCTCACGCACCATCACGCCGTCGCGAAACACCAACCGACGCATCAGTTGGCGTGGTCCGAAGTTGTAGTACCAGACATCGAACTGCACCGAACGTTGACGCTCGACCGGACCATGAGCGCCGATGATTTCGACGTCTGAGTAGCGGTCGCTCCAGAACGGGTCGCCGCAGCGTTCGCGCACCTGGAAATCCTGCGCACCCTCGCTGACGATACGATTGCCACAGCGCATCGCAAAAACGTGCGGGCAGGCAAAAAACAGGGCAGAGGCGACAAGAAAAAGATGGCAGCGCATCGCAACTCCTCGGGGCACCTAGAGCCCGCTTTTCTGCCGTCATACCGATCAAGGTTGAAAGCGTTCTACAAGCCGTGAATTCCGGCGCGGCTGCCGAGAATCTCGGCAATCACCTCCGGCGCGTAGTCGAAAGAATCGTAGTACAGATGTTCCTCGGGCAGACCGGCGTCGACAAATGCGCGTCGACCCGCATCAATCATCGTCGGTGGACCGCTCATGTAGACATCGAAGCCGGACAAATCCGGATGGTCTTCCAGCAACACTTCGTGCACAAGGCCGCTGCGCAGATCGCCAGCCAGTTCAGCATCGGAAATGACAGGGACGAAGCGGAACGTCGGAACGTCGCGGGCCCATTGCTCGGGCAAGCCGCGCAGGTACAGGTCGGCCGGCCTCCGCACGCCCCAGTACAGGATCATCGGACGACGCGAGCCGAGATGCAGGAAATGTTCGATCAACGCCTTGATCGGTGCAAGCCCGGTGCCGCCGGCCATCAGCAGCATCGGTCGCTCGCTGTCCTCGCGCGCAACGAAGGTGCCGAGCGGTCCTTCGACACGCAGCAGCGCACCCGGTTGCATCTCGTCGAATACGTTCGTCGTGAAGCCGCCACCTGCAACGCGACGCACATGCAATTCGATCGAAGCATCGGCGTGCGGCGCGTTGGCAATCGAGAACGCGCGGCGCTTGCCATCGGGCAACAGCACATCGAGATACTGGCCGGGCAGCCGCCGCCAACGCTCCCCGCGCGCGGTGTGCAGGGTGAGCTTGGCGACATCGCTGCCGAGCAGGGTCTTGTCGATGAGTTTGAGCGTAAGCACGCGGTGCGGAATGTCGGCGACCGAGGCGACTTCGCGCGCGGCAATCACCAGGTCGCTGACCGGCACCGCCTGGCACAGCAAGACCTGATGGCGCATCCGTTCCGCCGCGTTCAGCGCGCTGGGCGGATTGCGCGGATACACGCACTCCCCTTCGATCAGCGTCGCCTTGCAGCTGCCGCAAACACCGGCAAGACACGAATACGGCAACGCCAGGCCCGCGCGCTGCGCCGCTTCGAGTACGGTTTCGCCCGCCTCGATGGGGAAAGATTTGCCGCTGGCTTGCAAAGTGGCGAGATGCGACACGGGGCGATCTTCGGGAATTCGCGTGATTGTCGCCGAAGTCGCCACGTCGATGGGCCTTCCTTGATCGCGCATGGTGGCAGCGCCCGACTGCGCGCGCAGCAGCGGAACGGTGAGCGCGGGAACGGTACGGTTCACGTGCGATGCTTGTTTTAACGCGCGGCTGCCGCGGCTGGCACAGGATATAGTCCGATCGACGGTCCATCGGAATCGAACGCGTGAGCCTCTGGAAGCAAACCACGGATCTTGATCGCATCAACGCGTGGAACTGCGACACGCTGGTCGAGCACCTCGGCATGCGCATCACCGAGATCGGCGCTGACTTCGTTCGCGGCACGATGCCGGTCGATGCGCGCACGCGCCAGCCGTTCGGCCTCCTGCACGGCGGCGCGTCCGTCGCGCTGGCCGAATCACTCGGCAGCCTCGCCGGCAACCTGTGCCTCGATGTCGCCAATGAAATGGCTGTCGGCCTCGACATCAACGCCAATCACCTGCGCGCGGCCACCAGCGGTCTCGTCACCGGCACCGCGCGGCCGCTGCATATCGGGCGCACCACGCAAGTGTGGGAAATCCGCATCGAGGATGGGCACGAACGCCTCGTCTGCATTGCGCGCCTCACGCTTGCCGTAGTGCCGCGCCAGTCGCCTAAAGCGGTCTGAGCCGATGGCTGCCGCGGCCACACCTTACGCGGGCCTCTCACCCGACGTCGTGCTGGATGCGATCGATGCCGCTGGTTTCGTCAGCGATGGTCGCCTGCTTGCACTTGCAAGCTACGAAAATCGGGTCTACCAGGTCGGCATCGAAGACGGCCCACCCTTGGTCGCCAAGTTCTATCGTCCAGCCCGTTGGAGCGACACCGCAATTGCCGAGGAACACGCGTTTGCGCTGGAACTTGCCGCGGCGGAATTGCCGATGGTCGCACCGCTGCTGATCGCAGGACACACATTGCTCGAACACGCCAGCTATCGCTACGCACTTTATCCGCGACGCGGCGGGCGCGCACCGGAACTGGAATCTGCCGATCACCTCGCCTGGATGGGCCGCCTGCTTGCGCGCATGCACGGCGTCGGCGCACGCGAGCGTTTCCGCGAGCGCGGCACGATCGACACCCACACCTTTATCCGCGACGCGGCGCGTGCGGTGCTCGTCTCCGGCTTGCTGCCGGATCGATTGCACAACAGCTACCTGATGCGCACAACCGCCATCGCCGCAACGATCGACGCGCGCTTTGCCGAACTCGAACCCATCACACGCATCCGCCTGCACGGCGACTGCCACGCGGGCAATGTGCTGTGGACCGACAGCGGTCCCCACTTCGTTGACCTCGACGATGCGCGCATGGGTCCGGCGGTGCAGGATTTGTGGATGCTGGCGCCAACCCCTCACGCGCTCGATGCGCTGCTCGAAGGCTATGCCGAGTTTCGCGATTTCGACCATCGCGAACTTCGCCTGATCGAACCGCTGCGCATCATGCGTCAGATCCATTGGGCCGGCTGGGTTGCCGCACGCTGGGGTGACCCCGCATTTCCGCGCGCGTTCGCGCACGTCGGCGAGGCGCGCTGGTGGGAGGAACATCTGAACGATCTGGGTGAGGCGCAGGGTCGGTTGCAAGACGATTGACGATCCCCAGAGGAAGTCGCCCGAAGTTCGTCATTCCGGCGAAGGGCGGCCTCCAGTGTGGGCAGAATGGCGCGGTGGCGCTGGCTTTGATGACGGAGCGCGGCTGAAAGCAGGCGATGAAGGTCGTTCATGCGATTTTCCCTCCTGGTTCAATTGCGACCGCCATCTCCACTTTTAACCCCCAGGCAGCAGCCAGTCAGCGCGCGTTTGCCGCACCGCGTCATGCATCCGCTACCATCGCTTGATGAAACCTCCTCACAACACGGTGGCCGCGCCCGGCGACCCGATGCGTCTGTTGCGATACGCGATCCGCACGCCAATTTTGCTGCTGCACATCCTGATCGCCGCACCGCTCGGTGTGCTCGTGCTCAATCCGCTGGCGGCGCGGATTCCGGTCGGGGGTACGTCGCTGGAGAAATTCATGATCCGCTGGTGGTCGGGCATGCTCGTGCGGATTTTCGGATTTCGCATCCGCCGCTTTGGCGAGCCGCTGCCGGGCGCCGTGTTGCATGTCGCCAATCACATCTCGTGGCTGGATATCGAGTTGATGCACAGCCAGCGACCCGTGAGTTTTGTCGCCAAGAGCGAGATTGCGAAGTGGCCATTCGTCGGCTGGCTGGCCGCACGTGCCGGCACGATTTTTCATCGCCGAGGGAGTACCGATTCGCTGACCGTCGTCATGGCGCGGGTGGTCGAGCGTCTGCGCGCGGGCGAAGCGGTCGGCGTGTTTCCCGAGGGCGGCAGCGGACATGGCGACAAGGTCGGCACATTCCACGCGCGGATTTTCCAGGCCGCGCTCGATGCGCAGGTGCCGGTGCAGCCGGTTGCGCTGCGCTACGGCAATCACGGGCTTCAAGATCCGCGCGTGCCGTTCGCGGTCGGTGAAAGTTTCTTCGCCAACATCGTGCGCATCCTTGGGGGTCCATCGATGGATGCCGAAGTACACTTCCTCGCGCCGGTGCCGCTGACGCCGGACGCGCGTCGCCGCATGGCCGAGGAAAGTCGCGCGCGCATTGTGGAGGCGCTCGGTTATGGCGATGCCTGAGCGAATGAGGGCGCCTCAGGCAGACGAGGATGCGGCGCAGGCCAGCGCTCGCTTGGTGGCTTCACACGCGGCGCAGTTCAAGCCGCCGCGTCTGCTGCGCAATCCGCATGTGCAATCGTCACTCGCATCGAGCGGCCTGCGTCGCCTGTTGTGCAGACGCGCGCGCCGCGCGGTCGAACGCGAGACCACCGAACATCTGCTTGATTGCGGTGACGGCGTGCGCCTGCAGGGCTTTCACAGTGCGCAGTGCGTGTTGCCCGAGTCGCGCGGCCTGGTCGTGTTGCTGCATGGCTGGGAAGGAAGCGTGCGTTCGTCGTACGTGATCAACACCGGCGCCCGTCTGCTCGATGAAGGCTTCGATATTTTCCGCCTGAACTTTCGCGATCACGGCGATACGCATCATCTCAATCGCGAGTTGTTCCATTCCTGCCGCATCGACGAAGTTGTCGGTGCCGTGCAGGCGATGCAGAGCCGATTCGCGCCCCCCGCACTGGCGCTCGCCGGCTTTTCGCTCGGCGGCAATTTCGCCTTGCGCGTCGCGTTGCGCGCGCCCGCTGCCGGCATTGCGTTGCGCTATGCGCTCGCTGTTTGTCCGGTGGTAAGTCCCAGCGCAGGGCTCTTCGGTCTGGAAGCTGCGCCGTGGTTTTATCAAAAATACTTTCTGTACAAATGGCGCGCCTCGTTGCGGCGCAAACAGAAGCTGTTTTCCGATCGCGACTGGTTTTCGGCGGCCGATCTGGGCGGCAATCTGCGCGAGCTCACGCGCGCACTGGTAATGCGCCACACGGATTTCGGTTCACTGGAAAATTATCTCGATGGCTATTCGATTGCGGGTGCACGGCTGAAGCATCTGCGCATTCCGGCGACGATCCTGACCGCTGCCGACGATCCGGTAATTCCGATTGAAGATTTTCGCGCGCTCGAGCTGCCACCAACGGTCGAACTCGATATTGCCGCGCACGGCGGCCACTGCGGATTCATCAGCGATTGGTCGCTGCACAGTTTCGTCGAGGATTACATTGCCGCGCGCATGCTGTTGCATGTCGGGCGGAGCGCGCCTGTTGACCTCGACGAGCACCCCCGGGCTTTTCTGTGCGGTACGCCCGACTTCTTGTAATCCGGCATAATCCGCGCGCTTTTCGCGCCGTCGGCACACGCTGGCGAGTGCCTGCGATCACCGCCTGCAGCACGTGCTGCGCACACTCTCATCCTCGCCTGACTGCGATTTGACATGCTCAAACAATCGATTGATCTGCACCGTCAAGGCCGCTTCGACGAAGCCGAACAAGGCTATCGCGCGCAGCTTGCCGAGAATCCGGACGATGCCGATACGCTGCATCTGCTCGGCATGCTGCGTTACCAGCGGGGCGACGCGGAGGAGGGCTCGCATCTGCTTGCTCGCGCCCGTGCGCTGGCGCCGGACGATGCCAACCTCGAGCTCAGTCTCGCTTCGCTCGCGTTCCGTGCTGGCGATTATGACGCGGCAGAACGCGGTTTCGCGCGCGCGCTCGTGCTCGATCCGAATCTTGCCGCTGCGCGTGCTGGCGCCGGCCAGATCGCCTTGCTGCGCGGCCAGTCCGACACCGCCGAACAGCATTTCCGCATTGCCCTGCGCGCTGGCGAAGAGCCGCATGCGCTGGCTGGACTTGGCGCCTTGCTTCTCGAACGTGGCGATCTCGACGCGGCGCTGCGCCATCTTGGCCGCGCCGCGGATCTTGCGCCCAGCGATGCGATGATCCAGTTGCAGCTCGGCCAGGCATTCGCTCGACGGGATACTCCCGCGTTTGCCGAGCAGGCGTACCTGAATGCGTTGCGCCTGCGCCCGGACCTGCATCAGGTGCGCCCCGTGCTGGCTGCGTTGCTGCTGCAGGAAAAGCGCACCGATGAAGCGGCGGCGCAATTTCGCACGCTGTTGGTGGTGCCCGGTTTCGAGACGATCGCGCACGTCGGACTCGCCGATGTGGCGCGCACCGAAAATCGCTGGGACGACGCAGCAGCGGGTTATCGCGCGGCGCTCGCACTCGATCCGACGCAGCCTGCAACCGTACGAGCGCTGGCGTGGACGCTGCTGCAGCTTGGACGTCACGAGGAAGCCGTCGCGACATACGAAGCGTTTCTGTCGAGCGCGCCCGACGATCGCTCGATGCAGGCGTCGCGCGCGGATTTGTTGATGGTGATCGGTCGGTTGCCACAAGCGGCGGTCGCATGGAAGGAACTGGTCGATCTCGATGCGGACGATATCCAGGCGCGCAGTCGATTCGCGATGGTGGCCGAATACCTGGGAGAGCCGGCGGCCGCCAATGCGCATGCGCAGATTGTGTTGCGGGCGCGTCCGGACGATGCCGAGATGCAGCTCATCGGCATCCGCGCCCTGATGCAAGCCGACGCGGACGCCGATGCGCTCGATGCCCTCGCGGCGCTTGGTCGGCACGCCTTGAGCGAGGGCCAGAACCGTCTGCGCCTGAACTATCTCGGACGATTGCACGATCGCGCGGGCGACGCAGACGATGCGGTGCGCTGCTTCGTCGAAGCTCAGCGCGGCATGCCGAGTGCGCTGCCGCCGCTGCATGAGCCGAGCGCTGAATTGTCCGCCGCGCTTTGCGAGCCTGCGCGCGAGGCGTGGGCCAGCGCGCCGATCCTGCTGCTCGGCACGCCCGGCAGCGGCGTCGAACGCGTCGCCGCGCTGCTCGCCGATCAACCCGAATTGATCGTCTTGCGCGATCGCATCGGCGCGTTGCTGCGCGACGATGATTTCAACCGGCCGCGACTGGCGTACTACAGCGGCGAGCTGAACGACCTCGACCGCGAAGCGTTGCGCGAACGTTGGCTGGCGCCCCTGCGCGCGGGAAATATCGACACCTCCCGCCGCATCGTTGACTGGCTGCCGCGCTGGGATGCGCATCTGCTTGGCTTGATTCGACGTGCACTGCCGGGTACGCGCCTGCTGATCGTCGAGCGCGATCCGCGCGACGCCCTGCTCAACTGGCTCGCGTTTGGCTGGGCCCCCGGATTTGCCTTTGGCGAGCCCGCTGCGATGGCCGACTGGCTCGCTCGCGCGCGCCAGCATCTAGCGTTTGGCGGTCAACTGGACGATCCGCGGCGACTGGTCGTGGCCGCTGATCCGTTGCTCGACGCGGTTGCAGGCGAACTGAACGAAGTTGCGCAATTTCTCGGCATCGAGGCACTGCGGCCCGGTCCTCAACTGGACGCCATGGCGCAGGGGCTTGGCGGTTTGCCGGTCCGCTTTGTAGCCGGTCACTGGCAGCGCTACCGCGACGTGCTTGCCGATGCATTCGCGCGCTTGGCGTAACGGCGCACTTGCAGAAGCGATCACAGCGGGATCGGGTAGCGGCCTGTTAGCATTCGCGATTGAATTTCCGTCGCGATCGCATCCCCATGACCGAAGCTTCCATTCAATCTGCTGCACTGGCCGAGCGCCGGACGGCGGCGCTCGCGCTCGCCAACCACGGCCGCGCGGCGGATGCCGAACGCGCGTTCGCCGAATTGTTGCGCGATGAACCGACCGACGCCGACGCCCTCAATTTTCTGGCGATCTGCGCGCATGGTCGCAACGACGCCGCCGAAGCTCAGGCCCTGCTTGAGCGGGCGCTCGCAGCACATCCGGACGATCCGACCACGCTGACCAATCTGGGTGTCCTGCAGCGCGAACATGGCCGCCTTGAGGAGGCACACGCCGCGTTGGCGCGCAGCGTGGCGCTGGAGCCTGCCCTCTACGTGGCGCGCCTGCGTCTGGCCGAAGTACTGCAAGCGCTCGGCCGCCATCACGACGCGTTGCCGGCGTATTTCGGAGCGATCATGGCCGCGCAGGGACATGGCCAATGGCTGAGTGACGAGACCACCGCACTCCCATTGCGACCACTCGTGCGCCACGCGATGCGCGTGGTCGCAAGCGGCCGGCGCCAACTTTTCTACGGCCTGTTGATGCCTCTTCGCGAACGTTATGGCGCGGCGGCACTGGCACGTGTGGAAAAATGCCTGGCCATCTATCTGGACGATCTTGCACCGGACTATCCGGAGCCGCAGCAGCGGTCGAAATTCCTGTATTTCCCAGATCTGCCGGCGACGCGCTTTTTCTCCCCCGACCTGTTTCCGTGGTACGCCGAACTCGAATCACACACCGCGGCGATCCGCGAGGAAATGCTCGGCGTGCTGGCCGAGGATCGCCATTTTGAACCATTCCTTGGTCACGTCGACGACCAGCAGTCGCTCGACGATCTGCTGCGCGGTGACCGCGGTACGCCGGCCTGGAATGCGTTCTTCTTCTATCGCCACGGCCACCGCAACGAGGGCAATGCCGCGCGCTGCCCGCGTACCGCAGCCGCGCTCGATGCAGCGCCGTTATGTCGCATCCGCGAACACGCGCCCGAAGCCTGTTTCTCGCTGCTGACGCCGGGCTCGCACATCCTGCCGCACCACGGCGTCACCAACACACGCGTGGTGACCCATCTCGCACTCGTCGTACCGGATAACTGTTCACTGGTCGTCGGCGGCGAAGCGCGGAACTGGCAAGAAGGCCGCTGCTTCAGCTTCGACGACACCTTCGAGCACGAAGCGTGGAACCGCGGCAGCGACACCCGCGTAGTCGTTCTGCTTGACACGTGGAATCCCTATCTGACCGAAATCGAACGCGCTGCGATCACCGATCTCATCGCAGCCATCGGGGATTTCAATCGCGCGGCGGGGGTTTGACTGCGGCGCTTTTTATCTGGCTTCGCGGTGGGAAGTTTCGCGATGGTCATCCAGTTCCCGTGTTGGCTGTCGGATGCTCGCGACGTGGGCTTTCCGGTGGTTCTGTGACCGCTTCCGCGTTTTTTCGCTCGTCCTCGCAGCTCGACCGGAGTTCCAATCAAACGCCCGCCGGCAACGCCACCAGCAACGCGATACCCAGGACGATGCGATAGATCGCGAACGGCGTGAAACGATGGGTGCGGATGTAGCCCAGCAGCCATTTCACTGCGACGAAGGCGGTGATCAACGATACGACGAAGGCGACGCCGAGTGCACTCCAGTCTTCTGCAACGCCGCCGCCGTTCTTGAACGACTTGAACAATTCGTAGCCGCTTGCGGCAAACATCGTCGGAATACCGACGAGGAAGGCGAATTCAGTTGCTGCCGCGCGATTGCTGGTGCCGGCAAGCAGGGCGACAAAAATGGTCGCGGCGGAGCGCGAGGTGCCGGGGAAAACGCCGGCAACAACCTGCGCCAGACCCACCAGGATGGCCACGCGCCAGGTGATCGCGCTGCGTTCGGGTTGTTTTGCAGCGAGCCATTCCGCACCAAGCATCCATATTCCGCCGAGAATCAGCGCCCACGCTACCGGCGTGATCGTCGCGGGTAACTTGAACCCAAGGCGGGTGGCGATGAAACCGAGCACCGCAGTGATGGAGAAGGCGAGGCTGAGCTTCAGCGCGTAGTCGCGATTGCGCGAATCGCGCAGGCCAGTCGCGAGTTGCCACAGGCGCTCGCGGTAAATCAACGCGACGGCGAGGATCGCGCCGGCCTGGATAACCACGTTGAACACGTCCGAGCGTTGCCCAAGCCAGTGTTCGGCGATCAGCAGATGACCCGTACTGGAAATGGGCAGGAATTCGGTTATGCCTTCGATGAGGCCAAGCAGGATGGGGTTGATGAGATCGGTCATGGGTCGCTTGGCTGGGATTTGAGGATTGTTTCGTTTGCCACATTTGGAATGGTTGCACCATTATGGGGAAAATAGCTAACTGAACGCACAGTTTTGGTGCGATCGATCAAGCACGGGCGATTCAACACATTGATTTCGTTAGGCCCCGATGCGAGGTCGCGATGGCACGCCGGTTGCAACCTCGGACGAACCTTCTTGTCGGAATAATCCCATGTCCATCGAAAACGTGCTCACCCTGATCAAGGACAACGACGTCGAATTCGTCGATTTGCGCTTTGCCGATCTGGTGGGACGCCAGCATCACCTGTCGTTTCCCGCACATTGCGTGGATGAAGCGCTGTTCGAGGATGGCAAGATGTTCGACGGTTCGTCAATCGCCGGTTGGAAGGGCATCAACGAATCAGACATGGTGCTGCTGCCCGATCCAACGAGCGCGATCATCGATCCGTTCATGGCCGACAAGACGCTGCTGCTGCAATGCGACGTGCTTGAACCGAGCACGATGCAGGCCTATTCGCGCGATCCACGCTCGGTCGCCAAACGCGCCGAGGCCTACCTCAAATCGACCGGCATCGCTGATACCGCGTTCTTCGGTCCGGAACCGGAATTCTTCATTTTCGACTCGGTGCGATTCCGCAACGACATGGGCCATGTGTCCTACGAGATCGAGTCGGAAGAAGCCGCGTGGTCGTCCGGCAAGTCGTTCGATGGCGGCAATTCCGGCCATCGCGGGGGGGTCAAGGGCGGTTATTTCCCGGTCGCACCGGTGGATGCGTTCCAGGATATGCGCAGCGAGATGTGCAAGGTGCTCGAACGGGTCGGCCAGGTAGTCGAAGTGCATCACCATGAGGTTGGCAATGCTGGGCAGTGCGAGATCGGCACGCGCTTCAACACGCTGGTGAAAAAGGCCGACGAACTGATCACGATGAAGTACGTG
>JBDUED010000001.1:0-64873 GCA_040002595.1 Dokdonella sp. | reverse complement strand
CGATCTGGGCATCTGGCCAAATACCGCGAGCTCGATCACGGGCTTTCCTCCCGGCTCCGTCATTGGAACGATTCACGCAGCTGACGCGGTCGCACAGCAGGCGCAGAGCGATCTGACCACGGCTTACGACAATCTGGCAGGCCAAGCGTGCAATACGGCCTTGACGGGTACCGATCTGGGCGGACTCACGCTCACGTCCGGCGTCTATTGCTTTACCTCGGCGGCTCAGTTGACGGGAATACTAACGCTCGACGCGCAAGGCAACCCCAATGCCGTCTTCATCTTCCAGATTGGCACGACACTCACGACCGCAAGCAATTCGAGTGTTCGAGTCATCAATGGTGGCTCCAATTGCAACGTATTTTGGCAAGTCGGCAGCGCCGCTACGCTCGGCACCGGGACCGCGTTCGCGGGAAATCTTCTCGCGCTCACCAGCATCACGGCGACTACCGGCTCAAGCGTGTCGGGTAGAGTCCTTGCTAGAAATGGTGCAGCGACGCTGGACACCAATAGCGTTAGCGTGTGCAGTACCGCGTGCAATGCGATTACCCTCTCGCCTGCGATTCTTCCCAATGGAGCGGTAGGCACGGCTTACAGCCAAACGATTACGGCCAGTGGAGGCACGTCGCCTTACGTCTTTGCCGTAGTCTCCGGCGTGCCACCCGCCGGGCTGACCCTTTCCACTGGCGGCGTGTTGTCGGGAATCCCCACCTCGTCCGGCAGTTTCACGTTCACCGTCAGGGCGACCGATTCCATCGGCTGTTTCGGCGAGCAGATTTACACGATCGTCATCAATGCCACGAATTGTCCGACGATCACTGTATCTCCGGCGACGCTTCCCGCAGCGAATGCCGGCATACCCTATAACCAGACGATCACGGCAAGCGGCGGAACAGCCCCATATACATTCACTGTGACCTCCGGATCACTGCCTCCGGCGCTGACGCTGTCATCCAGCGGTACGTTGTCGGGAACGCCGACAACACCCGGCAGCTACACCTTTACCGTCACGGCAACCGATGCCGCCGGCTGTCCTGGTAGCCAAATCTACACACTTGCATTTGCAGCGAACGTCGGTGCGATCTCAGCTCCTACGCTGTCACAGTGGGCGCTTATTCTGTTGGCCGGCTTGCTCGCCTTGGTTGGCTTCTTGACCGTAAGGAACAGAGGAACGTTGAACTCGCGCTAAAGACCGACAGGCGTGGAGTTCTGCCTTCGGGCGGGCCGCACCAAAATATCCGCTTCTGGCACAAAGAGAACGTCCGCTATCGGGAAGCTTGTGGGCGAGATCGACCGTCCGCCACTGGTCGAACGGCGACCGTCGACCTTCAAGAGGTGTTCTGCCGGTCGCACGGTTTCGTCTGCGGTCGCTTGTCGACCCATTTCAGCCATTCGCGAACGACAGCTTTTTGGGATGCCACTGATCGTCCAGTTCGTCATTCGGGCACTGCCGGATAGTAAGATCGCTCAATGATCTGGATCAACGGACCAAGGTGAGGGCGGCGCTCATCACGCGTTATGGATCGGCCGACGCGATCCAGATAGCCGAGGTGGCGAAGCCGACTCCGCAGCCGGGCGAAGTCTTGGTCAAAGTGCACGCGACGACCGTCAACCGCACCGATTGTGGGGAACTTGTGCCGGGCTTGGTCGGGCGGCTGCTTCTCTACGGGTTTTGGAAGCCGCGCCGAGCGATTTTCGGATTGGACGTCGCTGGCGTCGTCGAGCAAGTCGGGACGGGAGTGACGAGGTTCCGGGTGTGCGACCGCGTGTTCGGCCTGTGTCCGATGCGACGCAACGGCGCGCACGCGGAGTACGTGTGCATTCCCGAGTCAGGCCCGATCACGACGCTGCCGGCGTGCATCGCCTTCGACCAAGCGGTCGTCTGCGAAGGCGCGTACTACGCCAGCGCCATGATGACCCAGCCGAGCGTTGGTCCGGGCACGCACATCTTGGTCTATGGAGCGTCGGGTGCAATAGGTTCGGCGGCCGTCCAGCTCGCCAAGGATCGTGGAGCCGAGGTGACAGCCGCGGTGCAAGCGAGGCATCTCGATCTCGCTCGGTCGCTGGGCGCCGATCATGTGGTCGATTGCGCAAGCGATGAATTCGCTCAGCCAGGGCAGCGCTTCGACATCGTCTATGACTCCGTCGGCAAGATGCCGATCCGCCAATGGCGACGGCTTCGCAAGCCCGGCGGAATTTTCGCGACGACAGACATCGGACCTTGGGGACAGAATTTATTGGCATGGCTGGGCGCGCTCGCCATGCGCAGCAAGCGGGTGATAATTCCGTTGCCGAAACGCTCAAATATCCCTGCGTTCCTCGCCGAACTTCGTGACCGGATGGCGGATGGCACGTATCGCGCGGTCATCGATCGCACCTATCGCCTCGACCAGATCGCCGACGCCTATCGCTACGTCGCAACGGGGCAAAAGGCCGGCATCGTCCTCATCGTAGTCGCCGAAAGCTCTACTGAGGAAGCGCTAACATGAAACTGTCGCTCACGAGAACCGTGACCACTCTTACGCAGGATGGTAAGCGCTCCATGACTGCTATATGCGTAGTGCTGACTGAAGTACTGCAAGGTAAGCTTGGTCTGCATCCGCCAGTTCAAGGCTGATTCGGGGTGTCTGTGAGTGGTTGGCGACTCACTGGCAGCGTGCCGGTAACTATGGCTTGAGGAGTTGAAAGATGCGTTTGAAATGTCTGACTTTCCTGCGGCGGCAGTTGACCTCTACTTACCAGCCTGAAGCGCCGAGAGGTCGGCGCTTGACGGCTGACGGCATACTTGTAGTCGACCAGATCAGCCGAAGCCGACTCGCGCTCGTGCTGGCCGCAATCGCACTCACTTTATCCGTACTGCCCGCAACCGGCCGCGCCATCACGATGGCCGACTCGATCGCAGCTGCCGTCGCCGATTCCGCGCGACCGGCGGCTGATATCGCACGCGATGCCAGCCGTAAGCCGGCGGCGACACTCGCCTTCGCCGGGGTCAAGCCCGGCGACAAAGTAGCCGACTATGCCGCGGGCAATGGCTATTTCACTCGGCTGTTTGCACGCATCGTCGGGCCGACCGTGCATGTTTACGCCAGTGTGCCGAGTCCCCTGTTCCAGTATCCCAACGTCGTTGCCGGGATTGCCGACATCCAAAAATTCGCCGTCGGTCACCCCAACACGAGCGTCAATTTCGCCGCGCCCCTCGACGCCGCGCGATATCCAGAGCCACTTGACCTGTTCTGGATTTCGCAGAACTACCACGATTTGAAGGACCCGTTCATGGGGCCGGTCGACATGACCACGTTCAACCATGCGGTCTATGCGGCATTGAAGCACGGTGGCATTTACCTCGTGCTCGACCATGTTGCTGCACCGGGATCGCCGCCTGACGTCACCGATACGCTTCACCGGATCGAGCCCGCCGTGGTGCGGCACGAGGTAGAAGCGGCCGGTTTCAAGTTAGTCGGTGAAAGCAAGGTGCTGGCGAATGGCGACGATCCCCACACCGCTGGGGTATTCGACGCGACCATCCGAGGGCGAACCGATCAATTTATCTACAAGTTCCGCAAGCCCTGATGCGGATCGTCTTTGAGAAGCTTGATCGCACCCATTGACTCGCGTTCGGGTGGGTATCGTTGGCTTGCCATGGTTTGGAACGGGCGCGGTGCACGCCCGATTTATGGCGCCGCTTCCGGAACGACGAGGCCAAGTCCGGCGAGCATGGCTGCAACACGTGCGTCGATAAATTCAAGTTCGTCGGGTGCCGCACTTCGAATGGCTTCCGCCCGCCCATTGAACGCAGTCCAGAAGGAAGCCTCGTCGTGGTGTTCAGCGAGCATGTCGAGAAGCTCCGACTCAAGGCGGTCCAGATCAGCTGTGGTTTCTGCATCGGAGTTGGACGCAGTCTCGACAAGCCGCGCTGAAGACTCGTTGGATTCTTCGCGAGCTGCGACGCTCGCAGAGCTGTTCTGAGTCATCTGAGTCATGGCGTTCTCGGTATCATCGGGGCGCGGCAGAGGAGAAATAACAGCACCGCACTGAATCGTGGCAAACCGGTTTTTCGCCTCGGCTATGGGTCTGCCGAAGGTCGTTGGTAACGCAACGCACAAGGCCTTATTGCTGATGCGAGGCCCTATTCGTTTACAGCGCTGGCTCACCGTACGGGGTCCAGTTTTTGTGCCGGCACATTTCGGCGAACGGGTCCGTTATTTCCCGCAGATTATGCCAATCGGCGTTTCCGATTATTGCTAGCGCTTGTTCACGGCGAGCCATGGAAAGCCGCGGTAGGAATCCGCCACTACCCAGCCGGCGGCCGTCAGCGCCCACGAGAGGATGGTCTCGCTCCATTGAAAATCGTGCGTCGCGCCTGCCGCAAGGATGGGTATCCAAACCAACAGCGTGAACAGACCCATCTGCAATACCGAGAGCGCCGCCGCGAGCCGTGCACATACGCCGATGAGCATGGCCACGCCCGCCACGATGTAGGCCCCGCCGGTGAAATACACCCAGCCCATATGCCATGGCAGCCAGCCCGGAACCAGTGCGGCGGTCTCCTTGGCATACCGGAAATGGGCCTCTCCGAACGGGATCAAGGCCAGACCGTACAGCACTCTTGCAATGCGCAGCCCCCTGTCGCCGGTAGCGAATCCGAGGCGTTGTTTGTCCCGGTCGGCGGCGAACCAGGCGTACAGCACCCATGCGCCCGCCACGATCACCGCGGTCTCACCGATACCCGACCACGAATCCTGCGACATGGGCGCGACGAGGATGGCGGGCACTCGCAACAGCAGCAACCAAAGCACGAGATAGGCAAGCAGCACGCGTGCAGTTGCGGCTGCTGTGCGATGCCATAGCAGGCCGATGCCAGATGCCAGCGAGACGAAGGCGCACAGGTAGATCAGTATGTCGCGCGCTGGCACAGCCTTGGGTACGGGCGCCCAGACAGGCGTGAAATCTCCCTTGATCAGGCCCAGGATTCCGAGTGCGATGATGGTCGCAGCAAAGACCGCATGACCCACGCTTGCAATGCGCATCTCCCGATTCTCCTGTGGTGTTCCAGTTAATCTGGTGCAGGGCATTCCTTCGGAGTTGGCCGCAAGCAGCTTTCAAATATCCTGCCCAGACCACTCGTACCTACGCGCGCCCTGCCGCCATCGCTGCGAAAAATTGCTTGAGCGGGGCCACATGATTGACCGCATCAAGCGCAACTCCACGCAGGGCGGCGATGGCCATTGCATTCGACCCGAATACCCGCTCGATCGCGTCGAACGAGCGCGCCGCCAGCGCGTTCTCGCTGCGCCGCTCGCGCTCGTAGCGGCGCAGAACGTGGGTTGCGCCGAGGTCGCTGCCACGTTCGCGTGCGTCGCGCAGCACGCGCTGCAGGCAGGTCACGTCGCGAAAACCGAGGTTCATGCCTTGCCCTGCAAGCGGATGCACCACATGCGCGGCATCGCCGGCGAGTACGCACCGACCGGTAACATATTTCTCGGCGAGTCGCATGCGTAGCGGAAATGCCGCGCGCGGCGTGGTCGCGATGATCGCTCCAAGGCGAAAGTCGAATGCGCAGCCGAGTTCGGCACAGAACGTTGCATCGTCGAGTGCGAGGATGCGTGAGGCTTCCGCATCCGGCAGCGACCAGACGATCGAGCAGCGACCGTCGGCGAGCGGCAGGAATGCAAGGGGTCCGCCGAGCCGGAAACGTTGCCAGGCGGTGCCTTCGTGCGGACGCTCGGTCGCAACATGCGCGACGACGGCGCGCTGACCGTAATCGCGGCCCTCGAATGCGATGCCGAGCTTCGAGCGCAAGGAGGATTCGGCGCCTTCAGCGGCAATCAGCAGTTTTGCACGCAGGCGAGTGCCGTCAGCGAGGACGGCGGTCACCGCATCCACTGTATTTTCGATCTCGGCAACTGCGGCTGGACAAATGATGCGGGGCATTGTGGGGGCGACGGCAGCCGCCATTCTTTTTCCTTGAAGGCGAACAGAATCGCGGCTTCCGCCGCTCCCACGGGTAGGTGGCGACGTGGTGGTGAAGTTGGTCAATGCGTGCCACAGGGCGTGCTGGACCAGCTTGTTCTCGACGATCCAGCCGAGCGCGGCTTTGCCCCGATCGGCAGCATCGAATGCGAGCTCGCCGGGCGCGCTTGCGTCCCACACACGCATGTGGCGGTAGGGGCTGATGCGCGACGCGGCGATGGACGTCCAGACGTCCATGTCGCCGAGCAGGCCGCGGGCGTCGGCGGCGAGCGCGACTACACGCAGGTCGATGTCGTCCTCGACGTGCCAAGGCTTCGGCTCGCGCGCTTCGACCAGCGCGACGTCAAAGCCATCGCGGGCAAGGGCAAGCGCGAGCGTGCTGCCGATCGCGCCGGCGCCGACGATGATCGCGTCGAGATCTCCGCGGCGGTTCATCGCAGCAGGCTCAACGTCGGCACGTCGCCGCGAAAACCCATGCCGCGCAGCGCGAAGCGGCGTTTCAGCGGAGTGATGCGGTCCAGCGCGTGGAAGCCGAGCGAGCGCAGCACGCGTATCGGCAGGAAGGCGTTGCCCATCGTACGCACGAGGTCGTCGCTGAACGAAGTCGTCGCTTCGCGATCGGGCGTGCGGCGTTCGACGTAGCGCGCGAGCAGCGTGGCCGCGCCGGGATCGCCGTTCGCGGTCGCCGCTTCGCGCAGCAGTTCGGCAAGGGTCAGCGCATCGCGCAAACCGAGATTGAAACCCTGCGCGCCGATCGGATGCACGGTTTGCGCGGCGTTTCCGATCAGCACGCTGCGGGGCGCGGTAATCCGCGCAGCAAGCATGCGTGCAAGTGGATACGGCTGGCGTTTTCCCGGACGCGACAGCCGACCGACACGGTAGCCAAACCGTTCATGGACAAACGCGATGAATGCAGCGTCATCCAGACCAACGACTTGGCTAGCGTCCGCGCTGGGTACCGTCAGCACGAGCCCCGCCCGGCGCTCACCCAGCGGCAGCAACGCGACCGGACCGGACTCGGTAAAGCGCTCGTACGCGGTGCCATCCAGGGGTTTCTCGGTCGTCAGCGTCGTCACGAATGCCGACTGCGCGTAGTCGTCGCGAACCGCGTCAATCCCCAACGCACTGCGCACAAACGACTGGGTGCCATCGGCGCCGACCAGAAGGCGCGTGCGCACGCGATGGGTCGTCTCGCCACTGCGCAACAGGACCTCGACCGCATCATCGTGCGCCTCGATCTCGACGGCTTGAGCGGGCGCGATTCGCACCAGTTCCTTGCTTAGGGTGAGACGACGCAATAACGCATTGCCCAGTTCGCGTGCCGGCAGCACGGCGCCGAAAGGTGGCAACCCGAGCGCAGCGGCATCGAGGCGTACCGCGCCAAAATCGCCGCGACGGCTGACATGGATATGACGAATCGACGTCGCCGGAGTTGCATCGTTGAGCACGTCGAGCGCTTCGAGCGCGTTGACGCTGGCGCGTGCCAGCGCAAGATTGCGTTCATCGTAACTGGGCTGCAAATCGGCGCGCGGCGGCGCGGCTTCCGCCAGTGCAACGCGGCAACCGGCGCCATCCAGCGCAATTGCGAGGCTAGCACCAACCAAGCCGCCGCCAATGATGAGGACATCCATCGTTTCGTTCACCGCGTGATGATACCCGCCACGGCGGCGCACGGGCAGCGCCACGGTACCTGCACGGTTCGGCTAAACTGGCGCCCTGCATCCGCCGGAATCCGACCAATGAACACCGCGACCTTTTCTCTTTCCATTGCCGCGCGTGCCGGTATCTTCGCGATTCTCGCGCTGGTCATGCTGGCCACCCGCATCAACCATTTCGGCGCGCTGCCGGATGCGTCGTGGGCGGTGTTTTTCGTAGCCGGTTTTTACCTGTACGGGAATTTTTCGGACCGCTCCGCCACAACCCGCCCGTTGCTGCGCGGACTGCTCAATTCGAGCTGGGCTTTTGCGCTCTTGATGGCGCTCGCGGTGTTGATCGATTTTTTCGTGATTACCCGCCAGGGGATCGATTTCTGGAGTCATTACTGCGTGTCGCCGGCGTATCTGTTCCTGCTGCCGAGCTACGCCGCGCCGTGGCTGGGCGGCGTCTGGTTGCGCGTCCATTATCGCGGCGTGCGTGCGCGCGAGGCTGGCTTGCTTGTCGCTAGTGCGATCGTTGCGGCGAGCGTGTGTTTCCTGATCTCCAACGGCAGCTTCTACTGGCTTAGCGCGAATGTTCCGCTGCGCAGCTTCGCCGGCTGGATGGAGAACCTCGGCGACTGGTATGTACCCTATCTGCGCACGACCTTGATGTACGTGGGGATTGGCGCAGTGCTGCATGTGACAACCGTGCTCGCAGCGAAGGCATGGCCGAAAAGCACGAACGATTTCGCACGTCGCTAAACAGCTTTGTTCGTCATGCGCGCAGGTCGAGGAACCCAGCCTGCCCCGCGCATGCAAGGGAAAAGCTGACGAATTTCGACGCTAATCAGATCAGTCCATGGGCAATCGACTTTCGAAGATATACACGCGCACCGGCGACGACGGCAGCACCGGGCTCGGCGACGGCACGCGGGTGGCGAAAGATTCCGCGCGCGTCGAAGCGTACGGCACGGTCGACGAACTCAACAGCGCGATTGGCGTCGTGCTCGCCTGCGAGATTGCGGATGCGGTGCGCGAAACGCTGACCCAGGTACAGAACGATTTGTTCGACCTCGGTGGCGAGTTGTGCATCCCGGGCATGGAAATGATCCACGCCGCGGATATCGATCGCCTCGAACAGATCCTCGACGGATTCAACGAAGACCTACCGCCGCTCAAGGAATTCATCCTGCCCGGGGGCGGCATGGCAGCAGCGCAGTGCCATGTCGCGCGCACGATTTGTCGGCGTGCCGAGCGTCGTGCGGTCACCCTGGCGCGGATTGAAACGGTACGCGTGGAGGCCGTGCACTATCTCAATCGGTTGTCCGATTTACTGTTTGTTCTCGCGCGTGTGCTGGCGCGCGCTTCGGGACATGGCGAAGTACTGTGGCAGCACGAGCGACGCAGGAAATCATAGCGACCGTGATTTGCGCTGTCTCGTTCGCGCTGCAGCAGCCGCTGATGGATTACGCGCGTTGCTTGAGCAAAGGGCTCACGCTGCCTGCATTGGATGCTCTCGTAGCGGAATTGTCGGCTTCGCCATGACCGTGGCGATCTACGGCCATCCCGCGTGCATCCGTCATGACCCCGGCGTGGGCCATCCGGAAGCGGCGGCGCGCCTTGTCGCTGTTCTGGAGGCGCTCGCCGATCCACGCTTCGCGATGCTGGAGCGCATTGAAGCGCCGCCCGCAACGCGCATGCAACTGGCGCGCGTCCATCAAGTCGAACTCATCGCTGAAATCACCGGTAACTCACCGAGCGAGGGCTGCTATCGCCTCGATGCCGACACCGTGATGTCGCGTGATTCGCTGGAAGCGGCGTTGCGTGCGGCCGGCGCCGTGTGCGCGGCGGTGGACGGTGCCATTGCGGGCAGAAATCAGCGTGCGTTCTGCGCGGTGCGCCCGCCCGGACATCACGCGACGCGATCGAGCGCAATGGGTTTTTGCCTGTTCAACAACATCGCCGTCGGCGCCGCGCACGCGCTCGCCGCACATACTCTGGAACGCGTTGCGATCGTCGATTTCGACGTGCATCACGGGAATGGCACCCAGGATATTTTCTGCAACGATGCGCGCGTATTGTTCGCCTCTTCACATCAGTCGCCGCTGTATCCTGGAACAGGAGCACGCGGCGAGACCGGCGTCGGCAACATTTTCAACGCTCCGTTGCCGCCGGGCGCTGGCTCAAGCGAGTTTCGCGACGCGTACGCGACCCTCTTGCTGCCCGCACTCGAAGCGTTCGCGCCACAGTTGGTGATGATTTCGGCGGGCTTCGACGCGCACCGCCTCGATCCGCTTGCATACCTGAATCTCGGCGCGGACGACTACGCCTGGATCACCACGCGTCTGGTCGAGGTCGCCAATCGCCACGCTGAAGGCCGAATCGTGTCCAGCTTCGAAGGCGGCTACAGCCTGACCGCGCTGCGCGAATCGACTGCCGCGCACGTTGCTGCACTGATGGCCTGACGTCCGCCACCTGAACGCCGAGCAGCGGCTTCGCGGCGCACCAGCTCGGCGAAGGTCGCACGCGCTTCGGCGAGTTCCACTGCCTGAGGCAATAGCGCGTGCTCAAGCACGGGCAGCGCCGCGTCGAGCGCGGACCCGCCGACGCAAAAAAACCACACGACCGACCTGCCCCGCAGTGCGCGCCGGACGCCGGTTTGCCGCCCGCCGACGCTTCCGGCACAGTAGCGCCCCTGCGCCCAACCAGAAAAGCCTCTCCGTGCCCACTCGTCCTGCTTTGCTCCAGCAACGCTTGCTGGTATCCGCTCTCCTGATCTCCCTGGCTGCGGTCGCCCACGCAAAGGACGACAGCGCGCCGGACTGCCCCGTCGGCGTGTTCCACTGCGCGAAGAAGCCGGTCAGCTTCGAGATGTGCGGCAAGAACGACCTGCTCGATGTCTACGTCGCCGGCCTGCCGACGACCGGCGATCGTGCGAGCGCGCCGCGCGATGCCAGTGCTCTCAAGGTGCACGCTTCCGACAAGACCCACTACGTGCTGGAAGGCGACGCAAAAATCCAGCAGCTCGATCTGTTCCTGCATGCGGACAAGATCACCTACGACAGCGAGACCACCGACTTCACCACGACCGGCCACGTGACCTATCAGGATCGCGGCCTGCTGATGTCGGCGGCCAGCGCCAAAGGCAATACCGATCTTGATCGCTGCACCCTCGACGGCGTCCAGTACCAGCTTCTTTCCGCGCGCGGCAATGGCGTGGCACAAGTCGCCGTGATGGACGATGTCGATCACGCGCACTTGACCAATGCGACTTATTCGACGTGCAACCTCAACGACCAGCAGTGGGCGTTCAGTGCGCGCGAACTCGACCTCGATCGCGCGACCGGTGTCGGCTACGCGCGCAATGTGGTGTTCCGCGTGCACAACGTGCCGGTGTTCTGGCTGCCGTATGCGCGATTTGCGCTCGACGACCGACGCGAGAGCGGCTTCCTGTTTCCGAGCATCGGCTACAGCAATCGGCGCGGCTTCGACATGACCTTGCCGTACTACCTCAATCTCGCGCCGAATTATGACGCGACCTTGCTGCCGCGCCTGATGACCGAGCGCGGCATCATGCTCGGGGGCCAGTTCCGTTATCTCACCGACCACAGTACGGGCACTTTTAATTTCGAAACGCTGCCACACGATAATGCCGTCGCCGACGAGAACCTCCAGTACGGCGCGGCGCTGCCGCAAAGCCGCTGGTGGTACCAGTGGCAAGACAACACATCGCTCGGTGAAAACTGGGGTGCGGCGATCAATCTCAACCGTGTTTCGGATAATCGTTACTTCGAGGATTTCGGGCGCGGTCTGTACAGCTCGGCGATCAGCTTTCTGCCTTCAAGCGCTTATCTGAGCGGCCACGGCGATTGGTGGAGTGCGCGTGTCGGCGGCGATGAATACCAGATCACCGATCCGACCCTGGCCGACCAGTTCGAACCCTACCGGCGGCTGCCGCGCGCAACCTTCACCGCCGAACACGCGCTGCTCGGCGACCTGACCGGCGGTGTCAATTCCGAATTTGTCGCGTTCTCCAAAGACCACGCGATCGAAGGTCAGCGCGTCGACCTGTTTCCCTATCTGGCTTATCCAATCGAAACGGCGGCGTATTTCGTGCGCCCGCAAATCGGATACCGATACACCAGCTACAACCTCGATCATCTCGACCTGGCGCAAAATCCACTTCTGACGCGCCAGCATCCCAATCGCGGCGTGCCGATCTTCAGTCTCGACACCGGCCTGGTATTCGAACGCGAGCTGCAGTTTCACGATGAAGCGTGGACGCAAACGCTGGAACCGCGCGCGTACTACCTACGCGTGCCGTATCGCGACCAGACCGATCTGCCGGTGTTCGACACGCAGGAGATTCCTTTCAGCTTCGGCGAATTGTTCCGTAGCAACCGTTTTGTCGGCGCCGATCGGCAGATGGATGCAAACAACCTGTCACTCGCGCTGACCACGCGTTTTCTGGAGAACGCGACCGGCGAGGAACGCCTCTCGGCAAGCGTTGGCGAGATTCGTTATTTTGACGGCCAGCGCGTGCAGGTGCCGGGCCAGCCGCCGACCGATTTCGGCGGTTCCGCCTATGCTGGCGAAATCGATCTGCACCTGTCCGATCGCTGGCGCGTGCTGCTCGACCAGCAATGGAATCCAAACACCGATCGCACGGATCTTTCCACGTTCACCCTGCAAAATCGTTTCGGCGACAACGGCCTGGTGAATCTGTCGTATCGCTACCGGCGCGATTTCCTCGAACAGGTCGATGTTTCCGCCGCGGTGCCGATCACGCCGAGCTGGCGCCTGATTGCGCGCGAAAACTACGCGCTCAACAATCCGCTGGCCAGCCCCCTCGATCCTCACGGTCGCGATGGTCGCACCCTGGAGCGTTTCATCGGCATCGAGCACGACACCTGCTGCATCGCCTGGCGCGTCATTGCGCGCCACTGGATTCACAATGTCGAAGGCCAGGCCGACAACGCGCTGTATTTCGAACTGGAGTTCAAGGGCATCGGCTCGATCGGTCAGAAGACTGATTCGTTCCTGCGTCGCGGCATTCTTGGCTATCAGTAATCGGCGCCCACAAGGTCGCGGGGATGAGCCATCTCGACAGTGCGTATGGCTTGCGCTTGGCGCATTCTCGGTTGCCCCATACTCGTCGTTGGAATTGATCCAATACCGTTGACCAATCTGATGGAACGCTCGGTACTGCACCGGGCGCAGCACATCGTTTGGCCAAGGCATGAGCGCAATTGTTCCATACAAACGTATGGCTTTACATATGGCTACATGGTAGCGTCATCCGATGAGCCAAGTGCGCTTCGAGTGGGATGGTGGCAAAGACGAAGCCAATCAGCTCAAACATGGTGTGTCTTTTGTGAAGGCGCAATACGCCTTCGCTGATCCCAAGCGGGTGATTGCCAAGGATTTTTTTGCACAGCGGCATTGAAGATCGGTTTTATTGTTTCGGCAGGGTAATGGATGGTGTGCTGACAGTGCGATTCACCTACCGGCAGCAAACCATCCGCATCATCGGCGCAGGTTATTGGCGCAAAGGAAAAGCGATCTATGAGCAGCAAAATCAGATACACCAATGAACCCATCGGCAAAGTCGAGATCGTTGCGGACTTTCTTCCTTCGCCGGCGGAGTTGGCCTTTCGAGATGAAGGCGTGAAGGTTACATTGGCGCTAAGCAAGAAGAGCGTCGAGTTCTTCAAATCGGAAGCATCCAAACATCACACCCAGTATCAACGGATGATTCGCAGGCTGGTGGACTCCTACGTCGAATCGCAGCAGCAGACCCCCACAACGCGCTCGCGCCGACCGTCTTGAGTCCGGCATGCATTAGGGATACGACGATGGTAGACCATCCGTACGCGCGCTCGACAACGCGCCGTAGGTCGAACTGGAGTTCAAATGCTCAGGGCCGCACCGCAGTCACCTCGATTTCGACCAGCATGCCCGGGCCTGCCAATGCGGCGACCTGCAGGGCCGAACGCACCGGAAGATTCGGTTGCTGCCTCGTGCCGAAGAACTGCACGTAGCCTTTCATGAATCCGGCGAAGTCGAGCTTGCCTCCGTTAGCAGGATCGCCAACCAGAAACGCCTGCATCTTCACCACGTCTCCCATCGAAAGATGCAGACTTTCCAGTTGCGCCTGAATCCGCCTGAGTACAGCGACGGTTTGCGTTTCGGTGTTGCCATACGCGCCGGCACTGTCTTTGGCTGCGGATTTGTCGGCGATTGGCGGACCTACGCCACTGAGATAAACAACATTCTTGCCGGCAGGAATTTCAACCGCAGCGGAAATCGGGAAATTGCTGCCAGGGATCGGATGGCGCGTTACCTTGTCCGCTGGCGCAGCCCACACGGAACCGGCGATCAACAGCAACAAAGCGAACATCACGGATTTCATGGCGACTCCTTTTTCGGCGCATTCAAGGCCGCAACATCGACGGCGCTCAGCTTGTCGGCGTAGTGATTGCCAAAATGACTGCGCACGTAATTGACCACATCTGCAATCTGCGCGTCGCCGAGGCCGACGCGGACCAGAGCTTCGAACCCGTGCAAGTCGTGGCGCACTGCGAATGAAGGCATGTCGCGCCGCCCGTTCAACACCACTGCGGCCATGAACTGGGCCGAGGCAAGATTTGGGTCCTTCGCCAATGCCGGATAATTCCCGGCACCGACGGCCCCGCGCGCATCCGGCATGTGGCAGCCTTGGCAGATATGCTGGAAAATCTGTTCGCCATTGGCGTGGGCAAGTTGATCGCCACTCAAAATGGGCTGGTCGGCGGTCTGCGCATGTAACGCGCCTGACATCAGGCAGGCAGCAACCGTGAACAGCCGACACCACGCGACCGGGTAACCCCTGGTTACGGTTTTCATGCGGCCCCTCCTGCAACAGCGCGCACGTGGACGCGCCCGATCGCGTCCAAGGCCGAGGTCACCGCGCCCTCCTGCCATGCCGGCAAATACGAGGCATGCTCACCGGCCAGCGCAATGCGACCGTCCATGCGGCATAAATTATCGTAGTGCGTGTCGCGTAAATCCTCCGTCCACTCGCCGAAGCATCCCATCGTGAATGGCGAACGATGCCAGGCTACGGCAACGCCGTTCTGGAATTCCTTTTCGTACTGTGGATGGATCTGGCGGCCCAAACGTACGGCTTCTTTCACACGATCTGCGGGGCTGAGTGCACTGAATTGGAAGGCTGCCGGCCCCCAGTTGTACGCGCCAAGCAGCACGCCCGGACCGCGATCGAAGAAACCGGACGATGGATAGCTGATATTGAAAATCGGCAAGTCCGTATACGTGATACCGCCGTAGATGTGCTCGTCCTGCTCCCAGAAGCGACGCTTGAATTGCAGGCCGATCTTGGTCGATGCCGCATACGGGACCGCCGCAATCGCGGCAGTCATCGCCTCGCCCACATTCATCGGGATCTGACTCAGAATCGACAATGGAATCGTGCAGATGCACCAATCTGCGCGCGCTTCGCGCGTGGTTCCGGGGTGTCGCGAATCTTCGTAGTGCGCAGTCACGCCGTGCTCGTCCTGCGCGATGCGCGTGACCTTGGCGTTGTACTGGATCAGACCATCGAGCTTCTTGCCGAACGCTTCGCCAATGCGACCCATGCCGCCGACCGGCTGGAACAGTGTCGTCTGGAATTCGTAAAGGTTGCTGATGAACAACGTCTGCCACAGTTGCGAGCGCAACACATCTTGTGGCGACAGCGGTTGTGAAGGCACCGGTTTGCCGCCGAGCCCACCGCCTGGATCTCGGTCGTAGCCGCGCGTTGCACTGCTACCTTCGCCGCGCACGTAGCGATACTTGCCGTCGAGGAATCCCCAAAGCTGCAGCGATGCGAGCAGCTTGTCGCGATCTTCGTTCGTCAGCGGCGCATCGAGCCCATGCTGCGCAACACTCTTGGCGAGCAACTCCGAAACCATGCCGCGAAAGTCGGCGTTGTAGGCGCGATAGCGCTGCGGTTTTCCGTCGAACGCGTGCTCGCTGTGCAAATAGGCGTTGTAATTGACCTGTACGAACGGTTCGAGTTGGATACCGAGGACCTGGCAGTAATGCAGCATGTTCTGGTGATGATGCGGCAACCTCCACGGTCCCGGGTTGATGTACAGCCCCTTGTCGAACTCGCAGCGCTGCGTTGCACCGCCCATTTCGGTAAACGTATCGCCTCCGCGCAACGACCAGTTGCGCCCGCCTGCACGATCGTTGTATTCGAGCAGTTGCACTTTGTAGCCCGCATTGCGCAATTCGTAGGCTGCGGTCATCCCGGCCATGCCCGCGCCCAGGATCAGCACCGATGCGCCCTTCGGAGCACCGGCAAGATCGACCGGACCCTGGTATTTCGATTCCGCCGCAAAACCCAGCGCCGTCATCGCCTGATACATGGCTGCGCCACCGGCGGCCAATCCGATTGTGCGCAGTACATCGCGCCGGCTCGGTGAAAACCTCATGCCGTCATTCGCCATCGATTCCTCCCCCCGGAATACGTTGTGAACAAATCAGAATCGATAACTTTGGCTGCAGCATAACGCGTGCGCGTGTAGGTGGCCACACGACTGGGCACGCGGAATCAGGCGCTCACTGTCGGCGAAATCGGCAGCCACGCGTCGTCATCACCCTCTCAGCAACGCACGTGTTCCTGGCGTAGCCCGTAGCCGAACAGGCGCGCCGGAATATGCCGCACCACGCGATAACGCAACAAGGCGCGCAGCACAACGGGAACGCGCAACGGGCGGCCGTTTTGCGCCAGCGCACGTGAAATCACGCGCCGTTGTACTGCCCTCTGCACCGCCTGCACGACCCGCGTAGGCCATTCGCGGCGGCGTTGCACCTGCGCCAGCAGCGCCTCGTCGATAGCGCCGCCCGCCAGCAGCGGCCGTGCCAGTGCATTGGCAGCGGCTACCGCATCCTGGACCGCCAGATTGATGCCGACGCCGCCAATGGGTGACATCGCGTGCGCGGCGTCGCCAATCAGCAACAGGCCGGGTCGGTGCCATCGCGGCAAGCGGTCGACTTGCACCTGCAAGGTGCTGGCCTGGTCCCAGGACGTGAGCACGGACGTTCGGTCTGCCAGGAACGGCGCGAGCTCGGCGACGGAATCGCCGAACGCGCCAATCGGTTGTGCGCGCAAGGCGGCATCGCCACCCTTGGGCACCAGATAGGCGGCCTGCCAGTACTCGGTGCGGTTCAGCAGCACCATCATGCGGCCGCGATCGATGATGCCAAAGGTATCTTGTGGATCGCTGGACGCGCGCGGGAGGCGGAACCACAGCACGTCCATCGGCGCGCCGTATTCGTGGGCATGCAGGTCGGCCGCTTCGCGCATGGTCGAACGCCGGCCATCGCACGCGACGACCAGGTCGGCATGAATCTCGAACGGCCCGTCCGGGCCCTGCACCTGGACGCCGGTTACGCGCCCGTTTTCTTGCAGCAAGCCGGTGGCGGCGTGGCTCATGCGCAGATCGAATCCCGCATGCAGGCGTCCTTCCGAGGCAAGCAGGTCGAGAAAATCCCACTGCGGCACCAGCGCGAGATACGCAAATGGTTTCAGGCCGCGAAAGTCAATGAGCGGCTGCGGGTGGCCGCCGACAATGCCATCGAGATGGTCAACACGCCGCTGCGGCAACTGTGCGAATTTCTGCAAAAGACCGAGTTCATCGAGAATCTGCAAGGTAGAGGGATGCACGGTGTCGCCGCGGAAATCGCGCAGGAAATCGGCGTGCTTCTCAAGTACCGTCACCATGACCCCGGCGCGCGCCAGCAGCAGGCCCAGCATCATCCCGGCCGGACCGCCGCCGACGATGCAGCAACGTGTATTCAGGGTGGTACCGGCAGCGGCGCTCATCGCGCAAGTATGGCGCATGCCGCGGCAATGGCCGCTACCTCGCGCTCCTGCGCGCAGCGCAGTGGGGTTTGCAGCGCCTGCTAGGGAATCGGGTCAAAGCCGCTGCTGAAAATCGTATCGTCAATGGTGATATCGAGACTGTCGGCCGCGTTCGGCTGGTAGCACTCAAGAGCGGAACCTTGCACGCAGACCACCGGTCCACCCTGTATGCCGAAGCTATTGATCAAGCTTCCATCCAAATGCAGATTCAGCAGGCATGATTGACCCGATGCCAACGCAAACGCACTCGCGCACACGCCGCTACCGATGGTGTTCTGGGAGACTCCTTGAATAGGATTCATCGTCCATGTATGCCCAACATTGCCTTGATTGGTCACTTGATACTGTATCGATGCCATTCCATTGGACGCCAGCGTCACGGTTGTCGGAGTAATCGGGACAAACGCGAGTAAAGGTGCCGCGGCTCGAACAGCGGTCAGCGGCGCAAGTATCGCCACAAAGGCGCCAGCGAAAATCCGGGAAGGGCTCAGATTCACTTCGCTTGCGAGTCCTGGCCGCGCCGAACAACGAAAGAATTCCGCCAGCGGCGCCGAATCTCGAACGCAAGCTGCGGACAAACCATTACTGGATTCTACACCGCGGTGCAAATGGCGGCCTGCCGGAGCGGAGCCATCGACAGGAGTGAGCGCAGTGGGTCGGGAGCGGCACCAGAGCCAACCCCGAACATTCGCCGACGACACGAATGAGGCTTAGAATGACGTATCCGCGTGGTCGAGTCTGCCAATGACGTCGCGTCTGCAGCCCGATTCCAGGCATCGATTCACATTTTCAATTGCACTTGAATTTTCCGGAAGAAACATGAAACCATTTTTTGCCAGCCTCGCCTTCGCACTCTTCGTTGCAGCCGCCGCACCCCGGGCGATCGCGCAATCTGTCGCAGCTTCCCCCCAGCCGCTCGACCGCATCGTCGCGGTAGTGGACGAAGACGTTGTGCTGCAAAGCGAGCTCGATCGCGACGTGGCGCGCGTGAGCGCGCAATTTGCGAAGAATCCGCAGGAGTTGCCGCCGCACGACGTGCTTGAACGCCAGATGCTCGATCGGCTGATTCTGCAGAAACTGCAGGTTGCGCGGGCGGATTCGACCGGAGTCAAGGTGTCCGATGCCGAAGTCGACCAGGCGCTCGGGCTTATCGCCAAGCAGAACAACATGGAAGTCGGCCAGTTGCGCGGCATGCTCGAGAGCCAGGGGCTCGACTACGATCAGTTCCGCAAGGGTGTGCGCGAGCAACTGATTGTGCAACGCCTGCGCCAGCGCGTTGCGCAAAGCCGCGTGCATATCAGCGATGCGGAAATCGACAGCATGCTCAAGAACGGCAACCTGCACGGCGGCGATGTGCATCTGGGTTATATCGTGATCAACGTTCCTGACGGCGCGACCCCGGAACAGGTCGATGCGGCACGTGCGAAGGCCGACGAGGCGAAAAAACAGATCGATGGCGGGATGGATTTCGCCGCTGCTGCGATTCGCTATTCGAACGCCGAAAATGCCTTGCAGGGCGGTGATCTTGGCTGGCGCAGCCGCAACGAATTGCCGCCGGCACTGATCGAGGCAGCTGACAAGCTGGCCGAAGGCGGCGTATCCGAACCGTTGCGTGGCCCGAACGGTTTCCACATCATCAAGCTGATTGGCAAGCGCGATGCCGGTGCGGCACAACTGGTGACTGAATACAACGCGCGTCATCTGCTGATCAAGACCAGCGAGCTGATGACGAGCGAGCAGGCGGAAAAGAAGATCAGCGCAATTCGCCACCGAATTGTCGGCGGGGAGGATTTCGCCAAGGCCGCCAAGGAATCGTCCGAGGATGATTCCACCGCACGACTGGGCGGCGATCTTGGCTGGTTCGTCGCCGATGCGTATGGTCCGGGCATCGAGGCGGCGCTGAAGAATCTGAAAGATGGCGAAACTTCGGCGCCGTTCCAGACTGAAATCGGCTGGCATCTGGTCCAGCTCGAAGGCACGCGCAGTGTCGACAAGGCCGGCGACATGCAGCGCGAAGAAGCGAAGAACATATTGTTTCAGCGCAAGGCCGAGGACGAATACCAAAGCTTCTTGCGCCAGATCCGCAGCGAGGCTTTTGTGGAAATCCGCCTGCCCGGCGCTGACGCCACAGCGACGAGCACCTCTGGCACGCCATGACCCGACGTCGGAGCGCCGAGGGGCGCGATGCCGTTGTCTGAGACGTCACCGATGCAGGACAGCTCCGTGCGCACCCAGCCGCCGCGGCTGCCACGGCTTGCGCTGACCGCCGGCGAGCCGGCCGGCATCGGGGCGGAATTGATCGCCAAACTGGCTGCGACCAGCATGGCCGCGGATCTCGTAGCGATCGGTGATCCGGCACTGCTTGAATCCGCGGCGCGCGCGGCCGGCATTGAACTTCGCATGCGAGGTTACGACGCTGCCGAAATCGTGCATGAACGCGAACCGCGCAGCCTGCGCGTCGCGGCCATGTCGTTGCGGGTGCCGGCAATGCCTGGCGTACTCGATCCACGCAACGCCGCCTATGTGCTGGCAACGCTGGCCCGCGCCGCCGATGGCGCCAGCAGCGGTGAGTTCGACGCGATTGTTACCGCGCCGGTGCACAAGGCCGTCATCAACGACGCCGGCATCGCCTTCACCGGCCATACCGAATTCTTCGCACGGCGTGCCGGATGCGACGTGGTCATGATGTTGACGGCCCCTGGCGGCGGCCGCGCGACCGGGGGTGGCGATCTGCGCGTGGCGCTGGCCACCACGCACCTGCCGCTCGCACTGGTACCCGCTGCGATCAAGCGCCCCAGCCTGGTGCGCACCCTTCGCATCCTGTGCGACGACCTGATCGCCCGCTTCGGCATCGCCACGCCGCGCATTGCCGTGCTTGGCCTCAATCCACATGCCGGCGAAGGCGGTCATCTGGGGCGCGAAGAAATCGACGAAATCGCGCCGGCCATCGTGCAGATGCGCGCGGCCGGTTTCGATATCCGCGGACCGATACCGGCCGACACCGCATTTGTGCCGAGCCAGCTCGTGCGTTACGACGCGGTGCTTGCGATGTATCACGACCAGGGCTTGCCCGTGCTCAAGCACGCTGGCTTCGGGCATGCGGTCAACGTAACGCTGGGTCTGCCCTATGTGCGCACCTCGGTCGATCACGGCACCGCACTCGACCTTGCCGGCAGCGGAAGCGCCGACGCTGGCAGCTTGATTGCTGCGGCGACGCTCGCTATCGATCTCGCGCCACGTTGAAATCGTGCGGGAAGCGCTGGCAGCCGTGATCCTGCACGCCACGGCGACGGCTGCTGCCCCCCATGAAGATCGAATTCCGCGCGCACGAAGCGCGCAGACGATCGGCTACGATGCGCGCCATGCACGACGATCGCCCTCAACTGAAGAAACGCTTTGGTCAGCACTTTCTGCATGACCCGAACATCCTTGCACGCATCGTGCGGACGATCGCGCCGCAGGCGGGCGATCGCATGGTCGAGATCGGGCCGGGTGACGGCGCGCTGACGCTGCCGTTGCTGCGCGCGCTTGGGCGGTTGACCGTTATCGAGCTCGATCGTGACCTCATCCCGCGCTTGCGCGCCGCTGCGATCGGCATCGGTGAACTTGATATCATCAACGCCGATGTGCTGCGTGTGGATCTTCGCGCATTGACCGACGGCAAGCCGTTGCGGGTTGTCGGCAACCTGCCCTACAACATTTCCTCTCCGATTCTGTTCCATTGCATCGACCAACTCGATGCCATTGCCGACATGCATTTCATGCTGCAGAAGGAAGTAGTCGAGCGCATGGCTGCCACCCCAGGGAGCAAGGTTTACGGGCGGCTGTCGGTGATGCTGCAACTGGCCTGCCGGGTCGAGCCGCTGCTCGGCGTTCCACCAGAGGCGTTCCGGCCGCCACCGAAGGTCGACTCCGCCGTGGTGCGATTGACTCCATTGCCGCTGGCGCAGCGACCAAATGTCGATGCGAGCGCGATTGCGCGAGTGGTGCGCGCGGCATTCGGTCAGCGTCGCAAGACCTTGTCCAATGCGTTGCGTGATGTTGTATCGGTCGAGCAAATGACGGCGGTCGGCGTCGATCCGCGCACCCGTGCGGAACAAATCGCGCCAGCCGCGTTCGTCGAACTTGCCCGCGTGGCCCGCGTCGCGGAAAATCCCCCACCATGAGCACCAAGAAACCTTACGACATCACCATTTCAGTCAACACGCGCTTCCTCGACGAGCAGTCGGCGCCCGCGGACAACCGCTATGCGTTCGCCTACACGATCACTATCGTCAATCACGGCTCGGTTGGCGCGCGCCTGTTGTCGCGCCACTGGATCATCACCGACGGCAACGGCAAGGTGCATGAGGTGCAAGGCGACGGCGTGGTCGGCGAGCAACCGTGGGTGCGCCCCGGCGACGACTACGAATACACCTCTGGCGCGGTGCTCGAAACCGCACTCGGCACGATGCACGGTAGTTACCAGATGATCGCCGACGACGGCACGCATTTTGATGCGTTCATTCCTGCCTTCGTGCTGTGCACTCCGAGGACGCTGCACTGATGGCGACCTGGGCCATCGGCGATATACAGGGTTGCCACGAAGAACTGGTCCAACTAATCGACAAGCTGCGCTTCGATCCGGATGTAGACACACTGTGGTTTTGTGGCGATCTGGTCAATCGGGGTGGGCAGTCGCTGGCCGTGCTGCGCACGATCAAGTCGCTCGGAGCGAGCGCGGTCGTCGTGCTCGGCAACCACGATCTTTCGCTGCTCTCGATCGCAGAACGCAAACGCGAGGACCAGCAGCGCGTGAATCCGGAATTGCGCGAAATCCTTTTCGCGCCGGATCGCGACGAACTGCTCGATTGGCTGCGTCGGCAGAACCTGCTGCATGTCGATCGCTCGCTGGGTTTCATGCTCGTGCACGCCGGTCTGTTTCCGCGCTGGACCACCGAGCAAGCCATCGAAATGGCGGCTGAAATCGAAGACAAGCTGCACAGCGACACCTATCGCCGCTTGATGAAGCAATTGTTCGGCAACAAGCCCGACCTGTGGACACCGAAACTGCGTGGCATCGACCGCTGGCGCGCCGGCATCAACGTGTTCACACGGATGCGCTATTGCGACGTGCGCGGGCGCATTTCATTCGCGGACAAGGGCGCGCCGGGCACACAACGAGCGGGGCTGTATCCGTGGTTCGAGGTGCCGGGCCAGATCAGGCGCGAGCTGCGCGTGGTCTGCGGCCACTGGTCGACGCTCGGACGCTTTGATGGACTGGGCGTGCACATGATCGACACCGGCTGCGTATGGGGTGGATCGCTTACCGCGCTACGCGTCGACAGCGCGGAACCGCAGTACGTGACTATCAAATCGGATCGCAAGCCGGCACCGGGCAAGGAGCACGATTGAGATACCGCAGCAAACATGCCCGGATGAGGAGTAGACCAGATCATGCCGCGCAGCGGCGGATCCGGCGCTATGGGCCTTGATCCGACCGACCTCAACGTGGGGAAACGCCGCAAGTGGCGATGCTCTTTGTGTACACCGACGTAGGCGTCGAGACTGCAGCACTCCCGCACGACGGTCGCGCTGTTAGCGCCGCTTGTAGTCCACAAATGCAGTCGAAAATGCATGCCGCGAGTCGGCCGCGTGGCTTTCGCGCGACAGCTCGATCCAATCAGCCACATCGAAGCGCGGAAAGAACGCGTCGGCATGCGTTATTTCGGCGTCGACAAAGGTCAAATGCATCCGTGTGGCCAGCGGCAACGCCAGCGCATAGACTTCGCCGCCCCCGATGACCGCAAGACTCTCGCGGTCGGCGCGTTCAATCGCCTCAACCAGAGAGTGCACGACGATTTGCGTGACAAATGGCGCATGGTTTGCGTGCGTCAGCACGAGATTCATGCGTCCGGGCAACGCGCGACCGATCGCCGACGCAGTCTTGCGCCCCATCAACACCGGTTTGCCCAGGGTCAGCGCCTTGAAACGTTTGAGATCGTCCGGCAGATGCCACGGCATCGTGCCGTCGCGACCGATCGCGTAGTTGCGATCCAGTGCCGCGATCAGGGTTACTTCCGTCATACCGCAACCGTCGCCTTGATCGGCGGGTGAGGGTCGTAATCGACAAACGCAATGTCCTCGTAACGGAAATCCACTAGCGAACGCACATCGGGATTCAACACCAGTGTGGGCAACGCACGTGGCGCGCGCGCAAGCTGCTGGCGAGCCTGTTCGAAATGGTTGGTATACAAATGAGCGTCGCCGAGCGTATGCACGAAATCGCCAACGCCCAAGCCGCACACCTGAGCGACCAGGTGCGTCAACAACGCGTAGCTGGCGATATTGAATGGCACGCCGAGGAAGATGTCGCCAGAGCGCTGGTAAAGCTGGCAGGACAATTTTCCGTTGGCGACGTAGAACTGGAACAGCACGTGACACGGTTGCAGCGCCATTGCCGGCAGGTCTGCAACATTCCATGCGCTGACGATCAGCCGGCGCGAATCGGGATTGCGCTTTATCTCGTCGACGACCTCGCCGATCTGATCGACGATGCGGCCATCCGGACACGCCCACGAACGCCATTGCCTGCCGTAAACCGGCCCGAGTTCGCCGCTGGCATCGGCCCATTCGTCCCAGATGCGCACGCCGTTTTCCTTCAGATACCCGATGTTGGTATCTCCGCGCAGGAACCAGATGAGTTCGTGCACGATCGATTTCAAATGCAGCTTCTTGGTCGTGACCAGCGGAAACCCTTGCGCCAGAGCGAAGCGCATCTGCCAGCCGAACACGCTGCGGGTACCGGTGCCGGTGCGATCGGATTTTTCCGCGCCGTGTTCGAGCACATGGCGCAGGAGTTCAAGATACTGGCGCATGGATGCAATCGCGATGCCGTTTAAGGTTCCCGTTCACCGGGAGGGTTTGGATGGAGATGGGTTTGGCGATAGTGGCGCGGTTGCGTTTTCCGGGTTCGCCAGCGGCAAGGTCGGTGCACGCCGCGACATCCACAACAACACCAGTCCGATCACGATGAGCGGCAGCGATTGCACTTGTCCCATCGTCAGCCAGCCGAAGGCGAGATAGCCCAACTGTGCATCCGGCTGCCGCACGAATTCGATCGCGAAGCGAAACACGCCATACATCACGCCGAACAATCCCGACACCGCATAGCGCGGCCGCGGCTTGCGCGAATACAGCCACAATACGGTGAACATCACGACGCCTTCCAGACCAAACTCGTAGAGCTGCGACGGATGCCGCGCTTCATTGTTCAGACCACCCGCGAGGTATACCTGGTAAAGCTGATCGCGAGTCTTGCCAAGCGCCTCCAGTGCGCCCGGAAAAATCATGCCCCACGGCAAATCGGTGTGACGACCCCACAGTTCGCCATTGATGAAATTACCGAGGCGTCCGAGGCCCAGGCCAATCGGCACCAGCGGCGCCACGAAATCGATCGTGTCGAAAAAATGCAGCGCATTGCGGCGCGACCATAACGCGCAGGCAATCACCACGCCGAGCAGGCCGCCGTGGAACGACATACCACCGTCCCACACGCGCAACAGGGCGAGCGGATCGTGGATGATCCAGTCCAGCGACACATACGACAACATGTACCAGACGCGCCCACCGACGATCACGCCAAGCATGCCGTAGAACAGCAGGTCCGAAAACTGATTCTGAGAGACTGGCAATCGTCCTTGCGCGCGTCGGCGCTGGCCTAGCCACCAGGCCGCGCCAAATCCGAGCAGGTACATGATGCCGTACCAGTGCACTTGCAACGGACCGATCGAGAGGGCAATCGGGTTGATGTCGACGAAATAGGGCATGAGGGGATGGCTGGGAGATGAAGGCCGCGGCGATGTTGAAAGCCGCCATGCAACCTGAAGATTTGAACAATAACCCGCTGTCGTTTCGCAGCGCGCGAATGATACGGGATTGTGCCGCGCCCAGCTTCGAGCCCATCTTCACGCCGCCAACACACGGCAGATGAAACCCTTGAGGTAGTCCGTTTCCGCGATCGCCGGATGCACCGGATGATCGGGCGCCTGCTGCAGTGCCATCAGCAGTTGCGCCTGACGATCGAGATGGCGTACGCCTTGCTGCACCGTTTCGAGCAGGGCCGCACGTGGCATGTGATGCGAGCACGAACATGTCACCAGGATGCCGTCCCTGGCCAGCACCTGCATGCCAAGCTCGTTGATGCGCCGATACGCAAGACTGCCTTCCTTGAAATCCTTCTTGCGCTTGATGAACGCAGGTGGATCGAGGATCACCACATCGAAATGTTCGCGCGCAGCGCGCAGCGCCTTCAGATGATCGAACGCATCGGCGCGCACGGCGGTGACCCGATCGGCCAGCCCATTGCGCTGCGCATTGCACCCGATCGCCTCGACCGCGCTTGCGGACGCGTCGACGCAGACGACTTCGCTGGCGCCGAACGCAGCCGCGCGCAGGCCCCACGCGCCGAGATAGCTGAACATGTCGAGCACCCGTTTGCCCTTGACGAAGCGCGCAAGCTGCTCGCGATTTTCGCGCTGGTCGTAAAACCATCCGGTTTTCTGGCCGCCCACCGGATCGATGCCGAAAGTGATTCCGCCTTCGCGCACGATTGTCTCACCACCGTATTCGCCGTAGCCCAGATCCGCATAGCTCGGCAACTGCTCCACCACGCGCGAACCGGCATCGTTTTTCCACCAGAGTTGACGCGGCTTGAGTACCTTGACAATCGCTTGCGTCAACGTCTCCTTCAAGCGCTCCATGCCGGCGGTCGTGATCTGACCGACGAGCACATCGTCGAAGCGATCCAGTGTCAGCCCCGGCAACCCATCCGATTCGCCAAACACCAGCCGGTAGTAGGGTTCAGCGTACAGGCGTTCGCGCAGACCCAGCGCGACGTTCAAGCGATGCACGATCAGCGAGCGATCAAGTGCATGTTCAAGACCGCGCACGACGAGGCGCGCCGCAATCAGGGAATTGGGATTTACGTATCCGATCCCGAGCGCCTTGTCTCGATGATCGACGATGGCGCAAATGTCGCCCGGTTCGAACTTCGCCAGCGGCGAACGTGTAACGTCGATTTCGTTGGAGAACACCCAAAGATGCCCGGCACGCAGGCGCGCCTCTTCACCCCGCTTGAGATACAAGGCAGGAATATCAAACGGTTCGGACCCGTCGGTAGCCGGCACAGGGTACTTGTCCTTTTAGGGAGCGTCGGACTGGGCGATGCCCTTCCGATGATTATGCCAGCAGCATCGCGGCTGCCGCCGCTCCTGCACGGGACTCCAGCATTTGTGGACGTGCGGGAAGGCGCGCTGCCCTTCCGATCACCAAGCGAACAGCCTTGCGGCCCCCGCCGCTGGCCCGATCACGCGCGAATGTCGAAGCCGGGATCTTCGTTGAGCGTGCCATCTTCTTCCAGCACCGCAAAACTCTTGCGATCCGGATCGAAGATCACCGCGACCGATTTCTGAAACATCGGCCGGCGGATGAATTTGAGTTCCCAGCCGAAGCGTTCCATGTCGACCAAGGTCAACCGTTGCGCCTCATTAAGCTCGCGTGCCAATGCGTTTCCAGCACGCAAATCGGATTTGCGTCGTTCCTTTTCGATCATGCCGTCCCCGCTCGATTGCCGGGTGCGACCTGCACCCGAACGGAGCAGGTTACGACAGTTTCAATCGGACTGGCAAAAAGGGTGCTGCCGCAACGCACCCACCGTTCAGCCGCGCTTGGCCTTCGTCAGCACCTGGTCGAGCAGCTTCAAGCCAAGATCGATTTCCTCGCTGCTGATGTGCAAGGACGGAGCGAACGTGATGACGTTCTTGTAGTAACCGCCGACATCGAGCACGAGACCGATGGGTTTACCATCGTTCTGCAGTTCGCCGGCGAGGCCGATATCGACCATGCGGTCGAGCAGCTTGCGGTTTGGCGTAAAGCCATCCGTCTCGCAGATTTCAGCGCGCAGCGCGAGTCCAAGACCGTCCACGTCGCCGATTTCCGGGTGGCGCTTCTGCAGGTCCTTCAGACCTTCGAGGAAATGCTTGCCCTTGGCCATGACCATCGACTCGTAATCGGTTTCGGCCAGCATCTTCATCGTTTCCAGACCCACCGCGGTGCCGAGCGGATTGGAGGCGAAGGTCGAATGCGTCGAGCCCGGCGGAAACACGGTTGGATTGATCAACTCCTCGCGCGCCCAGATGCCGGCGAGCGGATTGAGGCCGTTGGTCAGCGCCTTGCCGAACACCAGCACGTCAGGCTTGACATCGAAATGCTCGATCGCCCACAGCTTGCCGGTGCGGAAAAACCCCATCTGGATCTCGTCGACCACCATCAAAATGCCATAGGTGTCGAGCACGCGCTTGATGCCCTTGAAGAAATTGGGCGGTGGAATCACGTAGCCACCGGTGCCCTGGATCGGCTCAACGTAGAACGCGGCGTACTCGCACTGGCCGGCCTTGGCATCCCACACGCCGTTGTATTCGGTTTCGAACAGGCGCTCGAATTTCGCCACGCAATGCTCCCCGTATTCCTCTTTCGTCATGCCTTTGGGGCCGCGGAAGTGATACGGGAATTCGATGAACTGGGCGCGATCAAAATGGCCGTAACGGCGACGATAGCGATACGACGAGGTGATTGCCGACGCGCCAAGGGTGCGCCCGTGATAACCGCCTTCAAACGCGAACATCAGGCTTTTGCCGTTGCTCGCATTGCGCACGATCTTCAGCGAATCCTCGACCGACTGCGAACCGCCAACATTGAAATGCACGCGGCCATCGAGTCCCCACTTCTTCTTCGCATCCTGGGCGACGACTTTCGCAAGCTCGATCTTGGTCGGATGCAGGTATTGGCTGGCGACTTGCGGCAACGTGTCGATCTGGTGCTTGAGCACGTTGTTGAGACGAGGATTTGCGTAACCGAAATTGACAGCCGAATACCACATTTGCAGATCGAGGAAAGGCGTGCCGGCGCCGTCGTACAGATAGCTGCCCTCGCAGCGCGCGAAGATCTTCGGCGGTTCCGAGTAATGCACGGTGTCGCCGAAGGAGCAGTATTTCGCTTCGTCGCTGAGCAGGTCCGCATCGCTCGCAGGCACGGCGGCAATTTTCGATATATCAAGGTTCATGGTGGATTTCCTGCCCGCATCGGGGGTGCATGGATGGAAGCGGCGGCGGCCGCAATGGTTTCATCGAGAGGTCGGAATGGAGGGCGCAGCACACGCAGCGCACCTTCCGGCGCTCCCACCGGGCATCACGCCACGTCGAGACGCACCGTTTCATGGACATGCGCGGCCAGCTCGCCGGCAATCAAGGTGGGCAGCAACTCGAGCGCGTCGGCAAATCCGGTGATGGGCACATAGGGGATACCGGCGGAGCGGCAATGCTCGATCAGGCGATGCTTGGCAAACACCAGATCGGCCTCGCCTGCGACGCAGAAATCCGAGGCGCCATCCCCGATCAGCAGCACGCGCTTGCGTTCCACGCGCGCACGATTGGCGCACGAACACTTGCAGTTGCCACTGGCAACCCGGCAATGCGGATTGCCATGCGGAAACGCGAGCTGCCAAGCGCGTTCGCCGACAGCCTCAAGACGATTGGCGATGACCGGAAGAGTGTCAAGACCGTGCTGTCCGAGAATGCGCCGGATCGCGTAATCGATGCCGTCGCTGACGATCGCCAGCGGCATGCCGGCGTCTTCAACCGCGGCGGCAAACAGCGGGAACGCGCGATCGATCGACATCGTATCCAGATGCGCATCCAGCTCCGCACGGTTCGCATCGAGCAACGCTACTTGCTGCGCCATGCAGTCGTGCGAACCCATTTCCCCACGTCGCCACGCGTGCTCGATGGCCTGCCATCCAGGCCGACCGAAGCGTTCGAGCAGGGAATCGGTGATGTCCTCAACAGATACGGTGCCGTCGAAGTCGCACAAGATTGTCCAGTTGGACACTGATTGCGTTCCTGATGCCCAATACGGGCCGTTCCTGCGCACAGGATAGCGATACGCATCTTTCGGAACGCTTTCACGATGCACGGACCGTGGGTCCCGGAACACTGCCGCGTCGCGCTTGCGCATGCAGCCTGCGCGCTGCAGTACAGCTCAGCGCTTGAACCTCACCAGCACGCGCTGGCCAATGCGGAACTCGCCATCATCCAGTTGCAATACGCACTCGACATCGTGAGCGCCGGCGCGCTCTACCGGATCATCGGTCAAGCGACTGGGCCCAAACACTTCGCCGACGCGCACGACGCGCGCAATGACCGGCGCGCCCTGGTCGGAATCGCGCACGACCTCGGCCAGCATACCGGGCTTGACCAAATCGACGTACGCCTCGTTGAGTTCGGCGCGTACGATGCGGGGGCGATCGGGCAGCAACTGAAACAATTCGCTCGCCGCTTGCGCCGACACTGCATCCCCCACATGCACCGAGCGGCGCACGATGCGGCCGCTTACCGGCGCCTTGATGAGATGGCCATCGAGTTGCGCTTGCGCTTGATCGAGCTGCTCGCGCGCAACCTTCACCGCGGCATCGGCGACGCTCAGCTCGGCCTTGAGCAGCGCCAGCGCGGCGCGCGCATCGTCGGCAGACTGGCCGGTCGCGGCGCCCGCATTGGCCGCCTCGTCAAGACGCTGCACCTGTTGCTCGGCCGGCGCAATGCGCGCGCGGGATACGCCAATCTGTGCCTGCGCCTGCGCAAGATTCGCCGCGGCGACGCCGACGACGCTGCGCGCGTGGCGTGCATCGAGCACGGCCAGCACGTCGCCCTTCTTGACCGTGTCGCCGTCTTCGACCTTGACTTCCTCGACGCGCCCATCGCGGGACGTGGCGATGCGGATCAAGCCACCCTCCACGTCCACTTGGCCCCGCGCCATCGCCAGATACGGACTCTGCGCGGAAGCTGCGACCGCGACCGGCGCCCGCGCCGGTTGCGAACAGGCGGCAAGTGCCGTTGCAACGGTCAATACCAGCCATCGTGCGCAGGCAATCCTCATCATGATGCATCCTCTTGCGTGGTGGACCGCAAGCGCCGATCCGAGAGTATCTTGCCATCCTCCATCGCAAGTACGCGATCAGCATGCGCGACCAGGCGCTGGTCATGGCTGACGCACAGCACGGTCGCGCCATGCGTGCGCGCGATCCGGTGCAGCGTGTCGATCACGATCTGGCCGTTGCCAGCATCGAGCGAACTGGTTGGTTCGTCGGCAAACAGCAATTGCGGCTCCTTCGCCAAAGCGCGCGCGATGGCCACGCGCTGCTTCTCGCCGCCGGAAAGCGCGGCGGGTTTGAGCTGCATGCGGCTGGCCAATCCGACTTCTTCCAGTGCACTGCGCGCACGCGCAAATGCGGCGGAATTGGTGAGCCCGAGATAGCCGAGCGGCAACGCGACTTGTTCAAGGGCGGTGAGCGCCGGAAATAGATTGAAGCCCTGAAATATGAAGCCGGTATGGTGCAAACGAAACCGCTCCAATTCGACCGGCTTCAATCGGGCGAGATCCTGCCCCAGCGCCTGCACGTGTCCACTATCGGGACGCATCAAGCCGGACAGAATCGCGAGCAGCGTGCTCTTGCCGCAACCAGACGGTCCGGACACCAGGGTCAGTTCACCGCCATCGATGCTGACCGAAAGCCCGCGCAGCACGTCTGTGCGCACCGCCCCGGTGACGAACGATTTGCACAACGAATCGGCAAGCAGCACGGCCATCGGGTCAGCGCAGCAACAATGCGGGGTCGACATGGCGCAACGTGCGCAACGCCATCAGTCCCGACACCAGGGCGATCGCCATGACGAGTGCGGCGCAGATTGCGACCGTGCTCACGTCGAGCTGCACCGGCACATCGCGCCGATGCGCGAGCACGACGACGAGTGCGGTCGCGACACCGCCGACGATGAGGCCGAACGCTCCGACCCACGCGGCCTGCTTGAGCACCACCCGACGTAACGCGGCGAAGCCGACGCCGAGCGCATGCAAGGTCGCGTATTCGCGGATCGATCCGGCCACCGCGCCCATCAAGGTCTGACTGGTGATGACCGCGCCGACAATGAAGACCACGAAGGCGAGAAACAGCACGCCAAGGCCGGCGCCCGTCTCGAACATCCAGTAGGTAACCGCACGACGCGCAAACGCGTTGCTCGTCCAGACCTCGAAACGGCGCGTCTGGCCGCTCGGCTGCAGGCGGTCGCGAACCGCTTGCGCCTGATTCGGATCGCGCAGTTTGACCACGTAATACGCAACCTCACCATGACTGTCGCCATTGTCCAGACGCCGCGAGGTCGCAAGTGAAGTCACGATGTTGACGCCACCGAGCGCGCGCAGGCCGTTGGCCACGCCGACGATGCGCACGCGATGGCCGTTGATGACGGCCTGGCCGCCGACCCCCAACCCGAGTTTGGCAAGATCCGCACGATCGACGATGACGCCCTCGGGTTCGTCGAGTTTCGAGCGCAGTTGCGGCGTCAGCACATCGGCGAACAGCAGCCCGTCCGCACGCGCATCGATGCCCGACACGAATACCGAGACGCCGCCTTTGTCGGCCGGACCGCGCCAGTCCCCATCGATCCAGTTGAACGCCTCGACGCGTTCTACCGCCGGATCCATCAGCGCCTTGATTTGCGCGTCGTGCGGAATCGGCCGGCCCAACTCGATGCTTTGCGTGCCAGGGTAACCCAGCCACAAATCACCGCCGGATTTCTTGATGTAGACCGCGGAGCTGTTGAAGATGCCGAACACGAGGGCGGCCTGCACCAGCAGCAGCAGGCCGGAAAACGCTACCGCGAGTGCCGACGGCAGGAAGCGTCGCCATTCGTGGATCAAGGTCTTGCGCGCAAGCGCAATCATCGTCCCGCGTCCTTGCCGCGCCCGGGATAAGACGACGAGGGAACGGATTGCGACTCCGCAACCGGCAACGGCGCGCCGCCAAGTGCTTTGTACAACGCAACAAAAGCGACATTGCGTTCCTGTTCGGTCTGCGCGAGGTCGAGCCGCGCCTGCACCAGCGCAATACTCGCCGTGGCGCGATCGCGATCATCGGCAAGGCCGACCCGCTGCAGCGTCGCGCTGACCGCATCGCCACGTTCGAGACTGGCAAGTACGCGCGCGAGCGCAACGGTGCGTTCACGCGAATGTTCCAGCGTGGCCATTGCAGTTTCCACTTCTGCCAGTCCCTCGAGCACGGACTGGCGGTAGGCGAGCAGGCTTGCGGAGAGTTCTGCATCGCGCGCGTCTTGCACTGCGCGGCGTGCGCCCCAGTCGAACAACGGAATATCGATGGCCGGGCCGAACGTCGCGATGCCATCCGCATCCGCCAAACGCGTGTGACCGATCACGCGCGATGAATACGTCAGCGAGCCGCCAAGGCCGACACGGGGAAACCGGTCGGCGCGTGCCAGACCCAATTCGCCGGCAGCCTTCAACACGTCATTTTCCGCATGGCGGATTTCCGGTCGCGTGCGCAGCAGGTCGGCTGGCGCGGTTGCGATTCCAATATCGCCAAGCTGCAACGGCGTGACCGGGGCTGCAAGATCGACGTCAGGTTTGTCCTGCGCGAGCAACACAGCCAGTTGCTGGCGCGTGCGGTCGATCGCGAGCCGCGGCTCCGCCAGCGCCGCTTCGGCCGACGCCTGCTCCGCCTGCGCCTGCGCCAGTTCGCGCGTGGAAGCCAGACGCAGACGCAAGCGTGTCGTCGTGAGGGTGATCCTGTCGGCCGCGATCGCGGTCATCTGCTGCAGCAAGGCGAGACGTTGCTGCGCACCGCGCAGGCTCGCATACGCACGCACGACCTCGGCTACGACGCTGACGCGTGCCGCCTGCGCGTCGCTCTGCGCGATGCGCAGATCCGCTGCGGTGACGCGCGCGCGGCTTTGCGCGCGACCAAACAGGCCAAGCTCCCATTTGGCGTCGAAACCCACCTGGAAATAGCTCGCGCTGCTATCGGGGGCCGGTTCGGAAAACGTATGCGCACCGACCTGCGGCAAATACACCGCGCTCGCGCTGCCGGCCAGCGCCCGCGATGCATCGATGCGCAGCGCCGCCTGGCGAATCGTCAGATTGTCGGCGAGCGCCTTGTCGATCAGCCGATCGAGTTGCGGATCGTGGAACGCCGTCCACCAGCTGCGCAGGTCCGCCGCGGGTGCGTCATCGGGCGCGAACGCGTGCTGCCACCCCTGCGGCGTGCGGTCGTCGAGCCGCGGCAGGGGAGCCACCGCACAGCCAGCCAATGCGCAAAGTGCACCCAGGATGCCCGGCAAAAAAACCGCCCGTACGCGCACGCGCCGAATCCGCGGTGAGGAACGTCCTGCCGAACCGATCGACGGGGCGAAGCGAATACCCATTCGTGACATTGCGGGGTGGGTGATCCGTAAACAAGACGAAGGCGTGCAGCAGTTTATCCGGTTGGCACGGCCTGAAGCATTAAAAAATGCGGCGCCGGCAGGGTCGGGCTCGCAGTGGTTTGCCTGCACTCTGGCTTCCCGCGCGTGCGCCCGCGCGGGAAATCACGGTGGAAAAATCCATTCGGCGCCCACGCAACGCGTATGACCTTCGCGGCCAGTGCTGCCCTCCTCGCGCTCAAAACCGGTATTCGACGCTGGCCCACAGCTTGCGCTCGTCGCTCGCGAATCCATCGCTGCGGTAATCGGCGTACTTGAGCAAGGCGGTCCATTGCGGATGCAGCGGGTAACCCAGCGACGTGTCGAATTCACGACCGTAGCGCTGGCTGCCGTGGTCGGCGTGATAATCATGCAACACCGCAGCCCACGCGGCCTTGCCAAATTTCCCGTTCGCTCCGAGATAACGATCATCGAGACCGTCCTTGGGCGTCGTCGTGAAACGATCTGCCCAACCATTGAACGCATGCAAGGTCGCGTACGGCGTGGCGAAGCCATAGCGGCCGTTTCCACCGAGCACTTCCCAGCCGGCCTTCAAGGTGACGCCGTGCCAGGTCAGCGCCGGCTCGATCAGTCGATAAATTGCCTGCTGCGCCACCGGATTATTGCGCCAGTCCGACTGCGTTGCGAACTCTGCCGACCATGCGAACGTGAGCGTGTCGAACGGCTGGGTGCCGCTCCAGCGCAGGCCGGTGGTGCGCGTGGACAATGTCGCGATGTCGCGGTTCTCGACGAAATAGCCGTAACCGGTGAGCACGCCGAGCGGCAGCTTCTGGCTCACGTTGATCAGGTCGCCATCGAGGTCCCACGCGCGCAACAACGGATTGGGATTCTCGTGGCCGTTAACGCGCAGCACCTGCACGAGGTGGTAATAACTCAGGGTAGGACCGCCATCGGCGAACGCGTAGCGCAGCGCGAGCGCATCGAAGGTCTGTTCGTTCTGGCGCCAGCCTGAATTGCCGAAGAAACGCTGGTTGTCGATGAGCAACCGCTGGCGCCCCAGCGTGGCGCCGAATGCGTCGCCGACATAACCCAGATAGGCCTGGTTGATCTCGTTCGATTCCGGATCGGCAACGATTGGATACTGCGTCTTGCCGTTCGCACTGCTGTTGTAGTGCTCTGCAAACAACGCACGTACGCCCTCGCCTTCGACAAACATCTGCCAGCGGGGCGTGAACATCCAGCGATAGCCAAGGCGCAGGCGCACAGTGTTGGCATCTGCATCACGCGCGAATGCCGCGTCGTCGACGCCTTCGTAGCGAAAGCGAAGATCGATCGTCGGACCGCTCGCCAACTCCCTTGTGGGCGGCGGTTCGGCGCATGCGGACGCGCAGGCGGCGGCGAACGCGAACAGGGTGGCGAAGCGCCAACCGCGACGTTTGGGAAAACAGACAGAAACGCGCATGACGAAACCCCAAGATGATTGTCGATCGGCGCGATCGCCGGCCGCCGCCAAGGTAAACGGCTGCCGGCGGGTTTACCTTGAGCGAAGTCAAGCGGAGCGAAGTCAAGCAGTGGCTGGCTGCGAACAAATGCCTAAGTTGCCTCCGATCACACGCGCATAGGGGACTTGATCCAGGTCAGGGCGCAGTGTCAGCGCCGGGTCCATGCTTGGCCACCTGATTCACGTCTTTCCCTATTTACGGAGACCAAACGTCATGAACAAATTGTTCGCCATTGCCCTGTTGGGCCTTTCCTGCACGCCGCTGTGGGCCGCTGATTGCGCGGCCACGATCGAAGGCAACGATGCGATGCAGTTCAACCTCAAGACGATCGAGGTACCGGCGACCTGCAAGACTTTCGCCGTCACCCTCAAGCACACCGGTACCCTCGCAAAAAACGTGATGGGACATAACTGGGTACTGGCGAGTGCCGCGGACGAGGCGGCGGTCAATGCCGACGGACTCAAGGCCGGCCTCGAAAACAACTACCTCAAGGTGGGCGACACGCGCGTGATTGCGCATACGCGCATTGTTGGCGGCGGCGAGTCGGACACGACGACGATTCCGCTCGGCAAGCTCAAAGCCGGCGAGTCGTATGCGTTCTTCTGTTCGTACCCGGGCCACGCGGCCTTGATGAAAGGCACGCTCACCGTCGCAAAAAAATGAGTGTTGCGGCGAACGCCACGCCCATGCTCGATGCAGAGCAGTTGGCGATCCTGGTCGATCGCTTCTACGAGAAGGTCCGCGCCGATGTCTTGCTCGGCGCGGTCTTCAATCCAGTTGTGCACGACTGGGAAGCTCACAAACGTCTGCTGACTTCCTTCTGGGTCGGTGTGGTGTTGCGCGCCGGCACCTATCGCGGCAATCCTTTGGGGATGCATCGCCCGCACCCGATCCGACGCGAACATTTTGCCCGCTGGTTGGCGTTGTGGGAGGAAACCTGCCGTGAAATCTTCGACGCTTGCTCGGCGCAGATCATGATCGACTACGCGCAACGCATCGGCACCGGCATGCAACTTGGCCTGGGCCTGCTCGAGCATCAGCGCGACCGCGTGCTCGGCTTGCCGCTGCAAGGCGCCGACGCCTGAGCTGCTGCGCTGTGCCGGAGTGACGGTTTCCCGGAGTTGGCTTGACCCCTCCATCGTCAACGATAGCTGCCACCGATGCGCGCCTCGTAAGCAGCGCATTCGCGGCAGGTCGCAGGCCTCAGTTGAAACCGTTGGCGAAGATGATGTCTGAGTTCGGCTGGAACGCGCCAATTTCGAGGGGGTCGCCGACCGGATCGCGCGGAAATCCGGGACCGCGCTGGTCCCACGGCAAGTTGAGCGGGTTGCTGCCGGCAAAGGTATCCCACTGTCCCGGCGTCGGCACATGGGTGAGTGTCGGGCCGCCATTGTCCTGTAGCGGATGCAGGCCCGGATCTTCGTGCGAGGTATCGGTCGGGCAGGCGCTGCCGCAGAACATCACGTTGTTGTGTCCGCCGCTGAAGCCCGCGCCCGCGGCGCCGGTGAGGTCGGCGGTCGGCGTCGGCGCCGCTGCATCGGTATTGACGTTGTTGGCAATGATCGTGCTGTCCATCTCGCCCCCCACCTTGATGTAGAGTCCGGCGCCGAAGAAGTGACTGGCGCCATCAGTCCACACATGTGACGTGTTGAAGGCGATGGTGCTGTTGTACAGATTGAGCGCCGGGCGCGCGAATACGCCGCCGATTTCCTGCGCGACATTTCCCGATACGGTGCTGTTGATGATCGTTGCCGCGTGGCCGCCGTTGTCGGCCAAGGCGAGGCCACCCATGCGCGCGGCCTGATTGTTCGACACCGTGGTGCCCATAATCAGCACGCTGCCGCGCGCGAAGGCGCCGCCACCGAAGGTCGGTGTCGCGCTTTGGCTCAGCGCCACGTTGTGGTCGATCGTGCTGTAAAGGGAAGTCAGGCCACCGAGCGCGTACACGCCGCCGCCGCTGGCGTAGCCGTTGCCTTTCGCATGCGCCTCGCTGTTGCTGATGCGGCTGTGATCGAGCTGGGTAGTACCGCCCGACCACACCGCGCCACCGAGCGCCGCATGCGTCCCCGCGCTCACCGTGTTGCAGGTGTCGATGGCGACGTTGGTCAGGATCACGTTGCCTTCAGTGTGCACGCATGAACCCTTCGCGTCGGCGTTGCTGCGGTACTTGAAGCCGTAACCAATCGAGAGATCGCTCACCAAGAGCGTGCCGCCGCCAAGGTGATAGAGCGCGGCGCCGCTGAGCGCGGCATCGATGAGCAGCTTGTTTTCGCCCGGTCCGTCGACCGCCACACTGGCGGCGCCGAACACAATCGCGCCGGTGCTGAGCGAGATACGGCTGCAACTGAGCTGAGTCAGGTCGACCGAGTCGCCGTCGACCGCGTTGGTCAGCGCATCACGCAGGCTGCCTGTGCCGCTGTCGTTGCAGTTGCTCACGACCCGGTTAGTGGCCGGTAAACGCGGAGCGCTCGACCGGACAACGGGCACGGTGACAGCGGGACGTGCTGGCAACAATCCCGCCGGCAACAGCGAGGCGTAGTTCACTGGCGCACCCCCCGCTGATGCGGCCATGCAGGCGGCAAGGCACGCGACAAGGGGGCGCAGGCGCGGCAAGAAAGTGTTGTTCGGGTAATTCATGATCTCGGTCTCCATCACGGTGGCGCGGACAGGGAGGCCGCGCGGGATCAAGAAACGTCAAACGGGACCCAATTGAGACATCGCCGCCAAACACGGTGGTCGGCGAGCTACGCGGGAACGCCTTCCAGCACGCCGATGAAGGCATCGCCGTAGCGTTCGAGCTTGCGTTCGCCGACCCCGCTGACTGCAGCCAGCGCCAACAAGGTCTGCGGCCTGGCCCGCAGCATCGCAAGCAAGGTTGCGTCGTGAAAGATCACGTACGCCGGTACGCCTTGTTCCTTCGCCAGGCGCGCGCGCAGGTTGCGCAGGGCATTCCACAACGACGTCTCGTGCGGCGCAATATCGAGACCCGCACGCGCGCGTTCGCCACGCGCTTTTCTTCGCGACACGCGCCGTTCAGTGCGATCGGCTTGCTGGCGCAAATGCACCGGCGTCGCGCCGCTCAGCACGTCGCGGCTTGCCGCGGTCAGGCGCAGGGTTCCAAAGCCTTCGTCATCGGTCGTGAGCAGCCCGGCGGCGACCAACTGGCGAAACACGCCGCGCCACTGCTGCTTGTCGAGATCGGCCCCGACACCGAATGTGCTGATTTCATCGTGGCGCAGGCTGCGGATGCGCTCGTCCGTTTCGCCGCGCAACACCGCAACCAGATGTGTGGCACCAAATCGTTGACCCGTGCGATATACGCAGGACAGCGCTTTTTGCGCGACCACGCTGGCATCCCACGTCTGCGGCGCATCAAGGCAGTTATCGCAATTGCCGCAAGGCTGCTGCAGCGTTTCACCAAAATACGCGAGCAGGCGCTGACGCCTGCATGCCGTGGTTTCTGCGTAGCCAAGCAAGGCGTCCAGTTTGGCGCGTTCGACGCGTTTGCGTTCCTCGCCCGCTTCCGACTTGGCGATGAACTGGTTGAGCATGATGAGGTCGCCAAGGCCGTAACACAGCCACGCATCCGCCGGCAGCCCGTCGCGACCGGCGCGGCCGGTTTCCTGGTAATAGCCTTCCATGCTTTTGGGCAGGTCCATGTGGGCGACGAAGCGCACATCGGGTTTGTCGATGCCCATGCCGAAGGCGATCGTCGCGACCATTGCAATGCCGTCTTCACGCAGGAAGCGTTTTTGGTTCGACGCGCGCGTGGCTGCATCCATGCCGGCGTGGTACGCCAACGCAGGAATGCCCTGATCGACCAGCCAGTCCGCCGTGTCCTCGACCTTGCGCCGCGACAGGCAGTAGACGATGCCGGACGCGCCCTGGTGCGCAACCAGAAAATCCTTGAGCTGGCGACGTACATCCTCTTTCTCGACCACCCGATAACAGATGTTCGGTCGGTCGAAACTGGCGACGAACAGCCGCGCCGATTCAAGCGTGAGGCGCTCGACAATCTCGCGGCGCGTGGGCGCATCCGCGGTCGCGGTCAACGCGATGCGCGGCACCTTCGGAAAGCGCTCGTGCAAGATGGTGAGCTGGCGATATTCCGGTCGGAAATCGTGTCCCCATTGCGACACGCAATGCGCCTCGTCAATCGCGAACAACGCGAGCGGCACGCGCGCCAGAAGACCGAGGCAGCGTTCGGTGGAGAGTCGCTCCGGCGCAACATAGAGCAGCTTCAATTGGCCATTGGCGAAGCGGAGCTCCACCTCGCGTTGCGCGGCGGCATCAAGACTGGAGTTGAGAAACGCGGCCTCGACCCCAAGCTGGCGCAAGGCATCGACCTGGTCCTGCATCAACGCAATCAGCGGCGACACCACGATGCCAGTGCCTTCGCGCAGCAACGCCGGAATCTGATAGCACAGCGACTTTCCGCCACCGGTTGGCATCAGCACCAAGGCATCGCCTCCGCCGACAACGTGATCGATAATCGCCTGCTGCTCGCCGCGAAATGCGGGATAGCCGAAAACGGTCTGGAGAATTTGCAAGGCGGAGGATGACATCCGCACCATGCTAGCAAATGCGCGCTCCGCTTCGTTTTACGCCAATGGAGATAGCGGCCGCGGCCTGCGCGCGCGACACGCGACCGCCGATCCGCGTTGTCGCCAACCGCTCCCCAAGGCGGCCTGACACCCGATCCCCATTCCCGCGGTATCATTTGTCATGCTTCGCGCGGGCCCACGCGGACTGCCTGCATTCATCGCGGTGGTGCCGTGCTTCTGGCGTTGGTCCGTATCTCGCTGGCGCCGATCGTCGCTGGGTTTGCTGCTGCCCAAGTACGTGTGCCCCCTGCCCGCTCACGTTACGCAACGCGTGGAAGAGGGATTGAAACGTGTTCTCGCGCTCTAGCACCTGTCTTCGCACGGGCACCCGTCAAATGCTGATCGGCTCAATCGTGCTTGTCGCGATGCTCGGCGGTCCGGCGTTTGCGCAGAATCTGCTGGTGTTTGCCGCGGCGAGCACCAAGCCCGCGCTCGACAAGATGTTCGCCAGCGTCGATGGGATTGCGCCTGATGACGTCAAGGTCAGCTACGCAGCCAGCTCGCAACTGGCGCGACAGATCGAGGCGGGGGCGCCGGCGGCGGTTTTCGTATCCGCCGACGAGGGCTGGATGAACTATCTGGACGCACGCAAGCTGATTGTCGCAGGCACGCGCGCGGATTTGCTTGGCAACGCATTGGTGCTGATTGCGTCCAGCGCCAGCCACGTGAAGCTCGATCTCGTTCCCGGCGTTGATCTTGCCGCGACGCTCGGCGCGGACGGCCACCTCGCGCTGGCCGAACCCAACAGCGTGCCGGCGGGCAAATACGCGAAAGCGGCGCTGACGAAACTCGGCATCTGGGATCGCGTGAGGACGCGCATCGTCGCCGCCGACAATGTGCGCGCCGCACTCAATTTCGTTGCACGGGGCGAGGCGCCGCTCGGCATCGTCTATCGCTCGGATGCGCTTTCGGAACCGAGCGTGCGCATCGTCGCGACGTTTCCTGCGGATACGCATGTACCGATCGTGTATCCGGCTGCGATTGTCGCCGGACACGATTCGCCGGCTGCGCGGCGATTGCTCGATGCGTTGCATTCGCCGGCTGCTCAAATCATTTTTCGTGAAGCAGGATTCGATGCGCCGCCGAGATAAATTCCGGGAACGCGCGTGATCGCACTGGCGCCTGACGAGGCACAAGCACTCGCGCTGAGTCTGCGCGTGGCACTGATCAGCGTCGCGTGCGCTTTGCCGTTTGCGCTGACTCTTGCGTGGCTGCTCTCGCGCAAACGTTTTTTCGGCCGCATCCTCGTCGAAGCATTGCTGTTCCTGCCCTTGATCCTGCCGCCGGTCGTGACCGGCTACGCGCTGCTGGCGCTGTTCGGCCGGCATGGCCCGCTCGGCGAGTTGCTGGCCGATATGGGCATCGTCGTCGCATTTCGCTGGACCGGCGCCGTGATTGCGGCCGCAGTCATGGGTTTCCCGCTGCTGGTGTTGTCGGTCCGTATCGCATTCGACAACGTCGATCGCCGTCTCGAAGCGGCGGCCGAAACACTTGGCGCCGGGGCCTGGCGCCGTTTCACGACCATCGTGCTGCCGCTGTCGTTGCGCGGCATCGCGGCAGGTTGCGTGCTCGCGTTCGCGCGTGCATTCGGCGAGTTCGGCGCGACCATCAGCTTCGTATCCAATATCCCGGGGCAGACACGCACCTTGCCGATCGCGATCTACGAACTGCTCAATGTGCCCGGCGGCATGCCAGGCGTGCGCCGCCTCGCGATTGTCTCCCTGATGGTTGCGTTCGCGGCCAGCGCCGCGGCGGCGGTGATTGCGCGCGGCGCGATATGGCGCAAGCGCGAGGGGGACGCACGGTGATCGAACTCAGCCTGCGCCACGCGTTTGTCGATTTCGATATCGACATCGCCTTTCATTCCACCGCGCGCACCCTGGCGCTGTTTGGCAATTCCGGTGCAGGCAAGACCAGCGTGCTGAATGCGATCGCCGGTTTGCTCGCGCCGCACGCCGGACGCATCGTGATCGATGGCGAATGTCTGCTCGACCGTGCCAGCGGCATCTGCGTGCCGACCTGCGCGCGCCGCATTGGCTATGTATTCCAGGACGGTCGCCTGTTTCCGCATCTCAATGTGCGCGGGAACCTGCTTTATGGTGCGGCCAAGCAAGGCGCGCATGCCAGCCATGAGTTGACGACGATCATTGACCTGCTGGAACTGCGTGCCCTGCTCGATCGCCGACCGCATTCGTTGTCGGGTGGAGAACGCCAACGCGTCGCGATCGGACGTGCCCTGCTGTCGCGCCCGCGCGCGCTGCTGCTCGATGAACCCCTCACCGGCCTGCATGCGCAAGCGCGCCTGCAGGTGCTTGATTACCTGCGCCGCCTGAAGCAGGAACTGCGCGTGTTCACCGTTCTGGTCACGCACCATGCGAACGAAGTCGGTGCGCTCGCGGACGAGGTCGTGCGAATCCGAGCGGGTCGCGTCATCCGTCAGGTGCCGATCGGCGACTTCGTTACGCGGCGTGCGGGGGTTCCACGGTAGTGTCGGGACCCACGTCAGATCCGACATGCGGGTGCGACAAAGGGCTTCGTGCTTTGCGCGACCATCCAAATTGGATAGGCTTGTCAATCCGGTTCAAACGAGTGTTTGAGGTGTACCCATGAAACTTCTCCACGTTCTGGCCGTCCTGGCGATCACGAGTGTTCTTGCCGCATGCGGCGGCGGCCCGGTACGCAAGGTCCATCCGTCCACCGCAAGCATCCAGCAATTGGCCGTGCAGCCTGATGGACGCTGGAAGATCACCTTGCGCGTGCAGAATTTCAGCACGTTCGCGATGCATTTCAGTGCGGTCGTCGCCAAGCTCGTCGTCGATGGCAAGGACGCCGGTGAGATCACGATGGCGCCCGAACTCGACATCCCCGGCAACAGCGGTGATGTCGTCGAGACAATCCTGAAGACAACGGCAAAACTGCCACCCAGCGGCGATTTCGCCTATCAACTCAAGGGCACGATCGACACCAGCGAGCCAAAGGAAAGTTTCAAGTTCGATACCGCGAGCCGGCTGTCGCCGGTGCCGGGTGTCGCAAATACCTATCGCTGAATCGATTTGCAGTTCACGGCGGCAGCGATGATCGCGACATCGTCAAGGAGAATCCCATGATCCGCTACACCGCTCCGCTTGCCGATCTGCGCTTTGCGCTGTTCGATGTGCTCGATGTCGAATCCACGTATCGAGATCTGCCCGGTTGCGAGGCCGCGACGCGCGATGTGATCGATGCGGTGCTGGATGAGGCGGCGAAATTCGCCGAGCAGGTGCTGGCGCCCTTGAATCATTCTGGCGACGCAGAAGGCTGCACACTCGATGCCGCCACGCACAGCGTGCGCACGCCGAAGGGCTTCAAGGAGGCCTTCGCCAAATACGTCGACGCCGGCTGGATCGGCCTGACCGCGCGCGAAGCGTTCGGCGGCCAGGGGTTCCCCGAAACGGTCGGGGCGGCGTTCAAGGAAATGGTCGATTCGGCCAACCTGTCGTGGAGCAATTATCCGATGCTCTCGCACGGCGCTTCGTCCGCACTTGAATACCACGGCGAGGATTGGCAACGCGAAGTGTTTCTCAAGCCGCTGGTTTCCGGCCAGTGGACCGGCACGATGTGCCTGACCGAGGCGCATTGCGGCACCGATCTTGGCTTGCTCAAGACACGCGCAGAGCCGACAGCCGACGGCAGTTATCTCATCAGCGGCACCAAGATCTTCATCACCGCCGGCGAGCATGATTTTGTCGACAACATCCTGCACCTGGTACTGGCGCGCCTGCCAGATGCGCCCAAAGGCGTGAAAGGCATTTCTCTTTTCATTGTTCCCAAATTCAAGGTTGGCAAAGACGGACAAGTAGGCGCGCGCAACGCGCTGGCGGTGGGGTCGATCGAGCACAAGATGGGTATCAAGGGCTCATCGACTTGCGTGATGAACTTCGATGGTGCCGAAGGCTGGCTGGTCGGGCAGCCAAACAAGGGCCTGGCCGCGATGTTCACCATGATGAACACGGCGCGCCTGGCCGTGGGTTTGCAAGGTCTTGGTCTGACCGAACGGGCGTACCAGAACTCGCTGGCGTATGCGCGCGAACGCCTGCAAATGCGCTCGCTCTCAGGTGCGAAATTTCCGCACAAGCCAGCCGATCCGCTGATCGTGCATCCCGATGTCCGGCGCATGCTGCTGACCCAGAAAGCGTTTGCCGAGGGCGGCCGCCTGCTCGGCCTGTATGCGTATCTGCACGAGGATATCGCCAAGCATTCGCTGGTTGTCGAAACGCGAGAGCGCGCCGAAGCACTGGTGTCGTTCCTGACTCCGATCGTCAAGGGTTTGCTCACCGAAATGTCGATCGAATGCACCTACGATGCGCTGCAGATTTTCGGCGGCCACGGTTACATTGTCGAACACGGCATGGAGCAGTTCGCCCGCGATGCACGCATCACCACCCTCTACGAAGGCACCACGCAGATTCAGGCGATTGATCTGCTCGGACGCAAGGTCATGCAGTTGAAGGGGGTGGGCCTGACATATTTCCTCGAGGACATCGGCACGTTCTGCACTGACCACGCCACTGATGCTGCGCTTGGCGAATTCATTGGCCCACTCGCCAATGCGGCAAAGGGCTGGGGCGATCTCACGCGGGAACTCGGCCAGCGCGCGCTGGCGAACCCGGAAGAAATGGGTGCCGCCGCCTACGACTACCTCTTTTATTGCGGTTACATCGCCCTTGCGTATCTGTGGGCGCGCAGCGTCGCCAGTGCAGACGCATCGCAACAATCGGGGGATTTCAAATCCGCCAAACGCCATACCGCGCGCTTCTATTTCGCGCGCATCCTGCCGCGCATCCACGCGCATGCGGCAGCGATGAGGAGCGGGGCGGCCAATCTTCTCGACATGACCGATGCGCAATTTGGTTGAACGCGATGGCCGAGAACTTCTGGCTGCGGGTGGCCGCAGGCGCTGCGGTTCCCAAACCTGAAATTTTTGGTCTATGCTGCGCGGCGATCGCTCGCGCGATCGTGCCACCGCTTTGCGTACCCGGGAACGGAGGGTTTCATGCTTGCAGCGGTCAAAACGTCGGGCGACATCCATAACACCCGGGTTCTGTCCCTGGATTCCACTGGGCGCATCCTCGACTGGATGAGCTGGCAGGACACGGTGTGTCTGTATGTGCGCGGCGCGGTCGCGTGGACGCTGGGCGATGCCTGCCTGACCATCCACGGCGGCATGAATCGTTACACTGGCGCACAGAGTGTGCTCGATCTGCATCCGATCGTCGCCAGTACCGGCCATGCGCGCCTTGCAGCGATCGATCCCGCGCCTGCGCTGACCAATGTCGCGTTATTTGCGCGCGATCGCATGTTGTGCCTGTATTGCGGCCATCACTTCTCGCGTGGCGAGCTGACGCGCGATCATGTAATGCCGGTGTCCAAGGGCGGTCGCGACATCTGGGTCAACGTCGTCACGGCGTGCTGGTCGTGCAATGTGAAAAAAGGCAATCGCACCCCGCAGCAGGCCGGCATGCCGTTGCTTGCGGTGCCGTACCGACCAAGCTGGGTCGAGCATTTGATCCTGTCCAATCGCAACATCCTTGCGGATCAGATGGAATTCCTGGTCAATCATTTGCCGCGCGATCGACGGCCCCAATAGTTCGGCGAATACGCGTAGCGATTGTCCCCACGGTTTGATGAAACTCGGTCTGCGATCGCCGAAGATTGTGCCCGCAAGCGACCGCACTGCATTTGTCTGAGTCAGCACGGTTCGTTATGCTGCGTCGCAACAGTTTCCTGACGCCCCGATGAAAACGACCCCGCCGCCACCTGCTCGCGTCGAAAAAGTCGCGACCACCGACGCGTTGCCGATTGCGCCCGGCCTCGGCTTTGCGCTCGATGCCGCGCGCATGCCGCGCCGATCGACCCTGGTCGACCGACGCGTGATTTTTATCTCGCTGGTTGCAATAGTGATTGCGATCGCAGCGGCTTTTATCGCTCGATTGCTGATTGGCTTGATCGGCATCGTCACCAACGTCGCGTTTTTCGGGCGTTGGTCGACTGCGTTTTCCTCACCTGCCGACCACCATCTGGGCGCTTGGGTGATCGCCGTTCCGGTAATCGGCGGCCTCATCGTCGGGGTGATGGCGCGCTATGGATCTCAGGCGATCCGCGGCCACGGCATTCCCGAAGCGATGGAACAGGTGTTGCTCAACGAGTCGAAGATCGCGCCGCGCATCACCTTCCTGAAGCCTGTTTCATCAGCGATCGCGATCGGCACCGGCGGACCATTCGGCGCAGAAGGTCCGATCATCGCAACCGGCGGCGCGCTCGGCTCGTTTATCGGCCAGTTGTTGCGTGTGACGGCGGGCGAGCGAAAAACCCTGCTTGCGGCGGGCGCCGCGGCGGGCATGGCGGCGGTGTTTGGTTCACCGCTATCCGCGCTGATTCTCGCGGTCGAATTGCTGCTGTTTGAACTGAAACCGCGTTCGCTTATCCCGGTAGCGCTGGCAACCGTCGTGGCGACCGGCGTGAGCTATGCGCAGGTCGGCTCGGCGCCGGTGTTCCCAATGCCCAATATCGCCGAACCCGGGGGCGCGGCGCTTGCCTGTTACGTGCTGCTCGGCGCGTTCATGGGAGTGGTCAGCGTGGCTGTGACGCACGCCGTTTATGGCATCGAAGACGCGTTCGACAACCTGCCATTGCACTGGATGTGGTGGCCGGCGATAGGCGGCCTCGCCGTTGGCGTGATCGGCTGGTTCGCGCCGCTGACGCTCGGTGTCGGCTACACGAATATCCAGGGCATTGTCGCTGGTCACTTTGGCGTCGGCATGCTGCTGTCCCTGTGCGTGATGAAATTCCTGTCGTGGTCGATCGCGCTTGGCAGCGGAACGTCAGGCGGTACCTTGGCGCCACTGTTCACCATCGGCGGAGCGCTCGGCGCGCTGATCGGCATGGGTCTGGTGGCGATTGCCCCACAGCTGGGGATCGATCCGCGCGTTGCGGGCCTGGTCGGCATGGCCGCGATCTTTGCCGGCGCTTCGCGCGCCTTGCTGACATCGGTCGTGTTCGCGTTCGAGACGACGCATCAGCCGTTTGGCCTGCTGCCCCTGCTCGGAGGCTGCGTCGCCGCCTATCTTGTTTCAGCGTTGCTGATGCGCAACACGATCATGACCGAGAAGATCGCGCGTCGGGGCGTGCGTGTTCCAAGTGAATACACGGCTGATTTCCTGACCCAGGTCAGCGCCGGCAAAGCCTGCACACGCGACGTGGTGTCGCTGCACACCGACGATCGCCTCGGCGATATTCGTCACTGGCTGAACTCTGGCAAGGTCGATGCGCAGCATCAGGGCTATCCGGTACTCGACGAAAACGAGCGGATGTGTGGCGTGCTGACGCGCCGCGATTTGCTCGATGTGCGTCTGCCGGACATGCACCGCATCGGCGCGATGATCAAGCGCGCGCCAATCCTCGTACGCGAGGACCACTCATTGCGCGAAGCGGCCGATCACATGGTCGCCGAGAACATTGGACGTCTGATCGTAGTCGACGCAAAGGATCCCCAGCGCATGGTCGGTATCCTCACCCGCGGCGACTTGCTCACCGCGCACACCCGACGCCTGCACGAGGCGCACGACGCCGACCGCCACATTCGCGTGCGCCAGACGATCCGCAAGGGTCTGGGCAAGCGTTCCTGAGGAACAGGTCTCGGCGCCGGCCATCGGCAGGTCGATCGCAGTCACTCGTGCAAATGCGAACCCATCCTTGCTCCCGCCCCGCTGCGAGCCGAAAATAGCCGCCTGGCCCACGAACACGCCACGATGATCGACCCCAACCGCTATCCCCGTCTCGCGCGCATCAATTCGCCCGCTGACTTGCGCACGTTTCCGGAATCGGAACTCGACGAAGTCGCGGCCGAACTGCGTGCGTACCTGATCGAGTCGGTGGCCAGCTCCGGCGGCCATTTTGGCGCGAACCTCGGTGTGATCGAACTGACCGTCGCCCTGCACTGGCTGTATGACACGCCGGTCGATCGCCTCGTGTGGGATGTAGGCCATCAGTGCTATCCGCACAAGATCCTGAGTGGACGCCGCGATCGCATTACTTCAATCAAGAAGAAAGAAGGTCTGGCGCCGTTTCCCAAGCGCGATGAGAGCGAGTACGACACCTTTGGCGTCGGCCATTCCTCAACGTCGATCTCGGCAGCTCTCGGCATGGCGATTGCGGCGCAGCGCAAGGGCGACCATCGCAAGATTGTCGCCGTGATTGGCGATGGCGCGATGACGGCCGGGATGGCGTTCGAGGCGCTCAATCATGGCGGCTATGTGGAGCCGGACCTGCTGGTTATCCTCAACGACAACCAGATGTCGATCAGCGAAAACGTCGGTGCGCTGACCAAGATGCTCGCGCGCCTGATGGCGAGTCGGACCTTGAACCGCCTGCGCGAGAGCGGCAAGAAGATGATGACGCGCGATTCGTTTCTTTGGCGCTTTGCCAAGCGCTGGGAAGAGCACGCCAAAGGCATGTTCGTGCCATCGACCTTGTTCGAGGAATTGGGTTTCCACTACACCGGCCCGATCGACGGCCATGACATTCCACTTCTGATTTCCACCTTGCGCACGCTCAAGGGGCTCAAAGGTCCGCAGTTGCTGCATGTGATCACGACCAAGGGCAAAGGCTACGCGCTGGCCGAGGCGGCACAAATCGAATATCACGCGGTCAGCCCGTTCGATCCGCAAGCCGGGGTTGTCAAGAAAGCGGCCGCGGTAAAACCAAGCTATACCGATGTCTTCGGTGACTGGCTATGCGACATGGCCGCCAGCGATCCGCGCCTTTACGCGATTACACCGGCAATGCGCGAAGGCTCCGGTCTGGTGCGCTTCTCGCGTGAATTCCCGCAGCGCTATTTCGACGTGAGCATCGCCGAACAACATGCGGTGACACTCGCCGCCGGTATGGCCTGCGAAGGCGCCAAACCGGTTGTCGCGATCTATTCGACATTCCTGCAGCGCGCCTACGATCAACTGATTCACGACGTGGCGTTGCAGAATCTCGATGTGCTCTTCGCAATCGATCGCGCTGGCGTGGTCGGACCGGACGGCGCAACGCATGCGGGCAGCTTCGATCTTTCGTATCTGCGCTGCATCCCGAACATGCTCGTGATGGCGCCCGCCGACGAAGACGAATGCCGCGCGATGCTGACGACCGGTTTCCAACACGCCGGACCTGCTGCGGTGCGTTATCCGCGCGGCAGCGGCACCGGCGTCGCCGTGTCGAAAGAGCTGGTGGCCTTGCCGATCGGCAAGGCCGACGTGCGTCGTCGCGGTCACGGCATTGCCCTGCTTGCATTCGGCGCGATGGTCGCGCCGTGCGCAAAAGTGGCCGAGGCGCTCGACGCGACGCTGGTCAACATGCGCTTTGTCAAACCGCTCGATGAGTCGCTGTTGCTGGAACTTGGCGCATCACACGCGGCGCTGGTGACCATCGAGGACAATGCGATCGCCGGCGGTGCCGGCAGCGGTGTCGCGGAACTGCTCAACGCAAAAGGCGTAATGGTGCCGCTGCTGCAGCTCGGTTTGTCGGACCGCTTTCTCGACCACGCGAGCCGCGAGGAATTGCTTAGCGTGGACGGACTGGACCCGGCCGGCATCGAAAGTTCGATCCGCCGCCGCTTTGCGGGCCTCATCACGACACCGGCATTACGCAGCGCGATTTGATGATTCGTTGTCTGGCGCCGAGATTCCGAAAATCCGCCTGAACTTGATAGCGTTGCCCGGGTTGTAGAAATGGTGACTACAGGGTCCTTCAGTGCTTAATCACTGATGAGGCGGTCGGAAGTCCCAAGGCACGAAATGTCTGTTCGTCGAGCTCTATCCAAAACGCAAGTACTGGCTTGCCGTCGATCAATTGCGGTGCACCGGCCCGGTGTACATGAATTCCAAAGCTGCGTGCCAGACGTTCAACCCCCGTGAAACTGAAGGTGATGAGCCGTTTGGCGCCTCTTTCGAGGGCCGCTTCCACGACACCTTTTAGCAAGCTGCGGAATCTTTCTCGCGCTTCGAGTCGCGAACCGGCCACACCGTCGACCACTTGCGTGGTATAGCGCGACAATTCCCAGATTTCGGACGAACTCGGAATCGGCTGGTTTCCCATCAACTCGGGAAACACCGAACCAAGCAAATAAGCTTGCTCGGTTGGCAACAAACGAGCACAACCACAGATGCGTCCGTCCGGATCCCTGGCGACGACGTAGAGCGTATCGGGACGATCGAATTGATCGCGCTCCAGCCCACTTTGCGCGCCAGGCAACTCCCAGCCCAGGTGCTCGACAAATACTTTGTGCCGGTAAGCGGCAAGCGCCGATTCCACATTTGTTTGCAACTGGCTGGAAGTGCCAATGAGGATTGTCAACATACGCCACGGCTCCGTGCGGCCATGGCGCTATTCAAGAGGTAGAGGGTCCCTCAGGTAACTGTCAACTTTTACAGTTCGAGCGGGTGAAATCGCCCGCTGACGTGTTCCGGACCGTAGACTCAATGGACTGATCGGCTATCGGATTCGCCTTGGGGAGAGCTGCAGAAGTGCATTTCCTTCTGCCAACGCAGGCTTGACAGCCACGCCCGGAGGAGTTCGTCGGTCTTGCCTGTCCCGAGATCGTTGCCGCCCGCGGACGTGATCATCACATTGCTGCTCAATCCACCTGGAGCCAGGAGTTGCGGCGTATCATCGGCCGTGACAAACCAGGCCCAACCCACGCTGATCTGCACGGGAGTACTGATGTCCCGCCACTCGCAATATCCCGCTCCAAAGGCCGGCACGTCCTGTTCAAGCAATTCGTCGCGAAGATCGTCGTCGTTCATGGTCAGTCTGTGGGAAAATTGCAGCGCACAGAACTGTTGAAAAGTCAGACGGATGTAGCCGTCTTCGGAATATTCGAGACACTGTTTTACCAACCGTTTCCCGGACTGGATCATGAAAAACACTCCTGCGAGTGGTCTGGTCCAATTATCGTAGTTGCATCGCGGACGCCAACTGTCAATTTTGACAATCCAATCAGCGCAGCAGGCCAGATCACCCCATGTCGAGCTGGCGAGAAGACCAACTGGATCGACTCACACGACCTGGCCTAGCCCAGGAACAGGTCTTTGCCGCACTGGCGGACATCTGCCGCGACATTGGTTTTGAATATTGCTCGATAGGGGTTCGTTTCCCCACATTGGGCAACGCCCCCAGGGAATCGTGGTCAACCAATTATCCGTCGCATTGGCAGGACTACTATCACGGCAACAACTGCCTGGCACTCGATCCGGTAATTGCCACCGCTTTGCGCAGCGCCATGCCGGTCGTCTGGACGGATGAACTGTTCAAGGGTCAGCGAGCTTTCTGGGAAGAAGCTCGCAAGCACGGAGTGCGTCACGGATGGACACTGGCGATGCATGGCCGATCGGGCGAGACGGGATTGATTTCGCTGTCCCGCTCGGACGGTGCCGTATCAACTGAAGAACTGGACGAAGCAGAAACCAGACTCGTCTGGCTGTCGCACACCGCAAACAGCGTGATCGCGAGTCTCGTCGCCAGCGAACACCCCGCGGAGATCGCGCCTGAGTTGACCAAGCGTGAGCGTGAAGTACTGTGTTGGACGGCTGCGGGCAAAACATCCTTTGAGGTCGGAGTGATTCTTGGCATCTCTACCCGAACGATCAACTTTCATATTACGGCCGCCCTGACCAAGCTTGATGCCACCAACAAGACGCAGGCAGTGGCCAAAGCCATCATGCTTGATCTGCTGACATAGCGCCGAACGCGACATCGCACGGTTGCACGGAATCCTCCCCCATTTTGGCGTGAGAGGAACTGGCTGATACTAGTTTTCCGGGTTGATGGATGGCGCCGACTCATCCAGCTTGGGCTCACGTTGCGCTGGCGCCTCGCCATCGGGAAACTCATCCAGCGCCACGACACCACCGCTGCGATTGCGTACGATGGTGAAGTAATCGAGTACTTCGTCAAAGTACAGTTCGTTGTTCGATGACGCTCGCAAAAGGTGCGCTCCCCCTCCGTCACGTTTCGTGTACAGCTTGCCGTCGCGTACAGCAATAATCCGCCGACCATCACCGCGCTTGTAGACACCGGCCAGATCACGCATCTGGTCGGCGGTCAGTTCGACGGGATGGCGCTTTGGATACGGCGTACCGAGTGCGCTGGCTGCCAGCTTGTGGGTCAGAACACTTAAATCGAAGTGCGGGCTGTCCGTGTTGGTAAGAGCCACAACACTGATCGCGGCATCGGGAATAAAGACGGTGTACGACATGAAGCCAGGGTCGCGGCCGCCGTGTTCGAGCGTACGCATGCCTCGCAATTGGTGAATTTCAATTCCGTAGCCATAATCTCTCGGCGAACCAGATGGCGTCGGCACAGGCGTGACAAGGCGGCGATAGCTTTCGGCATTTAGAATTTTTCCACTGTGCAGTGCACGCATCCAGTGAAACAGATCGTCTACATTGGACACGAGCCCGCCGGCGGCGCCCGCCTGCGTCATGCTGAAGTAAGGCGCGTTGGCCTCGTGACCCGCCGCATCGACGCTGTAACCCGCCGCACGGCCAGCCAGGATGGTTTGGTCGGCAACATAATTCGTGTGCGTCAGCGCAAGTGGTGCCAGCACCAGTTCGCGAATTGCCTCATTCCAAGGTTTGCCTGTCACTTTTTCCAGAACGGCGCCGATCAAGATATAGCCTGAGCTGCTGTACTTCCAATTTGTGCCCGGCGCGAAGTCGACAGGAAGATTCTTGAACACATCGATGAGTTTGCTGGTGTCCAGGTCCTCCCGGATCGCGGACCGGAAATAACCTTCGATCTGCGTATAGTCCTTGATTCCAGAGGTGTGGTTGAGCAGTTCATGGACGGTGATGTGGTTGCCGTTTGGATAGTCGGGCAGATATTTCGCCAGTGGATCAGTGAGGGAGAGACGGCCCTGTTCAACCAACTTGAGGATGCTGGCGGCTGCAAACTGTTTGGTATTGGAACCAATTCGAAAAATATTCGAGGCCCGCATTGGCACGCCGAGTTCCAGCTGCGCCATGCCGCGTGCCCCGCGAAAAATGATTTCGTCGCCGCGCGCCACGAGTATCGCCGCGCCGGGGCCATCGGCAGTGGTCGTCTCAGCGAGAAGCTCTTGCGCTTCCTGGGCAACTTTGGCGCTGGGCGGATGTTCGCCTGCGGTTGCTCCGCCAATCAGTAAAAACAGAACGACGGCGCAACTCGAACGACTTTTAACGTGGACTCTCTTCATGGCGCTTGTTCGCTCGTTGCAGGAGAAATGAAAGAATACGCATGTCGCTGCGGGTTGGATGCGACCGCCGTCAGCGGTGTCGGCGCGCAAGTCCAAATTCTGAATCATCTAGCGTCGTTCGGGCAGATACCCAACACGAAAGCGCCCTATCGACCCGCCGCCGGGAAATATTCTCGGCCGCGCAACACCGCGCACACTGACTCCCTGGAAACGTGAACCGGTTCACGTACGGCGTGTGCACCAGTCCAGCTCGCATGCGTTGGTCATGACACGAAATCGCAATTCACAAAATGACATCCTGCTGCGCAAGGCGGCTATCGAAAAGGGCCGCAAGATTTCCCCCGATTGCGCCGCGCGTGAGCGTCGCGCACCGATCCTTCCAAATCAGGATCGGAGACATCGCGCTGCTGGATGCGGTGCCACATGGATGACAGTCCACGGACCGGATGGGCAGGATGGCTCAATGCGATCACAACGAGAATTTGCCCCGCGCTTGCGCGGGGTTTTTTTGACACGCAACGCGGCCAGCACTGACGCGTTCGCGGCCTTCGAGATCGTTGTGCGACATAACATCCGCGAAGCCTGCGCCTCGCAGCAGCTCGCGCACCGCGGCACCTTGCTGCCAGCCATGTTCAAGCAATAGCCATGCCCCGTCGCGCAGGTGCACTGGTGTGTCGCGCACGATGCAGCGAATCGCATCGAGGCCGTCATCGCCGGACGTGAGCGCCATGCGCGGCTCATGACGCACGTCGCCCTGATCCAGATGATGATCGCCGTTGGCGATATAGGGCGGGTTCGACACGATCAGATCGAAGCGCGCATCACCCAGCGCCGCGCACCAGTGGCCTTGCGCGAATGCCACGTTCGGGATGCGAAGACGCACGCTATTGCTGCGCGCTACATCGAGCGCCTCGATGCTGGCATCGGTGGCCATTACGCTTGCGCGCGGGCGCTCGTGCGCAAGCACCAGCGCAATCGCGCCCGAGCCGGTGCCAAGATCGGCGATGGAGCAGATTGCATCCAGCGGAATGAGTGCAAGTGCAAGTTCAACCAGCAATTCGGTTTCCGGACGCGGAATCAGCACCGCTGGCGACACTTCGAGATCGAGCGACCAGAAACCGCGCCGACCGAGCAGGTAGGCGATCGGCTGACCTTCACTGCGTGCGCTGACGAGCCGTTCAAACGCATCACGTTGCTGGTCGTCGGGTTCGAATTGCGGCCACGCGAACAACCACGAACGGGAACACTGCAGCACGTGCGCCAGCAACAGCTCCGCTTCTGCGCGCGCGCTGTCGCCGCCGATGTGCGCTACCGCGGCATCGACCAGCTGGCGCACTCCGATCAGGGTTGCACCGCGGGCGCATCGACAACGGGCAATTCGATAACCGCCTTTGGCGTGCGGCGCCAGTAACCGCCATGCATCCACGCCGAGAAACCATCGCGCAACCAGCCGACCAGCGCGTTGGCGAGCCACAGCGCCCACGCCAGCATCGCCAACTTGTATGTCCACAGCGGCAGCGAGATTGCGTAGGCGGTCGGCAGCGTGTCTGCACTGCGATCGGCAAACCAGCGCAAGGCCTGAGCAGTCGATCCAATACCGGCCACGTGCATGTCCGGCGCGCCAAGCAGGCCCTGTTCGATCGACGCGACAATTGCGAGCAACGCGGCGACGCTGAGCAAGGCCAATCCGATCTGCACCAGATTGAATACGGCCGCCGCATCGGGCACCGACCGCGCACGCCACTTGAGCGCAAACAACCAGGCAACCACAATCAGCAAGGCGAGCCACGAGAATGTCGAGAAGCCCAGTCCGAGCAGGATCCATTGCCACAGTTTCAACGGCGTGCGTCGCGTGCGCGCAAGCGCGAATGCGATCAGCAGCAGCACGGCCAGCTCGCTCCAGTACAAAACGGCCGGACCAGCCGCCGGTCCACCGACGCTGAGCAGCCAGCGATCCGCCGGCAGCTCGATGCCAAGATCGATGTTCGCCAGCGGCAATCCGACCGTGATTGCCGGTGTCCGCGTGACAAATCCCGCCGGCGTGTTGTCACGCAAACGCAGCTCGAAGGTTTGCACGCCGGGCACGATCGGCAGGCTCATCTTTCCCGCCTGCGCGCGCAGATTCAGTGCCTCACCATTGCGGCTCACGCCAAGCACTTCCGATGCCGGCGGCAACGCGATTGTCTGCTCGCCGCCCTGGCTGGCGCGAATCGTGACGCTCAGCGTGGTGCTCGCCGCGCGCTGGCCAACCGCATGCGATACATGCACGGCATCCACTGCACGCGTCGCACCCTGGATTGGAGACGGACGCGTCACCTTCAATGTCAGGGTCTCGCCGGGCAGCGGATGGAATTCAAAATTTCGGTAGTCGTGCGCGTCCTCATTCGCCGCCATGGCGACGCCCGGCACGCCGGAAAAATCGACATGCCAGGTTGGGCTGACCAGCACGTGCCAGACTTCCGCATGCTCGCCGAGGTTTGGTGCGGTCAAGGTCAAGGCTTCGCCCTTGTCGAGGCTGCTGCTCCATTGCGTGGCAGCGTCGCCATCGCCGAGCGCAACGGTCGCGCCGGCGCTGCCGACCTTGATGCCCGGCGTCAGCACATGTTCGCTGGCAAGGATCGGCAACGTGGTCGTGAAGCCTCCTTCCTTGGGCGCGAGCCGGGTAACAGTCGTCTCGACTGTCCAGTCGAGACCGAGCGACAGTGAGCGATCGACGCGCACGAAGGGCGCAAATTGTTGCACCTCGGCGCCGCTTGGCACATTGCCCGCTTTGCGTACACGCACCAGGGTCAGGGTTTCGGTCAGCAGATGATCGTCGCCGAGGCCATTGGCCTGCCAGCCTTCACCACTGAACGCGACCCGCATTGGCTTGAGGGGAAACGCGAGCGCAATCTTGTCGGCTGCGGCCACGAACACCATTTCTATTCGATGCACTCCGCGCGGCAGCGCGAGCCAGATTTTCCCGTCCTCGCGTGCGACTGCATCCTGCGCCGCGCCGTCGAGCGTGATGCTGCGCAAGCTTAGCGTCGCTTCGTTTGAAGGCAGCGGCAGCGCGAGACGTTCGAGCGCATGCGCCTCCAGAGCGACACGAATCTCATCGCCTTGCGCAATGACTTCGGCCTTGGCCACGGCCGCGCAATCAGGCACGCATGTTGGCGCCTCGATGGCACGCGCACGCAATTGGGCGAGCAAGGTTTCGGACGGAAATGTCTGCGCGTGGGCCGGTGCGGACATGCCGCTGGCGCCAAGCACGAGGGCGCCCGTCAGTGCGGCCGAAGCACCGCGCGGCAGGCGCAAACGCCATGTCGGCGCCACCAGACGCAGGATCAGCGATGCGAGCAGTGCAACCAATATCACGCGCAGTATGCGCACCAGCCACGGCGGCGCGATCACCAGACGCACGGTCTGCCCTGGCAGCACCGGCCCGCTCCAGCTCAACTCATAGCGGTGACCGAGCTGCCAGGCCGGTTCGCCCGCCCCCGTCTGCACCACCGTCGATTCACTGTAGTGACTGATGAGGTCAACGCGGCGGATGTTCGAGCCGGAAACCGGGATCGTTTCGAGCTTGCCGCCAGTTGCGTCCGTTTTCGGTTGCGACATCGGCGATGGCGACGCGCGCGACGCCATCGATGTCGCCTCGTCAGTCACCCGTTCCGCGACCACGACATTTTTCTGCTCCGGTCCGGCTTTGCCCGCGATGCCGACATCCACGAATGCATGAGCTGCCTCATTCTCGAGTTGCGGATGCATCGCGTAGCGCATTTGGTCCGCAACGAACGGCAAAGCCACCAGCACCAGCAATGTCAGCGCTGCGTAACGCAACCAACGCGCGCCCGTTGCAAAGCGACCAACCGGCAACGCGCGCGCAATCAGCGCCAATGCGATCACGCCGAACAGACTCCAGAACGGTGCGCCATGCTCATGGTAGGCCAGCACGACGTAGGCAAGTGCCGGCAGCGCACCGACCAGGCCGAACAGGCGCCATGCCAGCAACACCAGCAGCGCGCAGATGAACACGCCGAATAAATCCCACGCGCCGATCCAACTGCCCGCCGCGCGATCCGCACCGGGCGCGCCGAGCAACCTGTAGCCATTGGGAAGATGCAGCGTCGTCGTGACGCTGTCGAACGTGTCCTGCCAGCCTGCAACCGGCAGCGTCGCGGTGGCGGGCGCGATGCGCAAGCCCGCAGCAAGATCCACTGCCGGGGTGCGCCATTCAACGCCGCTCAGATCCGGTTGCGCGCCACGCGTGACCAGCAGCGCCTCCTCGCGCCGACCGCCGGGGCCGCTGCCGATCGCATCGGCGCGTTCCAGCGTGTACGGCGCCGCAGCATCCAGACGCCAGCCCTGCAGTATTTCGCCGTGCACGCGGTCGCGCGCAAACCAGTCGGCACCGTCGAAGGCGAGCCACATTTCGCGCGCGAGCGTCAGGCGATTGCGCTCGCTGGCGGCAGCTCCACGCGAGCGTTCTTCAATCGCAAGCGTCGCGCCATCGGCCAGCGCAAACGCTGGCAGGTCGAGCCAATCGGCCGGCACGGCCGCTTCACGCGGATCGACCTGCACCGCACTGGTCGCCGACGTGACGCGCAAGCGTGGCGCGGCGGCATAGCTCCAGATTTCCTGTGCCGGCCACGGCGCCGCAGGCAAATGCACGGTGAGCGCAGTCAGCGGCGCGGTCGCCCGCGCATCCAGCGTCAGCGTCTCGTTGCCCGGCTGGACCTGCACGCGAAGCTTTCCGTCGGCATCGACCCGCGCCGGCCACGCTTGCGCGTTCAATGCCATGGGTACAAATCCCGGCGGAAGTGCCGGACCGAAAACCTCTTCGCGCGCCTGACCGGAAACATGCATTTCAATTACCGTACGCAGCTCCACCGGCACACCATCGCTGAGGCGGCGATACACGCGCAAATCCAGGCTATCGGCCTCCGGCGCAGCGTTTGCGACCCGGCCCAACGTCACCGCATCGCCATCGCGTTGCACCGGTGCCACCGATTTTCCGTCGACGCTGAGTGCGATCAGACCGATCGACGCGGGCACGCGCAACGATTGCGGCCGCTCATGCCAGAAAAGCCGCGCACGGATTTCGTGGTCACCCGCAACCAGGCGCAACGCCGGCCCATCGTGATCGACGACAGCGGCCGCTTGTCCGTCCACGCTGACCTGTTGCGGCCAGACGCTGGCGTCCCCTGGTAGCGGCACCCACGCGTCGGCATCGACCCGCCAATGCTGCGTCACATTCGCCCCGTTCGCATCGGCGTTTAGAGTGAGCGTGCCCGGCCATGCGCACAGAAAATCGGCTTGCGTCGCAGCGGCCTTGCCCGCAATCAGCGGACAGGCGCGATAGTCCAGGCCATGCAGCACCCAGCCACGCCATGATTCAAGCGCGGCGGGCGCAGCGGGTTCGGCGACCGCGTTTTCCGTGGATGCAATCGTCGCTATCGCCATGGCAAACAGCCACATGAAACCGTGCAGGAACACGCGCATGAATTTCCCCTCGAATCAGCTGACGATGGTCGTGCAACGACGCTGCGCTTCGGTCGGGGTTCGGCTCGCCCACCACCGCATTACCGACAGTGCCGCATCGTGGTGGATGATCAGGACGCGAGCAGACGCCAAAACTGCTCGGCGCAGGCGAGCACGAAGCCGGCCAGAAAGAACAGATAGCTGTAGCGCAGGTAGCGGTATTTGTGGTGCGCCAGATACGTGCCGAGCGCATAGATGTCCTTGGCCCAGTTCGCGTACGGCGAGCCATCGGGCTGCAGCGCACGACTCACTTCGAGCAGAAAGCGTTCGCGCGGAAGTTCGGCGAAATGGCCGAAAAACATCAGGTTGAATTCCGGCGGCAACGGTCCGTCGGGAATTTTCAGCGGGCGGTATTTGGGCAGCACCGCGAGGATGGCGAGTAGTAGCGCGACCAGCGTAAACGCCGCCAGCGTCAAAACGGAAAGGCGCAGGCCCGGTTCATTCACGCGCCCGAGCGACAGTGTCAACACGATCGAAGACACCGTGATGATGATGTTGGCCTTGGTGTCGGCCATGCTCGACAACGCAACATGATGTTGCTGCGCGGTGCGCAGCAAATTGTCGCCGGTATTGCGCTCCGGAATGCGCGCAAATGCGGCCATTGCCGCCGAAACGTGGTCGTCCATTGCTGCTGCCGCTGCCAGTGCCGCGGGCAGTGTAACGCGGCGAGACGCCGGCTACGCGGTACCGCAACCCTCTGCTCTGATGAGGAAACAGTGCACTTGTGTCGGAGCGCCGCAAGGCACGATGCTTTTTTGCGGCTCCGACCAAGCGCCTCGCCGCCTCCGCCGCTCCGACCAGAAGACCCGCCTGACTACCCGTCAGGCACGCTATGGCTGGTGGACCCTCGCCGCCGGATGCAATTCGGCCCACGCCGCAAGCGCCTTCTTGCCGACGTGATCGCGCAGCGACGCGCACTGGCGGATGCTCTCGAGGGTCTGCCCCAGACCGCGATCGCTACCGATCAGATCCTTGATGCGTGGCGCAAAAAAGCTGGCAAGCTCGTCCGCTTCGCTAGCGCTGCAACGTGCTTCCGCGACGGTTTTTGGCACGTAGGCTTGCTCGAACGCAGGCATGCGCGCGCGATACGCATCGAAATGCTGCGTAAGCCATTTCCACACCGCCGCACGATTTTCCGGTTCATCCATCTGCGCGCTGTACAGGCGCGACATTTCGCCGATCTGCACCCCCGCAGTCAATCCGAAATCGCGCGCACGTGCACCCAGCACCGGGTCGCGCGTCGCCCCGAGCGCCGCGAGCAGCATGTAGCGTTGCGCCGTGTCGTGGTTGTGAGCAAGTTCGTTCTGCGCCGCATCGAATGCGCGCACGCCCCCCTCCTGCACAGCGACTTTCAACGCAGTCGGCAGCAGATCGGCGTCGGCGCGCTTGAAATCGACGCCTTCTGCACGATTGAGCCCAAGCGCGGCGCGTCCTTGAGCGGCCAGTTCGGCGCGCACCCGCGGATTGCGTTGCTTGATCGCGAGGAACTCGGCCAGCCGCGTGCGCAGGGCAGTCGCCGCGCTTGCCTCGCCAACCTTGTGCCGGTAACCCAGTTGACCCATTCGCGGCGCATACATTTCCTCCGCGTAAGCGTCGAGCACGCGCCGCATTTCCGCATCAGCCAACTGTTCGCGAATCCAGTTGAAGTCATCCAGCAATGCGGTCGCAACCTGGGGCATGTCCGAATGCGCCAGCGCGGGCATGGCATCGAGCAACCCATCCGCACCAAGCGTGCCGCGTTTGAACGCGCTCGAAACCGCATCGGCGTAAATCATTTGTTCGGGTGCTGTGAACGATGGCAGCGCATGTGCGAGTTTGGCAAACTCGGCAGCGGCGAGATCGAAGCGGTAGTAGCCACGCGCATCCGCGTTGGGCAACACCCAATCCGGACAAGGGCCATCGACCGCGAAGCTCTGCTCATGCTGGTCGAGCAGAAAACATTGTGTTGTCGATGTGCTGGCGCGACCAAAGCGTGCACACACCGGCACGCTCCACAACGATTCGCCTTTGGCGAGCACGCCATACGGCAGATAGCGCGACTGGCTGAGTTTCAACGCCGCTTTTGTGTCATGGCAGGCAAGTTCCGCATGCACCAGCGGCACGCCCGGCTGGTCGAGAAAACTGCGCATCGCCTTTCCGAACGCCTCGCCCTTGCCGCTGGCAGCGCCAAGTGTCGCGATCAAATCATCCGAGCTGCCGCTGCCAAACGCGTGCTGCGCGAGGTATCTGCGCATTCCGTTTCGGAACACGTCCGCGCCGATCCACGACTCGAACATGGCCAGAACACCAGCGCCTTTCTGGTAGGTGATGCCATCGAATGCCGTCTCGATGTCGCCGCGCCCTCCGATCGGCTGGCGCACCTTGCGCGCGCTCAGCAAACTGTCGTTCGACATCACCCACAGGCGACTTTCGAGCGACGCCAGCGGCGCGTGATAATCCGGTTGGAGCGTGCTGGTTACCTTCGCCTGCGCCCAGGTCGCATACGCCTCGTTGAGCCAGATGTCGTCCCACCACGGCACTGTTACCAGATCGCCATACCATTGATGCGCAATCTCGTGCGCGGTAACGTTGAACACGCCGCGATACCGATTGGCTGAGGCGTGTTCGTCGAGCAGGAGCAGCGCATCGCGAAATACGATCAGTCCTGCGTTTTCCATCGCGCCGGCGGAGAAATCGGGCGCGCCGAGCAGATCGAGCTTGTCGAACGGATATGGCTGCGCGGTGTAGTCCTCGTAAAACTTCACGATGGATGGTGTCTGGCTCAAGATCCACGCCAGCTGCTTGGCGCTGCCGCGCGGACCGATGCCGCGCAATGGCAGCGCGTTCTTGCGCACCGCGTTCGGTGCAATTGGCGGTGCATCGACGACGTCCCAGGGACCGACCGCGAACGCGACTAGGTAGGTTGGCAGCGGCTTGGTCGGCGCGAAGGTCAGCGTTTTCCACTTTGAATCGCTGGATACTTCTTCGCGAAGCTGGAGCGTGTTGGCAACGGCGACGTCGGCCTTCGGCACCGTCAGCGTGATATCGAACGGCGTCTTGAAACGTGGTTCGTCGAATCCCGGGAACGCGAAGCGCGCGCTGACCGGTTCCATCTGCGTGATCGCGTAACTGTCGCCACCCACCTTGACCTTGTAAACGCCTTCGAGCTGCGCATTGAACGGCGCGCTCCAGCTAAACGCGAGAGTAATCGTCTGCGCCGGCACGCTGCGTCCGAAACGCAATTCGAGCACCCCGCTATCGGGGTGCATGATCGGCTTGGCATCCGTGCGCACACCGTTCGCATCGACCACGGTAGCGGTCGCAATGTCGATGGCTTGCGCATGCAGCCAGACACGATCAGCCGGTTTGGCGAGCAAGACCACGATGCGCTCTTCGCCACTGAAACGGTCGCTGCGCGGATCGATGGTCAGATGCAACGCGTAGTGCTGGGGGATTGCATCGGACGAGAGCTTGCCGACAGGAACGCCATCGGTTGACGCTTTCGCAAAAGCGGCAAGCGATGTCACCGTGACGCTCAGGAGCAGGGCAGCACGCAGCAAACGGGACATCGGCAGCTCGTCATGCAAGGTAATCGTCCACCTGACCACAGCACCGCAAGCGCGGCAATAGGCGATACGTCATGTGTACGGGTCGATGCAGCGGGCGCTTGGCCGGGGCGTCGCAACCGATGCGTACGCCTGAGGCCGGCCGCGCAGCCTGCCCGGCCTATGCCGCTGCGCTGGCTTGCTCGACGGTTACGGCAACCGCATGCATGACGGCTGCAATGCGCGCCGCGCTCTGGATCGCAGCGGCCGCGACGTTGTGTTTGCGCAATGTCTTCTCGTGCGACTGCATGCACATGCCGCAGCCATTGATCGCCGACACCGCCAGCGAGGCGAGTTCGAAGTCGATCTTGTCGCAGCCCGGATTGGCCAGCACGTTCATGCGCAGTCCGGCGCGCAGGGCCGCGTATTCCTCATTCCCCACAAGGTGGGTGAAGCGGTAGTAGATATTGTTCATCGCCATGATTGCGGCCGCGGCGCGCGCGGCATTGGCTTCTGTGTCGCTCAAGGTGCCTGCGACATGAGCGACCATCGCGCGAACAAGCGGTTCGTGACGCGAAGCAATGGCGCTCGCAAGCGCGACGATTGCGATCTGCTTTGCGTTCAGCCCGGGCGCGCCCGATTCGCTCAACACCGAATCGAGATTCAGACGCAGGTCCTTGGCGTAATCGGGCAACTGGCCCTTGATGTCTTCGAGGCTCATGGATGTCTCCGCAAGGCAACCCGGCCATGTCGGCAGGATCGCAGAAAAAGGTGGGCGACGACTTCGAGAAAGCAAAAGTCGCCGCCCGGACCAGCGGTCTCAGGGGGAAAGCGACGCCGGCCGTACAACGGGGTGAATCAGCCTGCCCGGGCGCATGAGGTAGAGGCGCTCAGGCGACCTTCAACGTCGCTTCGCCCTGGTGCCAGTTGCAGGGGCACAACTCGTCGGTCTGCAGCGCATCAAGCACGCGCAGCACTTCCTGCGGGTTGCGCCCGACGCTGCCGTCGGTCACATAGGCAAAGCGGATGATGCCCTCTGGATCGACCAGGAATGTCGCACGCTTGGCCACGCCTTCCTCGGCGTCGAGAATGCCCAGCGCAGTCGTCAGGCGCTTGGCGGTGTCGGCGAGCATCGGGAACGGCAGGTCGTGCAGATCCTTGTGATCGCGGCGCCAGGCCAGATGCACAAACTCGCTATCGGTACTGGCGGCGAGGACCTGCGTGTCGCGGTCTGCGAACTGCGAGTTCAAATCGCCGAAGCCCTTGATCTCCGTCGGGCAGACGAAGGTGAAGTCCTTCGGATAGAAAAACACCAGCAGCCATTTGTTCTTGTACGTCGTATTGGATATTTCGAAGAATGCCTTTTCAAGGCTTTCAGTCGAAACGGTGGCTTTCAGCTTGAAGTCCGGGAATTTGTCGCCGACAGTCAACATGAATATCTCCTTGGGTTGGCGGGGGAAAACGGGAGGGGCGCGGCCCACTCAACACAGGATACGACCGGATCTACCATCAATCCAATTGATTGATACAATAACATCGATAGTCGCAATCAATGTATCGAGCCATCGAACTCATGAACCTGCGTGATCTCCATTATCTGGTCGCCCTCGCCGAACACAAGCATTTCGGACGCGCGGCAGCTTCAAGTTTCGTCAGCCAACCGACCCTGTCGACCCAGATAAGGAAGCTCGAAGATGAGCTTGGCGTCGCCCTCGTCGAGCGCGCCCCGCGCAAGGTATTGCTGACTGAGGTCGGTCGCGAAATTGCCGAACGCGCGCGCACCGTGCTCAACGACGTCGAGCAGATCCGCGCCGCTGCGCAGCGCACGCGCGATCCGGAATCAGGCAGCGTGCGCCTGGGCATTTTCCCGACCCTGGGGCCCTATCTGCTACCGCAGGTGATCCCCACCTTGCGCGCACGTTTTCCGCGTCTGGAGTTGCTTTTGGTCGAAGAGAAAACCGAAGCGCTGCTGCGCCAGTTGCGCGAAGGACGCCTGGACGCCGCGATCCTCGCGTTGCCGCTGCACGACGACCAGTTGCATCAGCAATTCCTGTTCGAGGAACCTTTCCTGTTGGCGGTGCCGCGCGGTCATGCCCTTGCCTCACAAAAATCGATCAAGCTCGGCGATCTGGCCGATCAGAGCCTGCTGCTGCTCGAAGAAGGCCATTGCCTGCGCGACCAGGCCCTCGAAGCGTGCCAACTTGCCGGCGCCGGTGAGCGCGCCGGCTTTCGCGCAACCAGCCTGGAAACCTTGCGCCAGATGGTCGCCGCCAACGTCGGCATCACCTTGCTGCCGCTACTCGCGGTGCAGCCACCGGTTGCGCCATCAGACGCCATCGACCTGATCGAATTTCGCGGCCACGCCCCGAGCCGGCGCATTGCCATGGTCTGGCGCAAGAGTTCGGCCATTGCGGGATTCCTGCAACAACTCGCGGGGATATTTCAGGCATTGCCGGCCGGACTGCTTGACGCAACCAGCGCTTTGCCGGCGACGCGCAAGCGCGTCCCTCGACCACGGCCCACTGAAATCCGGAAAACCGCTCGATTGGCTGCTCCGTAACGTTTGACGCCAACAGCCGTAGCCGCTGACCAGGATTGCTGAGCGCGGCGAAAACGGGATGTTCTTGCGCAGGTCATCAGAAAAGCA